>CALAZI010000178.1 GCA_937895955.1 uncultured Alphaproteobacteria bacterium | reverse complement strand
CGATCACCAATTCCTCATCGGTTTCGGCGACGTCGACGCGTATGCGCGATTGCGGAGTCGAAATGATCGCTGCGCTAGCGTCATTGCGCGCTGGGTTGATCGCGAGCGCGAAGAGTTCGCTCAGCGGCTCGCAGATGCGTCGCCTGACGATCGCCGATCGCGCGCCGATCCCGCCGGTGAAAACGATCCGATCGAGACCGCCAAGCGCGGCGGCGAGGGCTCCGATTTGCTTGCGGGCGGCGTAGCAGAAATACTCCACGGCCAGTTTCGCGGCTTCGCTCGCGTTGGGCGCGGTCAACGATTTCATGTCTCCGGTTTCGCCGGAAAGACCAAGCAAACCCGAACGATGAAAGATGAGTTCGCGTGCGTCCTGAGGCGACCGCCCCTTCTCCTCGATCAAATAGAGAAGCAAACCTGGGTCGAGATCGCCGCTTCGCGTCGCCATAGGCAGGCCGGCGGCTGTGCTGAATCCCATAGTTGTCTCAATTGATCGCCCGTCGGATATTGCGGCCATGGACGCGCCGGAGCCGAGATGCGCAACGATGATGCGCGCGTTGAGAGCCGCTTTTCCTTCGCGGCGCGCGATATCTTCGACAATGAATTCATAGGATAGCCCGTGATAGCCGTACCGCCTGATTTCATCCGTCTCATAGGCCGGCGGAAGCCCGGTCATCTGGGCGAGCCTCGGCGCTGAACGATGGAAGGCCGTATCAAATGACGCGCAATGTTGCGCGCCTGGAAGTCTCGCTCGGGCGGCCGCGACGCCTTCAAGATTGGCGGGCAAATGAAGCGGGGCGAGTGGTATCAAGCGTCGCAGACGTCGCTCAATTGTCGGCGTCAGAGGCACAGGGCAATCGCAATCCGGTCCGCCGTGAACGATTCGATGCCCGACAAAATCGATCGATCCGAACTGGCCACTTTGCTCGAGCCTCGTAATTGCGTCCTCAACGGCTGTCTTGTAGTCGGCGGCGCTGACGCTCGCGCTCCAAAGAAGTTCGCCTTGCATGTTTTCAGCGCGCGATTTCGGCTTGCTCGAGCCGAGCTCCTCCGTAACGCCGGCGATGAGGCGCTGGGGCTCGGGATCCATCCGGAAAAGCGCGAATTTGAGACTTGAGGAGCCGCAATTCAGAATAAGCGCGTGCTTGGCGGAGAAACCGGCGCTGTCCGCACTAAACTCTTGCGGAATCGCCGAGGCCCGTTTCGGGCGCGCCGTCAATGCGCCTATTCGTCCTTCGCTGTTCATGCGGCGCGCCCGTCGTCAACGCGAGAGCCGGCCGGCGCCGTGCTTAAGGCGCCTTTCAGCCCGGCCCAATTGTAAATCCAATCGAAAATCTGCTCGCTGGCGCCGTCGCGCGCGATACGCAGACGACGAATGCCGGCTTCAATATTCTCGACTGCGAGCCGCTCCGCATCGCGAAACCTGTTCTTCGTATCGACGCGCCAGCGCGCTTTTTCAGCCATTTCCGCCGCCGTCGCGACAATCGCCATCGTCGGATTGAGTTTCTCAGAATAGATGTAGCGCGACGTCCGCATCGGGTGCGCCCAACGCAGCAGCTCAGCGGTTGTGGGCGAAGCGAAAGCGCGCACCCACGGACTGAAGACTCCCGCGTAAAACTTTTTGAGGTTCGCCGAAACCTCCGCAACGCGCTCGAAGGCTTCTTTCGGATAGTCGAATGACAGATCTTCGATCCTGCGCGGTTCAAACCGCACGACATATTGATCGCGCTTGCAATCCGGATCGCCAGTCGGATTGTCGATCCGCATTTCATAGAGTCCGGGCTCGAGCGAACCGATATCGCCGAGATTTTCAAGAATGGCGCGGTGCTCGAAACGAGCGACGCTCGCGGACACGAAAATTCCGAGATGTCCGACATGTTGGTTTATCAGATAGACGATCCGCTGTCCGGCCGCTTTTAGCGCGTCCGTCGATCCATAAGCGGCGTTGAGCCATCCGAGCGCCTGATGCGGCGGCGTTATGTTGTCGCCATAGGAGGCGAAGATAACGATTGGGCTCGTGATTTTCGTCAGGTCGGCGACGCAGTGTTCGTCGATGCGCATTTCGCCTTTTTCTGCGCGATTGCCGATGAACAGATTTTCGACAATCGCCATCATCTCTTCTCGGCTCAGTCGATAGAACCCGCTCCACCATCTTTCGAAATCGAGAAAGCGCGCCCGTTCCTGATCAATATTGAGATAAAGATCGGCGTATTTCCGCCAGATGGCCGACTCCGGTTTCAGATTCTCAAAGTTCTGGACCAGCCACGCGCCATCGAATTCGCCGGCGCCGAGATCAGCCAGAAATTGCGTCAACCAGGCGCCGCCGAGCAAGCCGCCCGCTAAACGCATGGGATTGGCGCCGGGCTCTCCCGCCCAATAAGAGAGCGGCGATCCGTTCATGACAACCGGTCCTGCGAGCGCGCCGCAATGGGCGGCTGTCAATGCCGCCGCCCATCCGCCCTGACAATTGCCGTAAAGGACGGGCGCCTTGCCGCCATGAAGGTCTCTCAAGATTTCCACGAATCTGCGAAGCGCCTCCAGAACGGCCTGCAAAGTCTGGCCGGGAACAGGCGCCGGATCGAAGACGACGAAGTAAACCGGATAACCTTCGTGAAGAGCGACGCCGACTTCAGAGTCTCGCTTGAAGCCTCCTATGCCCGGACCGTGACCTGCCCTCGGTTCGATGATCATGACTGGCGGTTTTTCCGGATCGACGCAGTCAGCGAGACAGATGTCATCCGCCTCCGTGATTTTGAGTAGTCGATAATTCGCCGGCGGATCAAACTCCGCCGCGTTCGCAACCTCCTCATATTTGAACTTCAGAAGCGGCGGCAGGCCGTCGCGCTCATGGTCGAGCATATTGTCGGCCCTTTGCCGCAACGCATCCCAGAAGAGAATAGCGCGCTGCGCCGCGTCGATCGCGTAATCGGCGAATTCGATCGCCAATCGCGCTGGCGAAAGCGCCCACTCGCTTACATTCTGCGCCTTTTCTTTCGCAGCGGCGTTCGCTTCCGATTCAGCGGTCGCCGCCAACATCAATCGCGTTTCATGCGCATGCGTCGCTGCGCCATCGCCCGCCATCGCCATTCTCCCATGTTATGCAAAATCGACCAACCAGATGCGATCATTCAGCTTTTTGGCGCCGCGGAAGGCTTTTCAACCGTTGCGGCGAGTGTTTGCGACAAATGGTCGGCGGCGTCGCAGCAATACGCTGAAATTGTCTCCGCGACGCCGGCGACATGATCGACTGATCGTTGCATCGTTTCACGGTAAAGGCGCTGGTGTTCGGCGAGCCGCTCCGACGGGTCGGCGTTTCGAAAATTCGACGCCGCAAGCTGAAAAGCCTCAGCGTTGGCCTTCAAGTAAGCCGCCTGTCGCGCAAAAAGGTCCTGCGCCGTTTTGATGAAAAGCGCCGACACCTCACCTGCGAGCCTGGCGTTCTCAAACGGTGCGCCCGCGAGGCTTTTAAAGGCGCCTTGCATGTCGCCATCCGGGACGTTCGCGACCGCAACCGGTTTCTCCGTCGCAACTCGCTTTGCATTTGCCTTCTCAGTCATAATTCTCTCCTTTGACTCCGGCTATTCACGGCCGGCAATAAGGCGGTCAGCCGCCTGCGGCGAAAATTCGCGCTAGACATCTCCTGACAGACGCAGGAGGGCGCAGTCCGTTACACTTGCGCCATCGTTTCCAGCCTCGCGCGAGCCGCCGATGCGTGAGCGCAGTCGCACCGCAGATATCCATGCTCTGGGCAGGTCTCACAGCTTTCGTGCAGACGACGACGAAGGGCGCGTCGGGCGCGGTGCAATTTGACCCGAAACGCGTTGTCGTCGAGCCCGAGTTCAGCGGCCAGGACGCCCCTTTCCTCACCGAGGAGATCAGCCCGCCATATCAAGGTCGCATAGTCGGGTTTCAGCGTCGGCAACAATTTATAGAGGCAGGCGCAGATGACGAGATCGATCTCGTCTTCCTCGATCATCGACCGATCGGCGGCATAACTCGCCTCTAGCCGCCTGGCGCGGGATTTCTTGCGATAATGATCAGCGATCGAGTTCTGAAGGATGCGAGACATCCAGCCGCGAATGCGCTCCTCATCGCGCACCCGGTCGAAATTGCCGAGAACGGCCACAAAAAATTCCTGTAAAACGTCTGCCGCGTCATGAGGATCGCCAAGCCTGCGAACGAGATAGGCGTAGAGATCGCGATGCGATTCTTTGAGCGCCGCCTCAACAGGCGCGCGCGCCCGTGTATCTTCGAGCTGGCTGCTCACGACCCGAATCCTTCCATGAAAAACGCCGGCGACCGAAAACGTGTCGCGTTAATGATACGATCGAAACTCCAACGCCCCTCAAAGACGCACGGAAGAAGAAGGCGCGACTGCAGGTCGCGGACGGCCGACCGTAATGTCGGAGGGGACGCCGCGTCTCTTACGTAAATACAGTCGCATCCGCGCGATGCGCGAATTGGAGAACTGGGATGTGGTGGGAACGACGATTATTCGATCGGCTGCTTGAAAACGGCGTCAAAATCGGCGCGCTCGCTGTTTCGTATCCTGACGGCGTCAATGCTTCCTATGGCGAGACCGATAAAGCTCCCGTCCGCATTCGCATTGCAAGCCGCAAATGGATGCGCAAAATCCTGCTCGACCCCGAACTCGCGCTCGGAGAGGCCTATATGGACAAGGGCCTTGAAGTCGAAGATGACGACATTTTCGGCCTGCTCGACTTGATCTGGATCAACTTCCTTTCCGGCGGCGCCGGCAGGAGCGGCGTCGCGGCTCTTATTCGACGTCTGTCGCGGCGATTGCGTCAATTCAACCCGGCTGATCGGGCGCGCCGCAATGCGGAACACCATTACGACATCGGCAACGATCTATATCGCCTTTTCCTCGATGAGGACCTTCAATATTCTTGCGCTTATTTCGCGCGCCCCGGCGCGGCGCTTGAGGAGGCGCAACGCGAGAAGAAAAAGCTGATCGCCAAGAAACTGGTCCTGGCGCCGGCCATGTCCGTTCTCGAAATCGGCGGCGGATGGGGCGGTCTCGCAATGACGCTTGCTGAAGATTGGGACGCAGACGTCACCAGCATCACGCTTTCCACCGAACAAGCGCGGGTCGCTAAAATGCGCGCCAGCGCGCGCGGTCTTGGCGATAGCGTCCACTTTGAAATCGCAGATTACCGCAGCGTCGAAGGACGATTCGATCGGATCGTTTCGGTAGGCATGTTCGAGCACGTCGGGGCGCCGCATTTTGAAGAGTATTTCAGCAAAGTCGCGAGCCTTCTTGAAGGCGACGGCGTCGCTCTCATTCACATGATCGGACGGACGCGCGGACCCGGCGCGACCAACGGCTGGATCGCAAAGCACATCTTTCCCGGGGGCTATATCCCGGCGCTATCGGAAATAGCCCCAGCGATTGAGCGCGCAGGCCTCTTCGTCACTGACCTTGAAGTCTGGCGACTCCATTACGCAAAGACGCTCTGCGAATGGCGCCGCCGCTTCAATCAATATGCCGATCGCCTTGGCACGCGTTATGACGGCCGCTTCAGGCGGATGTGGCATTTCTATCTGGCGGCGAGCGAGCTTTCTTTCACACATGGCGAGCACGTCGTCTTCCAGTTTCAGCTCTCAAAGAAACAGACCGCCGCGCCTCTCACTCGCGATTATCTTTACGAGCATCAGAAGCCAATCCCTGATATGTGTGCGACGGCGCTGCACAGCGTTCGCCATTAATGGAGATCGGATGTCCTCAAAGAAGAACCGCGGCGACAAATCGTACAATGCTCTTTTGAAGGAGCTTCAAATCGAGCTCGTCAAGATTCAGCGGCATGCAATCGCCCATAATCACCGTATCCTTGTGATATTCGAGGGTCGCGACGCGTCCGGCAAGGACGGCGCTATCAAGAGAGTCGTCAAACATCTGAGCCCGAGAGAGACGCGCGTCGTCGCGCTCGGCAAGCCCTCGGATCATGACCGCCGTTCCTGGTATTTTCAGCGCTACGCGCAACATTTGCCCGCGGATCAGGAAATCGTGCTCTTCAATCGATCATGGTATAATCGCGCCGGCGTCGAGCGTGTCATGGGGTTTTGCACCGAGGGCGAGTATCGAAGCTTCATTGGCGATGTGGGGCCGTTTGAGAAGCTTCTCACGAGCGGCGGCGCGCAGATTTTGAAATATTACCTCGATATAGACAGGGACGAGCAATCGCGCCGTTTGAAGGATCGCCGAACCGACCCATTGAAGCAATGGAAAGTCAGTCCGATCGATGAGGCGGCAATCGAAAACTGGGACGCTTATTCGAGCGCGCGCGACGAAATGCTATTAGCCACTGATTTTGACTTTGCGCCGTGGCACGCCGTGCAGGCAAACGATAAGAAGGAGGCGCGGCTGAACGTCATCAGGCACATGCTGTCGGCGATTGATTGCCCCGACAAGGCGCTTCATTTGGCTCGCCCCGATCCCGATATCGTCTTCCGGATCGATGGCGCCGCGATCGGTCGACTGGCGCGGTGACGGGCAGGTCACGGATGGAGAATCGGCCATGAACAAGAATGTCGGCCGAGCGGCGGGTGTGATCATTCTCGCGGTTGTCGCTGGCGGGATCGCCACGTGGCGCGCGAATGGTCTAACAATAGATCGCAACGACTCTCTAATTCTGACCGGAAATGTCGATATCAGGCAGGTCGATCTCGCCTTTAAAGCGCCGGGGCGACTTGAACGAATGGCCTTTGAGGAAGGCGATCGCGTCTCAAAAGGCGAAGTCGTCGCCGCGCTGGAGACAGGCGATTTCGAGGATGAGCTGGCGCTCGCCGGCGCAGGGGTCGAGGCGCGACGCGCTGAATTGACAAAACTTCAGAGCGGCGCTCGCTCCGAAGAATTAGAGCAGGCGAAATCGGCCGTGAAATCGCGGCGCGCAGCACTCAAGATCGCGCAGGCAACCCTTGACCGCATTGAAGCGTTAGCGAACGACGATTTTGCTCCGCATCAACGACACGAGGAAGCGCTCGCAGCGCGCGATCAGGCCGCCGCGGCGC
>CALAZI010000177.1 GCA_937895955.1 uncultured Alphaproteobacteria bacterium | reverse complement strand
TCGTCGGCGTGCCGCCGCGCATCATGGGGATCGGCCCGGCGCCGGCGTCGAAAGCGGTTCTCGCCAAAGCGAAACTTTCCATCGGCGACATGTCGGTGATCGAATTCAATGAAGCCTTCGCATCGCAGGCGCTCGCCAGTCTTCGCGAACTCGGCCTTCCCGACGACGCGAGCCATGTGAACCCGAATGGCGGCGCGATCGCCCTCGGCCATCCGCTCGGCATGTCGGGAACGCGCCTCGTTCAAACGGCGGCGGAAGAACTGCAGCGCACCGGTGGGCGTTTCGCGCTATGCGCTATGTGCATCGGCGTCGGGCAGGGGATCGCGAGCATTATCGAGCGGGTCTGAAAACTATTTTTCTAACCCGCTGAATTCATTAGGGAAAAAAGTTATCCCCCTCCCTTGCGTGAGCCCTAGACTGGTCTTGCGTCGGGCAATTGCGCCCGTTTTCTAGGAGCGAAAGGGATGTCGGCCGCGGCGGCGAAAATTCGGCTGGTTGCATGTGAGCGTTCGCTCACAATGCTGACGATCGGGGCTGAAAGCGGAGATGCGGATAATACGGACAAAACCGCTGCAGACCGCGCGGGGACTGGAGTCAAAGGGGCGCCGGGGGCGGGGATTATCCGCAAAATCCGTAAATTTGACCTCGATCAGAATTCATTGACCGATCGGTCGGTGAATTGTAGAAAGGCCGCGAATTCCACGGGAGGAATCCAATGTACGCCCAGATGGTGAAATCGACGGGCGAGCGGGTGAAAGCGCTCGACGAAATGGGTCCGGAAGAGCGCGCTTTTCAGGAGCGCGTCGACGCCGACATCAAGATCGAGCCGAAAGACTGGATGCCGGAAGGCTACCGGAAAACGCTGGTGCGTCAGATCGGCCAGCACGCGCATTCGGAAATCGTCGGGCAATTGCCGGAAGGAAACTGGATCACGCGCGCGCCGACACTCGACCGCAAGGCGATCCTGATCGCCAAGGTGCAGGACGAGGCGGGGCACGGACTTTATCTTTACTGCGCGGCGGAAACCCTCGGCGTCTCGCGCGATGAGATGACGGAAGAGCTTTTGTCCGGTAAGGCGAAATATTCCTCGATCTTCAATTATCCGACGCTGACCTGGGCCGATATCGGCGCTATCGGCTGGCTCGTCGACGGCGCGGCGATCATGAACCAGGTGCCGCTGCAACGGTGCTCTTACGGGCCCTATTCGCGCGCGATGATCCGCATCTGCAAGGAGGAGAGTTTCCACCAGCGTCAGGGCTACGACATCATGATGCGGCTCTGCGAGGGGACGGCGGAGCAAAAGGAAATGGCGCAGGATGCGCTCAACCGGTTCTGGCAGCCGGCGCTGATGATGTTCGGGCCGTCCGACAAGGACAGCGTTCATTCGGCGCAATCAATGGCGTGGAAAATCAAGCAGAATTCAAATGACGAACTGCGCCAGAAATTCGTCGACCAGACCGCTCCGCAGGCGGAATATCTAGGCCTCAATGTTCCGGACCCCGATCTCAAATGGAATGAAGAGAAACAGGGCTACGACTTCAGCGAACCGGACTGGAACGAATTTTACGAGGTGCTGAAAGGCAACGGCCCCTGCAACAAGGAGCGTATGGAAGCGCGGCAGAAAGCGTGGAACGAGGGCGCATGGTTCCGCGACGGGCTGATGGCTAACGCGAAGAAGAAAAAAGCGCGCAGGATGGCGGCGGAGTGAGGTTTCAGGCGTCATCCCGGATGCGTTGCAGCGCGCAGCGGTGCGACGCCTGTCCGGGATCGGGATTGAAATGAAAAGATCCCGTGTCTGCGCAGCGGCGTTTCACGCCGCAGCGCGCACGGGATGACGTGAAGGAAGTAAACGATGAAAAACGAATGGCCTCTCTGGGAAGTTTTCATCCGCGGGCAGCATGGTCTCGCGCACCGTCATTTCGGCTCGCTTCACGCGCCGGACGCGGAAATGGCGATCAAGAACGCCCGCGACGTCTATACGCGCCGCAATGAGGGTGTTTCGATCTGGGTCGTCAAGGCGTCGGACATCGCCGCGTCCTCGCCCGGCGACAAGGAGCCGCTGTTCGAACCCTCGAACTCGAAAATCTACCGCCACCCGACCTTCTACGACATTCCTGACGAAGTGGGGCACATGTGACCGCGACAGTGAAAACGGACGCCGCGCTCTTCGAACTTGCGCTCCGCATGGGCGACAACGCGCTCATTCTCGGCCAGCGCATCGGCGCATGGTGCGGCCATGCGCCCGCCGTCGAGGAAGACATCGCGCTCGCCAATGTCGCGCTTGATTTGATCGGCCAGACGAAAATGTGGCTCGGCCTCGCCGGCGAACTGGAAGGCAAAGGGCGCAGCGCCGATGATCTCGCCTTTCTCCGCGACGCGCGCGCGTTCCGCAATGCGTTGCTGGTCGAACAGCCGAACGGCGATTTCGCCCATACGCTGATGCGTCAATATCTTTTCGACGCCTGGCATCACCCGATGCTCGTCGCGCTGAAATCCTCCGCCGACAAGCGCGTCGCCGACATCGCGGAAAAAGCGGAAAAAGAAGCGCGCTATCATCTTGAGCGGTCGGAAGACCTCATCGTCCGCCTCGGCGACGGCTCGGCAGAAAGCCATGAGCGCATGCAAACGGCGCTCGATGCGCTCTATCCTTTCGCCGGCGAGCTTTACGCAGCCGACGCGATCGACGGCGACCTCGCCGCGCGCAGGATCGCGCCCGATCTCGGCGAAGTCGGCAAGCGTTATCTTGCAAGCCTCAAATCGACATTCGAGGAAGCGACGCTGAAAGCGCCATGGGACGCGGCGACGCGCAAAGGCGGCAAGCAGGGGATGCATTCCGAAGAGCTCGGCTACATTCTTGCTGAAATGCAGTGGATGCAGCGCGCCTATCCCGGAGCGAAATGGTGATGGCGGGCCTTTCGACGAAACCCTCGGCGAAGGAAATCTGGGCCTGGCTCGAAGACGTGCCGGATCCTGAAATCCCTGTCGTGTCGGTCGTCGATCTCGGCATCGTGCGCAATGTCGAATGGGAAGGCGATGACCTCGTCGTCACGGTGACGCCGACCTATTCCGGCTGTCCGGCGACAGCGGTCATTGCGCTTGATATTCAGGAGGCGCTTCGCCGCCGCGGCGTTGAGAAAGTGCGCACGAAATCGCAATTGTCGCCCGCCTGGACGACAGACTGGATCGGCGAGAAAGCGCGCGAGAAACTGAAAGCCTACGGCATCGCGCCGCCGGCGGAAGGCGCGCGTTGCGTCGGCGATCTTAAAAATCCGATCGTCGAGTGCCCGCATTGCGGCTCGACCGCGACCGAACAGGTGGCGCGTTTCGGCTCGACGCCCTGCAAGGCGAGCTGGCGCTGCCGCGACTGTCTTGAACCCTTCGATTATTTCAAGAGCTTTTAGATGGCCCAATTCACCCCGCTCACCGTCACAGACATCAAGCGCGACACGCGCGATTCCGTCATTGTGACCCTGACGCCGCCGCCGGAAGCGAATGGCGATTTCAAATTCATTCAGGGACAGTATCTCACTTTCCGCCGCGTTTTCGACGGCGAGGAAATGCGGCGATCCTATTCGATCTGCGCCGGCGTCAATGACGGCATCCTGCGCGTCGGCATCAAAAAAGTTGACGGCGGCTGGTTTTCAAGCTGGGCGAATGAGGAACTGAAAGTCGGCGACACGCTTGAGGCGATGAAGCCGATGGGGAATTTTCACAGCGCGCTGAAGCCGGCAGAAGCGCGGTCCTATCTCGGTTTCGCCGGCGGCTCCGGCATCACGCCGATGATCAGCCTCATCAAGACGGTCCTTGAGGCGGAGAAAAAGTCGACCTTCACGCTGATCTACGGCAATCGGTCGACATCGGCGATCATGTTCCGCGAAGAACTTGAAGATCTCAAAAATGCGTTCATGGGCCGGCTCAGCGTCATCCATGTGCTTGAGAGCGAAGCCTCGGAAGTCGAATTGTTCTCAGGCCGGCTTGACCGCGAAAAATGCGACGCGCTTTTTTCCCGCTGGATCAATGTGAAGGATGCGGATCTCGCCTTCATCTGCGGTCCCGAACCGATGATGCTCGCGGTGTCGGAATCCTTGAAAGCGCACGGCCTCGACGAAGGGGCTATCAAGTTCGAATTATTCGCTAGCGCGCAGCCCGGCCGCGCCAAGAAGAAAGCCGCATCCGGCGCGGTCGCCGCCAAAGGCGCGAAATGCTCGGCGACGATCATTCTCGACGGCGCCGCGCGCGTCGTCGAGCTCGCCAAGGGCGAGGAGACCGTGCTTGAAGCCGCGCTCGCCGCGTCGATCGATGCGCCTTACGCCTGCAAGGCGGGCGTTTGCTCGACCTGCCGCGCAAAGCTTGTCGAGGGCGAAGTCGACATGGAAGCCAATTACGCCCTTGAAGATTATGAAGTCGAAAGGGGCTATATCCTGACCTGCCAGTCGCATCCGCGCACGGACAGGGTCGTCGTCGATTACGATCAATAAGATGGCTGACGAAAAAGACATATTCGAATATCTCGCTCGCGGCGGAAAGTTTTCCGCGCCGGGCAACGCGCCCGCGCGCTATCGCGCAGAGCTGTTGCGGATGATGGCGAGTTTCGTCGATTCCGAAATGGCGGGCGCCGCCGGTTTCGCCGACTGCATCAACTGGGGGCCGGGGGTCAAAGAGAAGATCGCCGCCTCGCGCATCGTGCTGGAAAAACTCGACCACGCCGAGCGCGTATTAAGGATCATGGGCGATTTCGGCGCTGATGTCGCGCGCTACCAGAACGTCCACCCCTGGGCGGCGCGCATCGCGCGCACGGATGATATCGGCGTCACAAGGCGCGCCGGCGACATGCGCCTCAACGTATTTCATTATCCGCTGCGCGACTGGACGGATTCGGTCGTGATGAACGTCATGATGGGCGCGGCGACCGTCATCCAGCTTGGCGATCTTGTCGCCTGTTCCTATCAACCGCTCGGCGCCGCGTTCAGAGATATCCTGCCGCGCGAGAACCGCCACGCCGAACTCGGCGAAGAGGGTTTGCGCAGCCTCGCGGCCCGCGGCGGCGCGACGCTGAAGCAAATCGACGACAGCATCACCTATTGGTGGCCGCGCGTCGCGGCGACTTTCGGCGCGCCGAAATCCGACCGAACGGAAATATTGAAGCGATACGGCCTGCGTCATAGAAGCAATGCGGATTTGCTCGAGGAATGGCGCAACCGGATGAGCGTCGTTCTTGCGAGCGCTCAGGGATCGCGGAGCGGGAATTGCTGAACGAGGAAGTGATCGTCGGCGTCGTCGGCGCCGGCGCAATGGGCGCCGGCATCGCGCAAGTCGCGGCGCAGGCCGGCCATCGCGTTATCGTGCTCGATCAGTTTGAAGAGGCGCTGTCGCGCGGGAAAGACTCGATCGCAAAAGGCCTCGACGCTCTCGTCAAGCGCGGCAAGATTGCTGAAGGCGAAGCGAAAGCGATCGCCGCACGCTGCGGCTGGACGCTTGACGTCGCCGATTTCAGCGAAGTCGGGCTCGTCATCGAAGCCGTCGTTGAAAATTCCGAAGTCAAGCGCGCGCTGTTTCAGCAGGTTGAAGACGTCGTCGCCGGCGACGCCGTCATTGCAACAAACACATCGTCGCTTTCCGTGACGGCGCTTGCGTCGGGACACAAGAATCCGGGCCGCTATATGGGCCTGCATTTCTTCAATCCCGCGCCGATCATGAAGCTCGTTGAAGTTATTTCAGGCGCGGAAACGGATGAGGCGCTGGCGACTTCAGCGCTCGACCTCATGAAGTCATGGGGCAAGACGGCGGTGATGGCGCGCGACGTGCCGGGCTTTATCGTCAATCGCGTGGCGCGACCCTTTTACGGCGAGGGCTGGCGGGCGCTTGAGGAAGGCGCCGCCGACGCGGCGACGATTGACTTTCTCTATCGCGATCTCGCCGGATTTCGCATGGGGCCGTTTGAGCTTGGCGATCTGATCGGGCATGACATCAACACCGCTGCTGCGAAGTCGGTGTTCGACGCCTATTTCGGCCGCACGCGCTTCACGCCCTCCTTGATGCAGGGCCGGCTTGTCGACGCCGGGCGGCTGGGCAGGAAGTCGGGCGTCGGCGTCTATTCCTATAAGGGCCAAGAAAAGCCGGCGCCGACATTCGCTGCGAAGAGCGAGGCGCCGGGCGACGGTGCCTTGCTGCGAAAAGTGCTCGCCGACCGCGCCGTTGATCATAACGGCGCGCGGATCATGATGTGCGAGGGAAGAACCGCGCTCGCCATTGCGGCGGAGATCGGCGGTCCGGCCGTGGTCGTCGATTTCATTCGCGATCCCGCTTCGGCGACGTCGATCGCCTTCGCCGCCTCGGACGAAAAAGCCGAGCGGGCGGCGCTTTCCTTCATCGCTGCGAGCGGCAAGAACGCCGTGCGTTTGAAAGACCGCGCCGGTCTCGTCGTTTACCGGACGCTTTTGCAGCTTGCGAATTGCGCGGCTGACGCCGTTCGCGATCAGGTCGCCGAACCGGCCGCCATCGACGTCGCGATGATGAACGGCGTCAACTATCCCTTCGGGCCGATCGCCTGGGCGCGCAGCGAGAGTCTATCGAATGTAGTCGCCGCGCTCGACAACATCGCTTCCGAATGCGGCGAGGCGATTTATCGGCCCAGCGAGTGGCTTCGCCAGGAAGCCCGGGGCGCCTTGTTATAATATCTCAAGATCCCTATATTAATCCGGCAGGCTGATGGAATCGGGCGTGGCGGACAATTCGCTGATGACAGGCGGCTTTAAACACCGACGCATCATGGCGGCCGGTTTTTTGGCCTTTGTTTTCGCCGCCGCTCAGCTCCTTTTCGCCGGCCATTCCGAAGACCTCTTCACTCATGCGCCGCAGTCTTGCGAATTTTGCCTGGCGGCGGCCGTATCCGATGACCCTGACGACGCCGTTGTCGAGATCGCGCCGCCGGTTCGATCCGTCGGTCTGCGCGAAACGCTAAAGGCCGATGACATTGTCTTCGCCCGCGCGCCCATCGCGCCGCCTTCGCGCGCGCCGCCTATTTGCTGATCTCTTTCGAATAGCGCGTCGCCATTGTCAGTCTCTCTTTCCGGCTGACGAAAGCGCGGCGCAATCCGCCAGAATCAGCAATCAGGTCTTTGAAAATGAATTCGAAACATCATTGGCGCGTCGGCGCATCGCTCGCCGTTTTGTGCCTTCCCTCTGTCGCCGCGGCGCAGGAAGACGTCATGCGCGACGAGATTGTCGTCACCGCTTCGCCGCTTGCGCGCTCGTCTGAAGAAACGATTGTCGGTTCGACCGTTCTCGCCGGCGAGGATCTTGAACGCAATCTCGCCGGATCGATCGGCGAGACGTTGCGTCGACAGCCGGGCGTTTCGTCGACCTTTTTCGGACCGGCGGCGTCGCGTCCGGTCATTCGCGGGCTCGGCGGCGACCGCATCAGCATCCTTGATTCCGGCATTGGCTCGATCGACGCCTCATCGACCAGCCCCGATCATGCGGTCGCGGTCGAACCGGCGATGGCGGAAAAGATCGAGATCATACGCGGCGCGGCGACTTTGCTTTACGGTTCTTCCGCGGCCGGCGGCGTCGTCAACGTGTTCAGCGGAAAAATCCCCTCGACACTTCCGGAAGCCGGCGTCGACGGCGCGATCCGCGTCGGCGGATCGACGGTCGATGAAGGAATTGAGGCGGCCGGCGGCTTCAATGTCGACCTCGGCAAGGCCGGCGCGGGCAATTTCGTTTTCCACAGCGAGGGGTCTTATCGCAAGGCGGATGATTACAAGGTTCCAGGATTTGTCGAATCCGCGCGCCTTCGCGCCGCCGAAGAGGCGGATGGCCTCGACATGCATGAAGAAGACGAGGAAGCGTTCGGCCGCGTTGAAAACACGTCGCTGGAAGCCAAGAGCGGCGCCGCCGGGCTTTCCTACGTGTTCGGCAGCGGCTTCTTCGGCGTTTCAGGAACGGCGATCAACACGTCCTACGGCGTTCCGGGCGCGCACGGCCATCACGACGATGAAGGCGAAGAGAGCGCGGACGCAGGCGGCGTCACGATCGCGCTGAAGCAGCGCCGCATTGACATCGATAGCGAGATCAACGCCGACATTCTTTTTTTTGAAAAGGCGAAACTGCGCGTCGGCTACGCCGATTACACTCATACCGAGATCGAGCCGTCCGGCGAGCCTGGAACCGTCTTCGCCAATGAAGGCGTTGAGGGCCGGTTCGAACTTGTCGATGACGATGCGCGCGCGGCCGGCGGCGATCTCAGCAGCGCCTACGGCTTCCAATGGAAGCTACGTGATTTTTCAGCGATCGGCGAGGAAGCGTTCGTGCCGGACGTGAAGTCGCGCCAATACGGGTTTTTCGGCCTCGAAGAATATGAGCGCGGCGTTTTGAGGCTTGAAGCCGGCGCGCGCTATGAGCGCACGAACCACCGCGTCGAGGCGACATCGGCCGATCTCGGCTTCAACGCCTGGTCCGTGTCGGCGGGGATCGGATTGACGCCTGCCGACGGCGTCTTTCTCGGCGTGACTGGATTGAGAACCGAACGCGCGCCTTCGCCGGAGGAGCTCTTCTCGAACGGGCCGCATCTTGCGACCGGCGTTTTTGAAATCGGCGATCCGACGCTCGGCAAGGAGACGGCGCGCGGCGTCGAGGCGACCGCCAAATTCACGAGCGATCCCGTATCCCTCGTCGTCAACGGCTTTTACACGTCATACAAGGGCTTCATCTTCGAAAATTTCACGGGACTTGAGGCCGATGTCGACGGCGAGTTGATCCCGATCGCGCGCTTCGAGGCGAGCGATGCGGCTTTCAAGGGGTTTGAAGCGCAACTCGACGCCGAGCTGTTCCATATCGGCCCGTTTCACATTCATAGCCATGCGGCGGCGGATTACGTGCGCGCGACGGCGGAGAACTCGCCGACCGGCGACTTGCCGCGCATCCCGCCCTTCACGGGGTTGTTCGCGCTGGAGGCGAATTCGGCGTCGTTTGATCTCCGCGGAGAGATCGAACATGCGCGCGCGCAAAAGAAAATCGGCTCCAACGAACTGCCGACGGATGCGTACATGCAGTATAACCTTTATGCGACTTACCGACCGATAGGCGAAGACAGCCCGATCACCGTCCGTTTGGCCGCGCTCAATCTCTCAAATGAGGACGCGCGGCTTCACACTTCGTTCCTGAAAGAGATTGCGCCGCTGCCGGGGCGCAATTTCAAAATATCCGTGCAGGGCGAGTTCTAAAACAAAGCGCCGGCGAAACCGCCGGCGGGCAAGTTCTTTAATCGGTTGAAAACTCAGCCGACTTTCAGGTTCGACGCAGCCGCTTTGCCGCGTTCTTCGGTCAGATCAAAAGTCACTTTCTGGCCGTCCTTGAGATCGGTAAGGCCTGCCTTTTGAACGGCGGTGATGTGCACGAACACGTCCTTGCCGCCGTCATCGGGCGTGATGAACCCGTAGCCTTTCGTCGCATTGAACCACTTTACTTTTCCGCTCGCCATCATTCGCCTCCATGTCAGCGGCGTCATCGGTCGCGCAGGGGCCGGAGCGCGTTCCGGCTGCCAGGTCAAGAAATCCAGATGACGTCGAGGGTCGGCGCAGTCGGGAAAGTCAAGCCATTGGCGCGGCGAGAGTAGAAGCCGCACGCCGCGCGGCGTCAAGAGCAATCGAACGCCGCGTCGACGCGGTTATTGGAAGCCTTCAAGGCGCTAGTCTTTCAGCGGCGGCGGCGAGCCGGGCGCGGTCAGCGACAACGGCCGCTTTCCCTCGTTGACGACGGCGTTCGCATTCATGACGGGCCGCAACTTCGTGTCGTTGCGCAGCAAAACGCCGCCGTCGAAGCGGTTTGTGATCTCATTCCCAATAACGACAAGCCGCCGCGCTTCGCCGCCGCGGGTCAGGTCGTAATTGATGATCGTGTAATTGTCGGCGTCGCCCGCCTGGATGAAAGTGTTATTTTCTATCAGCACGTCGCCGCCGCGCGAGACGTCGATCGCATAGCTGGATCGGCCGTAGCCGTCGTCGAAAAGGCTCGATCGCACAAGGGTCGCGTCGGCGAGCGATTTCACATGATGGCCAATCCGTGTACTGATGAATTTCGACCCTGAAACGTCAAGCTTTCCCCCGCTCGACACATAGACGCCGTGCGACTGGCCGTCGCCGAAACCGTTGTCGCGAAACTCAGAATTCACGATGACGATGACGCCGTCAGCGTCGCCGGTGGCGAGAACGCCGTCTTCATTGCCGATAAAGCGGCAATTGACGATTGAAAGATTGCGCCCTTCATGCCGGATTCCGGCGCCGTTGCGGTCCCAGGATTTGACGCCGGAAAAGGTGATGTTTTCAACCGTGAGATCGACGCCGGAAAGCGGCACGAGGACGCCCTTTTCCGTCGTTTCAGCCGACCGGAAGACGACGCCGCCCTTCGGATCGCCGCGCAAGGTGAGGCTGCGCGCGATCTTCAGATCCGTGAGATCATAGTCGCCCGCGGGCACGTCGATCACGGCGCCGTTGCGCGCTTTTGCGACGGCGCGCTTCAGCCATTCGCCGTCATTCGCCGACGCGGCGAGCGGATGGAGGATCAGCGCGATGCCGAGCAGCAAGATGAAAGCCGGTTTCGTCATTGTGCGTTCGCTCCTGTCAGAGGCGCGGTTGTCGCTTCCGCCGCTCGTTTGAGCGTCGGCGTCAGTTGCGCCGGCGGCATGCCGCCGGAAAACCCCGTGCGCTCATTGACGATGAAAGTCGGCACGCCGGAAACGCCCGCGCGGCGGAAGGCGTCCGATTCCGTTTCGATCATCGCCGCGTCCTCGCGCGATGAAAGAGCCGCGGCGGCGAGGTCGCGGGCGATGCCGGCCGCTTCGGCGACGTCGATCAGGACGGCGTCTTCGCCGATATTTTTCATCTCGTCCCAGAAGGCGCGATAGACGCCGAGCGTCGCGGCTTCCTGAACGCCGGCGAAATGCGCGAGGCGGATGATCTGATGCGCTTTTACGGTATTCGGAAGATGAGGCTGCGCCGCAGGATCAAAATCAAAGCCTGACGCGCGGGCGTTTTCGCGGATCGCCGCGCGCGCCGCCGCAAGCGCTTCGGGATCGGGAAATTTTTTGCGATAAAATTCATGCCGGTCGACGCCCTCCGCCGGCAGGCCGGGATTCAGCTGATAGGGGCGAAAACGAGGGATGACGTCATAGTCGTCCTGCAGCGCGTCGCGGCTTTTCAGGAAAGATTTGACCCCGACATAACACCATGGGCAAACGACGTCGGCGACGATGTCGACCGTCATGCGCGGTTTCGTCATTGTCCAAACCCTTTCAGTCTTTCGGCGGTATCGTCGATTTCGGGGAAATCGAGTTCGACTTCCGTCGCGAGCGCTTCTTCAAGCGGCCGCGATTCTTCTGCGAGCGCGTAGAGCTTTTTGTAGGCGCTGACGGCGCCGCGGCTCGCCGACGCGATTGCGCCGGCGCAGGCGTCGACATGCGCGTCGAGCGCCGCCTTGTCGGGGAAGGCGTCATTGGCGAGGCCCCAACGCGCGGCGTCCGCGCCGGAAAAGCTGCGCGCCGAATAGGAAAGTTCGCGCGCGCGGCGAACGCCGACCGCGCGGGCGAGATTCTGGCTCATCCCCCAGGTCGGCCGCAGGCCCCATTTGGCGTGCGTGTCGCCGAATTTCGCATCCGCCGTTGTGAACATGAAATCGCAATGAAGCGCGAGTTCGAGCGCGCCGGTGAAGCAGAAGCCGTGAACCTTGGCGATCACCGGGACGAGGCATCGCCGGATCGCGGCCGCCGCTTCGAAAGCCTCGCCGTCGAAGTCGGAGCTGATTCGTCCGGCGACCGGCGTTGCGCCCTTGAGGAGCTTCAGATCGACGCCGGCCGAAAAGGCGCGGCCCGTCCCGCAAAGGACGATCGCCCCGACGTTGCGATCGGTCGCCGCCGCGCGCAGCGCCGTCGTCAGCTCCCTCAACAGCGCCGGATTAAAGGCGTTGAGCGCGTCCGGCCGGTTGAAAGCGATCGTCCTGACGCCATTCGCATCGGATGTAAGGATCAACGCCATGGCATTTTCCGCCTCTTGCGCAATTTTCCGGCAATGTTCGCCGCTGATTCGATGCTAATCCGGCCCGACGGCTTTTTAAACGCCGCGCAGCGGCGTGCGGATAAAAAGCGCCCTTGGACTCTTGCGGGCGATGGCCTAAACGCGGCGTCAATCGTCGCATGCCGGGCATGCGCCTTGCACCGCCGGCGGTTTTTGATCGTTAAGGATGAACGGCTTCGGCGCGCCGTCGGGGCGTTAAAGTCAAAGATGAAGACGGGGAATTCGCCATGGCGGCCGGTCAGAGCGCGTCGATGAAATGGGTTTACAGCTTCGGCGCCGGCAAGTCGGAAGGCGAAGCCTCGATGCGCAACCTTCTCGGCGGCAAGGGCGCCAATCTCGCCGAGATGTCCAATCTCGGCCTGCCGGTGCCGCCGGGCTTTACCATCACCACGGAAGTCTGCACCGCCTATTACGCTGACGACCGGCGCTATCCGGACGGGCTTGCGGCGCAGGTCGACGCCGCGCTTGATCAGATCGGCAAAGCGGTCGGCAAGGTTTTCGGCGATCCGAAGAACCCGCTTCTCGTCTCGGTTCGTTCGGGCGCGCGCGCTTCGATGCCGGGCATGATGGATACGGTGCTCAATCTCGGCCTCAATGACGCGACCGTTGAAGGCCTCGCCGCGCTCTCGGGCGACAAGCGGTTCGCCTATGACAGCTATCGCCGTTTCATCCAGATGTATTCGAACGTCGTTCTTGAGGTCGATCATCACGCCTTTGAGGAAATTCTCGAAACCTACAAGGAAGAGCGGGATTATTTCCTCGACACCGAATTGAAGGCCGAGGACTGGAAAGCGGTCGTCACGCAATATAAGCGCGCGGTGAAGGACGCGCTCGGCCGCGACTTCCCGCAGGATCCGAAAGAGCAATTGTGGGGCGCGATCAGCGCCGTCTTCGGCTCCTGGCGCAATGATCGCGCCGAGGTCTATCGCCGCCTTCACTCGATCCCTGAAAGCTGGGGCACCGCCGTCAACGTTCAGGCGATGGTCTTCGGCAATATGGGCGAGACGTCGGCGACCGGCGTCGCCTTCACGCGCGACCCCTCGACCGGCGAGAATTACCGCTACGGCGAATTCCTGATCAATGCGCAGGGCGAGGACGTCGTCGCCGGCATTCGGACGCCGCAGACGCTGACGAAGCGCGCGCGCGAGGCGATGGGCGAAACGGCGCCGTCGATGGAAGAGGCGATGCCGGAAGCCTTCGCCAGCCTGTCGAAGATTTTCGCGACGCTCGAAAATCACTATCGCGACATGCAGGACATTGAGTTCACCGTGCAGGACGGCGTGTTGTGGATGCTTCAGACCCGCAACGGCAAGCGCACCGCGAAGGCCGCGCTCAAGATCGCTGTCGATCTCTGCCGCGAAGGGCTGATCAGCGAGGGCGAGGCGGTGATGCGCATCGATCCATATTCGCTCGACCAGCTTCTGCATCCGACGCTCGATCCCAAAGCGCCGCGCGATCTCATCCTGTCCGGCCTGCCGGCGTCGCCCGGCGCCGCGTCCGGCGAGGTCGTCTTTTCCGCCGATGAGGCCGAGCGCCTCGCGCAGGAGGGGCGCAAGGTCATTCTCGTCCGCGTCGAGACGAGCCCTGAAGACATTCACGGCATGCATGCGGCGGTCGCGATCGTCACGGCGCGCGGCGGCATGACGAGCCACGCGGCGGTCGTCGCACGCGGCATGGGCAGGCCGTGCGTGTGCGGCGCCGGCGATCTTAAAATCGATCAGGCTTCGGAAGTCTTTTCCGTCGCCGGGCGCAAGGTGAAGAAAGGCGAAATCATCACCGTCGACGGCGCGGCGGGCAAGGTTTTCGCCGGTAAGGTCGCGACGATCGAGCCGGAGCTTTCCGGCGATTTCGCAACGCTCATGCAATGGGCTGACGCCGCGCGACGAATGCGCGTGCGCGCCAACGCCGAAACGCCGAACGACGCCCGCGTCGCTCGCAATTTCGGCGCGGAAGGGATCGGCCTTTGCCGCACCGAGCACATGTTCTTCGACGCCGAGCGCATCGTTGCAGTGCGCGAAATGATCCTTGCTGAAGACAAGAAGGGCAGGGAGGCGGCGCTGGCGAAGCTCTTGCCGATGCAGCGCTCCGACTTTGAAGAGATTTTCCGCGTCATGAAGGGCCTGCCGGTGACGATCCGCCTGCTTGACCCGCCGCTGCACGAATTCCTGCCGCATTCGGACGATGAAATCGACGAAGTCGCGAAAGCCTCGGGCATGGACGCCGGCAAGCTGAAAGACCGCGCGCACAAGCTGCACGAGTTCAATCCGATGCTCGGCCATCGCGGCTGCCGGCTCGGCGTTTCCTATCCGGAAATCTATGAGATGCAGACGCGCGCCATTATCGAGGCCGCGATCAATGTCGGCGCGCAAACCGGCGATCATGTCGAGCCGGAGATCATGGTGCCGCTTGTCGCCGACAAGAAAGAACTCGCGATGATGAAGGCGCGCATTGACGCCGTCGCCAAGGCGGTGTTCGCCGAGCGCGGAACAAGGCTCACCTATCTCGTCGGCACGATGATTGAGCTGCCGCGCGCCGCGCTCACCGCCGACGCGATCGCGGAACACGCCGAATTCTTCTCTTTCGGCACCAACGACCTCACCCAAACGACGTTCGGATTGTCTCGCGACGATTCCGCCTCCTTCCTGCCCGACTATCTGCGCGCCGGCATTTTCGAAAAGGACCCGTTTGTGACGCTCGACCAGACCGGGGTCGGCGCGCTGGTGAAAATCGCCGCCGAAAAAGGACGCTCGGCGCGTCCCAATCTGAAACTCGGCGTCTGCGGCGAGCATGGCGGCGATCCGGCCTCGATCGAATTTGTCGACGCCGTCGGTCTCGATTATGTGAGCTGCTCGCCCTTCCGTACGCCAATTGCGCGACTGGCCGCGGCCCAGGCGTCCCTTGCTGCAACGCAAAACAAAACCAGCCTTCACTGAGTTGAATCAAGCGTTTGTAAGGTTGGGAAATTCTTCTTTTTGGAGAATTTCCATTAGAAAACATATAGTTAAAGGGCGTCATCCTTAACGGCGAAAAGCGCATTTTTAATTTGCGCCGCCCCCTCGCGGGCGCCATATTCAACGGCGAAGGGCGCGCCGTGGGGCGCGTCTTTTGCTTCGATGGGGTCGAGCTTAAGGACCGGTCCCCCGAAGCGCCGGTTACACGAGCGGAGAGAAGACGGCTGATGTCCGGCCGGAGGACGCCAGGGGGAATGGCGGGTCGGACGCGGAACTGGATTTGAACGGGCCTGTTTGACGGACAGGCGTAACAGGGACTGACAGGTTGATGACTGGTCATCCGGTCCATAACGGCGCTGATCGCGCCGGCGACAGGCGCCTTCTCGGCGACGTCCACTGGCCTGAGGTCAGCTGGACCGTCAGAAGTCTTTTGGCCGCCGCCGGCGTCGCGGTCTGCATCATGATGACGGCGATGAGCGCGACCGCGTCGGTCAAGCGCAACGCCGCTGAACGCGCCGCCGCGCTCGAAGTCGCCGATGAAGCCCAGCTTGTCGCCGAATACGCGCATTATCTCACCGAGCAGACGGCGCAGGCGCGCGCGGTTCTGTCTTCGCCGCGTCTGAAACCGGCGGTGACGCCGGCGATGATGGCGGCCGAAGGCGCGCCGATATCCGATCTTGTCGACTTCGATTTCACCAATCTGGAACTCGCCAGGCTCGACGAGGAGGAACGCACCTGCCTTGCGCAGGCGATCTATTACGAAGCGCGCAGCGAACGCCGCGTCGGCCAGCTCGCCGTCGCCGACGTCGTGCTCAATCGCGTCGCGAGCCCCGTCTATCCCGACACGATCTGCGAGGTCGTCTTCCAGGGATCGGAACGCAAAAATCTCGGCTGCCAGTTCTCCTTCACCTGCGACGGGTCGATGAAGGCGCGCCTTAACGAGCGCAAATGGCGCGAGGCTGAAATGCTTGCGGGCGCCGTTCTCGCCGGCATCAGAAAGCCGGTCAGCCGTTATGCGACGCATTACCATGCCGACTACGTCTCGCCGCCCTGGGCCGACACGCTGACCCCGACGGCGGTCATCGGCACGCATAAATTCTACCGCTTTCCGAACCGCGCGATCGTCGCCGCCGCGCCGGCCGCGATGTAGTTTCCCTAAACGTTTTTGACGGCTGCATTTCGCCTTTTCGGCGAAGCGTTTTACGGATTTTCCGCATTTTCCCCGCGCCGGGCTTGGGCTTGAATCCAGCGCACATGCGGGTCGTCGCGGATTTGTCCGTAAAATCCGTAAACTGAAAATTCGCGCGAGACGGGAATGCGCGTCGGCGGCGTTCGGCGATTTGGTCATGCGCATTCCTCCTTTCTTTCGGCCTGCTTCGCCGTCGTCTCTATTGTCATTCCGGGGCGGCGCTTCGCGCCGAACCCGGAATCCAAAGCCTGACATGCGTCATGGATTCCGGGTTCGCTCCTAGGGAGCGCCCCGGAATGACAGCTGTCGCTCGGCTATCATAAGGCGCCCCGCAAGGGGTGGGATAAGGTGGGGGATAACTTCGTCCGCAAACGCCAAGTTATTGATCCGCCTACGGAAATAATTCGCCTTTTGCGGGCGCCGCAAAACCGGAGATTGCGCGGCCGGCGCGGCGAGGGTTTTTGTCAGACCGTTCGCCGGCCGGCCTTCGCGACCGTCCTTGGATAGAAGTGAGCGCTCACTCACTTTCTGACGTCGCTTCGCCCCGCGGTTGCTTTCCCGAACGGCCTCGCCATAGTCGGCCGCCGCGCGGGACCTGCGCGCGCCGCGAGGGATTTCAGACCAGACATGGATTTGCCGATCGATCTTGGCGCGATAGGCCCGCGCGGTCAGAGCGCCATCGGGCTTTTCGCCTTCACGGCGATCGCCTGGGTCTTCTCGTCGAACAAGGCGCGCTTCCCCGCCTTCGCGGTCGTCTGGACGATCGCCGCGCAGATCGCGATCGCCGCGCTCCTCCTCTATCTGCCGCCGGCGCGCGAGGCGCTCGCCAGCCTGCAGATCGTCGTCCGCGCGCTGCAGGAAGCGACAAACGCCGGCACCTCTTTCGTCTTCGGCTTTCTCGGCGGCGCCCATGCGCCTTTTGAGGTGACGAATGAAGGCGCGATGTTCAATTTCGCCTTCCAGGCCTTGCCGCTGATGATTTTCTTCTCCGGCCTTTCGGCGCTGATGTGGCACTGGCGCATTCTGAAAATCATCGTGCGCGGTTTCGCGGTTCTTCTTGAGCGCGGTTTCAATGTCGGCGGCGCGGTCGCGCTCGCCTCGGCCGCCAACACCTTTCTCGGCATGACGGAGGCGCCGCTTCTCATTCGTCCCTTCTTGTCGAAAGTTTCGCGCTCGGAGCTCTTCATCATCATCACGGCGGGTTTCGCCACCGTCGCCGGCACCGTGATGGTGATCTATGCGACGATCCTTTCGAATATCGAGCCGTCGCTCCTCGGCCATATCATCGTCGCGTCGATCATCTCGGTGCCCGCGGCGATATTGATGGCGCAAGTGATGATGCCGGAAGAAAAAGGCGTAACGCCGACGCCCGCCGGCGCCGCCGACGATTTCAAATACGCCAGCTCGATGGACGCCTTCATGCGCGGCGTCTCTGACGGGCTTGCGCTGTACCTCAACGTCATCGCGTCATTGATCGCCTTCACCGCCTTCGCCGCGCTCATCAACATCATGCTCGGCGGTCTCGGCGATGTCGCCGGCGCGCCCCTGACGATCGAGCGCGCGTTCGGCTGGCTTTTCGCGCCTTTCATGTGGCTCGCCGGCGTTCCCTGGGACGAAGCCTTTCGCGCCGGCTCGCTGATGGGGATCAAGACGGCGGTCAATGAACTCGTCGCCTATGTGGAGCTGGCGAAACAGGGGCCCGGCGCCTTCTCGGAACGCACTTTCCTCATCATCATCTATTCGCTTTGCGGCTTCACCAATTTCGCCGGCCTCGGCATCGTCATCGGCGGGCTTACGGCGCTTGCGCCGGATCGCCGGCAGGACGTCATTCAGCTCGCGCCGCGCGCGCTCATTTCCGGCACGCTCGCGACCCTGATGACCGGCGCCGTCATCGGCCTGATCTGGGTCGGGTGAGACAATGGCCAAAAGCTGGAAAAAGGGCGGCTGTCATTGCGGCGCGGTGCGCTGGGAGGCGGAGACCGATGACGATATCGTCGCCGACGCCTGCAATTGCTCGATCTGTTCGATGACTGGTTTCGTTCACGTCATCGTG
>CALAZI010000176.1 GCA_937895955.1 uncultured Alphaproteobacteria bacterium | reverse complement strand
TCGGCAAGAACGGCCTCGCCAAGGCGCGGGCGCATCTTCGCTATATCCAGCGCGATGGCGCCGAGAGGGACGGCACGCCGGGCAAGCTCTATGGGCCGGCGCGGGACGCTGTCGACGGCGAGGCGTTCCTCGAAGAGGGGAAGACTGACCGCCATCAGTTCCGGATCATCCTGTCGCCCGAAGAAGCGGGCGAGCTCGAAAAACTTGAAGCATTTACGCGCGACGTCATGGCGTCGGCGGAACGCGATTTGGAGACGAAGCTCGACTGGGTCGCCGTCAATCATTACGACACCGACCGTCCGCATGTGCATGTGGTCCTCCGGGGCCGCGCCGATGACGGCAAGGACCTCGTCATTGCGCGCAATTACATCACCCACGGGTTCCGCGGCCGCGCCGAGGAGCGCGCGACGCTCGAATTGGGCGAGCGGCGCAATCTCGAGATTGCACGGGCGCGCATGCGCGAGGCGACGCAGGAGCGCTTCACCTCGATCGACCGCGAACTCCAGGACTTGAACCCCGGCGGCGTCGTTACCTTGAGCGAGCCGAAGACAGTTTATGACCGCTTCCGGTCGAAGCTCTTCATGGCGCGCCTCCGAACTCTCGAAGCGATGCAGCTCGCGCGCCGGGACCGCGACGGCTGGCGATTGTCGCCCGCGATGGAGGAGACGCTCCGCGGCATGGGCCGGCGCGGCGACATCATCCGCTCGATGGAGCATGCCGTCGGCGACCGGCTCTCGCTTCATCATTTGCGCGACTTCGCCGGCGAGACGGCGCCTTTGAGGCTCATCGGGCGGGTGATCGGATCGGGCGCCGCCGATGACGCGCATGAGCGGCGGTTCCTCGCGCTCGACGGCGCCGATGGGAACCAGTGGCATGTCGAGATCGATCTGAAGCCCGGCGCGATGCCGCCGGAGGGCGCGATCGTTGAGGTTTCAAGAGGCGCGGGGAGTCCTCGCAAATCCGATCTCACCATCGCGGCGATCGCGGAGAGAAACGGCGGCGTCTATTCGAACGAGCTGCACGAGATCGCCGATCCGCGCTCGACCGCCGACTATCGCCTGACGCACAAGCGCCGCCTTGAAGCAGTGCGACGAGCCGGGATCGTCGAGCGCGAGGCAGACGGCTCCTGGCGCGTGCCTGACGACTATCTGAAGCGCGCCGCCGAGTTCGAACGCGGACGGGCCACGGCAAATATCCGCGTGCTCACCTGGGTGTCGCTGGAAGAGCTGCCGCAAGCCCGCGCGCGCACCCTGCTCGATGATGCGCTGGAAAGTCACGAGAAGCTCGAAACTGTACCTGCCGGTTTCGGCGGCGAATTGCGCGGCGCGCTCGCCCTGCGCCGGCGCTGGCTGATCGAGCAAGGCCTTGCGTCGGAAGAGGGCGCGCGGCTTGTCATCGACCGAAAGCGCCTGGCGCTCATGGAGCATGAGGCTGTCGCCACGACCGGCGCGCGGCTTTCGAAGCAATTGGGCAAGGCTTTCGACCAGCCGGTCGAGGGCGAGCGACTGACCGGGATTTACCGGCGATCCGTTGATTTGCCGGCAGGTCGCTTTGCGATCGTCGAGAGGTCCAAGGAATTCTCGCTCGTTCCCTGGCGGGAGGCCATGGAGGCGCGGCGGGGGCTCGAGATTTCCGGGGTCATCAAGCGGGGAGGGGTCAGCTGGGAGTTCGGCAGGACCCGCGGCGGGCCGGCGCTTTAGGGACGGAAACGGCAGAGTTCGAAGAAGTTATCAATTGATCGTAAAAACAGAAATCTTGTCAAATGCATGAAAATGCCCTATATGGAGGCCAAAGGATGACCCTGATGAAACTGGAAGCCATAGACCGTTTGCCGCCCAAGGAAGCGCGTGGCGATTTTCCGCTGGCGGCGGGCGATTACGGGATCACCGACGCGGAAGGCCTCGCCATGGCGGAGGCCGCGGTCAATCTCTTCCGCTTCTGGGGCCTCACTGACGCGGAGGCCTGCACGCTCTTGGGCGGCATCTCGACGGCGACCTATAATCGCTGGAAGCGCGGCGAGATCAGCCGCCTCAATGTCGACCAGAAGACGCGGCTTTCGATCCTGATGGGCATCCACAAGGCCTTGCGCATTCTCTTCACCGAGAATGAGCGCGTCTACGCCTGGGTCAAAAAACCGAACAAGGCCTTCGGCGGCCGCTCGGCGCTGGAAATCATGCTGCAGGGCCAGATCATGGATCTCTTTGACGTCCGCTTCTATCTCGATGCGGCCCGCGGCTGATGGCGCCGCCGATGACGCGCCTTCGCTGGCGCAAGACGCACCGGATCATTTCGACGCGTCATCCGCCAATCGATCTCTTCGAGGACATCGCCGATCCCGCGAAATGGGATGCGATCGCGTCCGGCGAATCGAAATCAAACGCGCGCGTCGCAGCGAGCATCGGGCGGCTCGAACTTGTGCCGCCCGAACGGCGCGTCGGCGGCGCGGGCTCAAGCTATGTCATGGCGCCCTTCGTTCATCTCAGCCCGCGCTTTCAGGGGCGGTTCCATGACGGGAGTTTCGGCGCCTATTACGCCGCGAACCGGTTCGGGACCGCCGTCGCGGAGACGACCTATCATCGCGCGCGCACTTACGCCGACACCGACGAACGCCCAGGCTGGTTCAGCCAGTTCCGCGAGCTCGTCGGATCGATCGACGCGCGCGTTCATGACATCAGGGGAGGGGGGGAATTTGAAGCGTGCCTCGCGCCGGAGAGTTATGTCGCGTCGCAAGCCTTTGCGCGCGAGCTCCGCGCCGGCGGCTCTGATGGCATCGTCTATCCGAGCGTCCGCGACGGCGAAGGCCAGTGCGTCGCCGCCTTCTGGCCAGATGTCGTCTCGGTTCCGGTGCTGGGGCGGACGCTCGCCTATCACTTTGACGGCGAACGCATCGATCTCATCCGGGATGAGGCGAGCAAGGAAGTGTGGCGGATTGTGTGAGCTCTGGAACGGGAGCCCCGGTCAGGAGATGAAGTAACCTGATCAAATATAAAGAGTCTGGAAGGAGAGGCAGGTTTGAGTTTTTATCGTATAGGAGAAGGGCTCAATCGCCGTATTAGGCCAGAGTAGTACACATCGAATACCATTCAGAATAACTGCCGATTTCGCCAGGGGGAGACATGACGCGCAGGTTTATCGGATTCGGCGCCAAAGAAATCGAGACGAGGGCGCAATCGAACCCGGAAGATATTCCTGACCTCATTGAAGAGCTGACGCACCGGAAGTCCGCAGGCGCGCGACGATTGCTAGAAAAGCTGAAGCGCACAGGCGGAAAAGCGCCGCCGCGCGCGCCAAATCAGAGCGATCTTTTTGATGCGGGCTCGATCCAAGACGGGGGCAAGGGCGAAAGCTCTGCCTACCCCCAAATGCGCCGCAGGGAACGGCCCTTCAACTGGAAAAAATTGAACGGGTTTCCGCCGACAGATGAGCAGGAGCAAGCCGTCGACCATTTTATAAACGGCGACAGCATGAAGATTTCGGCATTCGCCGGCACTGGTAAGACTTCGACGCTGCGATTCCTCGCTGCGACTGCGCCGAAGGAACGAGGGCTCTATCTTGCGTTCAACCGCTCGATCGCCAAGGAAGCAAAAGGCGTCTTCACAGCGAAAACCGATTGTCGGACGACGCATTCAGCGGCGCTTACCGACCTAAGACCACGCTATGCGTTTCCAAAGGACAAATGGTTCAACGATGTCGGCCCAAAGCAGTTGGCGAGCGCATGGGAGATTGATCGTTATGACGCCGGCGCCACCATCCTTGAGCCGGACATGGTCACTCACCTCGCGCTTCAGGCGGTCAAGCGATTTTGCCATTCTGGCGACGATGAGGTCGAAGGAAGGCATGTCCGCCTCGCCGGCAAAGCGCTTGGCCTATCCGCCGAGCGCCGCGTTGAACTTGAAGAATTCGTCCTTGCCATGGCCCGGCAATTGTGGGCTTCGCGCATTAGCGAAAGCTCGGATATTCCGCTCGGGCATGACGGCTATCTGAAGCTCTGGTCGATCTCAAAACCGCAGCTCGCTTACGCCTTCGTGCTGCTTGATGAGGCGCAGGATACAAATCCGGCGGTTCTCTCGATCTTGAAGCGGCAAAAGACGCAGATGATCTACGTCGGCGACAAGCATCAGCAGATCTATGAGTGGCGCGGCGCCGAGAACGCCATGGAGACAATCGTAGGCGTTTCGGAAACTCATTTGACGATGTCTTTCCGGTTCGGTCCGGCAATCGCGGACGCCGCCAATCGGGTGCTGGCCGCGCTCGGGGAGTCGAGATCTCTGGTCGGAAATCCGAACAAGCGGTCGGAAGTTGTCGGCGAAGGCAGTTCGCGCACCGTATTGACGCGCTCGAACGCCATGCTGTTTCGGGAGATTGTGAATGCGCTCGACAATAACATGACGCCTCATGTCGTCGGCGGCACGAGAGACATGACGGCCATGTTGCGAGATGTCGATCGTCTGCAGAGAGGCGAGCCTGGCGCGCGACCGGAATTCTTCGGCTTCACGAATTGGGCGGAGGTCGTTGAATACGCGCAAAAGCCGGAGGGAGAAAATCTCGCGCAATTCGTCAATCTGGTCGAACAAATGGGCCGCGGCGCTCTCTGGCGAGCGATTCTGTCGACGACCGACTCGGAAGCCGAGGCAGACATTGTCGTATCGACCGCCCACAAGGCCAAAGGCCGGGAGTGGAAGAGCGTTCGCCTGTCGGAGGACTTCGCCTCCGCCGAATTGGAGAACGGGCGCATTCCCTATTCCGAAGCGCGGCTTTTCTACGTCGCCATGACGCGGGCCGAGGAACGCCTCGTCGTTGATCCCGCCCTCCTATACGCCTTCACGCACAAACTGACGCCAGACGCGCCGGACGGCCGGCGGGCCGCCCCTGACCTCGGCCTCGACGATGATTCGGCTGGACTGACGGAATGATTGCGCCAAAAAAGAAGCGTCGGGCCGCCGTCCCGATCAATCCAGAAACCGGGCGCGCCGGCCCTGAAAAAGCAAGGACTATCCGCCGTTGAACGCCGTCGAGATCGAAGAGGCCATATCCGCGCTCGCCGAGCAGCCGTTCGACGGGGCTGAGTTTCCGTATGCCTTCCTCGCCGCCTTTGGCAACAAGGCGACAACGATCCAGCGCCTACGCACAGGCGCGACGAACAAATCCGACATTGGCGGGGTCCTGCAGACCGGGCATATCCACATCAAGGTCGCCGAGCCCGGCGCGGTGTCCGAAACCATGCGGCGCTTGCGCGAGAGTGCGGCGACGAAGAACGCCCGCAACCGGTCGAAATTCATCCTGGCGACCGATGGCGAGGCGTTCGAAGCCGAAGACCTCAATTCCGGCGAGACGGTCGCCTGCGAATACAGGAATTTCCCCGACCATTTCGGCTTCTTCCTGCCGCTTGCCGGCATCTCGACCGTCCGGCAAATCCGCGAGAGCGCTTTCGACATCAAGGCGACCGGGCGGCTGAACCGACTTTATATCGAACTCTTGAAGGACAACCCCGACTGGGGCGCGGCCAACCGCCGCCCCGAGATGAACCATTTCATGGCGCGGCTCATTTTCTGCTTCTTCGCGGAGGATACCGACATCTTCAACGGCACGGGGCTCTTTACCGCGACCATCGAACAGATGAGCGAACGGGATTCGTCCAACACCAATCACGTCATCTCGGAAATATTCCGCGCGATGAACACGAAGATCGCCGACCGCGCAGCGGCGAAGCTCCCGCGCTGGGCGGATGCATTCCCCTACGTGAATGGCGGGCTCTTTTCCGGCTCGACCGACGTGCCGCGCTTTTCAAAGATCGCGCGCTCCTACCTTCTCCATATCGGCAATCTCGACTGGACGAAGATCAATCCGGATATTTTCGGCTCGATGATCCAGGCCGTCGCCGATGATGAGGAGCGCGGCGCACTCGGCATGCACTACACGTCGGTGCCGAACATCCTGAAAGTGCTGAACCCGCTTTTTCTCGATGATTTGCGCGAGAAGCTGGAGGAGGCCGGGACCAGCCCGCAGAAGCTGTTGAACTTGCGTAAGCGCATGGCGCGCATCCGCGTGTTCGACCCCGCCTGCGGCTCCGGAAATTTCCTCGTCATCGCCTATAAGGAAATGCGGGCGATCGAGGCCGAGATCAACAAGCGACGTGGCGAGCCGGATCGGAAGACCGATATTCCGCTCACCAATTTTCGCGGGATCGAGCTGCGCGACTTCCCGGCGGAAATCGCGCGCCTCGCCCTCATCATCGCCGAGTTCCAGTGCGACGTTCTCTATCGCGGGCAAAAGGAAGCGCTGGCGGAATTCCTGCCGCTCGACGCCATGAACTGGATCACCTGCGGCAACGCCCTGCGGCTCGACTGGCTCAGCGTCTGCCCGCCGACCGGCACGGGCGTGAAGCTTCATGGGGATGACCTGTTCAACACGCCGCTCGATCAGGCGCAGATCGACTTCGAGAACGAGGGCGGCGAGACGTATATTTGCGGAAATCCCCCGTATCGTGGATTCACATGGCAGGACGACGAACAGAAGGCCGATCTTAAATCAATTTTCGGAAATCTTACGAGCAGTTGGAAATCTCTCGACTACGTTGCCGGATGGTTCATGAAAGCGTCAGACTTTGGTACGCACACGAAATCCGCTGCTGCCTTCGTATCAACGAATTCGATTTGTCAGGGCGAGCAAGTACCTATCCTCTGGCCGCTAATATTCCGGACGGGGCACGAGATTGCATTCGCGCACACTTCCTTCAAGTGGGCCAATTTAGCTAGCCATAATGCAGGTGTGACAGTCGCAGTCGTCGGGATCTCGAGAGACACCGGTAAGGAGCGAAAACTTTTCTCAATCTCCAACGACGAAACCGTGATTGCGAAAGAAGTTGAGCAAATCAACGCCTACTTGGTTCCCGGAGTCAATATCATCGTTGACTCTGTATCTCGCGGGACGGGAGACAAGGCTTCAATGTCTTGGGGCAATAAGCCATCGGATGGCGGGAACCTACTTCTGTCTGTTTCTGAAGCCACCGATGCAGTCAGTAGAGAGCCAACGATATCGAAATTTTTATTCGATTTTGTGGGATCGCAAGAATTCGTCAGAGGAATTGTCCGCAAATGCATTTGGATTGAGGATTCCGAGGTTGCCGAGGCCCTGTCATCTGATTTCATTTCGAAACGTGTCACAGCTGTCCGCGAAATGCGCTTGGCAAGTCCTGCGGCATCCACGCAAGCATATGCCGATCGCTCTCATCGATTTAGGCAAATTCAGGGGACGAGCAGAAATCATTCAATCGTTGTTCCGAAGGTAACGTCGGAAACGCGCCCTTATCTTCCCGTCGGCCTGTTGTCACAACATTCGATCGTGTCCGACAATGCTTTCGCCCTTTACGACGCTCCTTTATGGAACATGGCGCTGATCGCCTCGCGCCTGCATCTCGTCTGGATCGCCACGGTCTGCGGCAAGCTGAAGACCGACTTCCGCTACTCCAACACGCTCGGCTGGAACACGTTTCCGGTGCCAACGCTCACCGAGAAGAGCAAGGCCGACCTGACGCGCTGCGCCGAGGACATCCTGCTGGCGCGCGAGGCGCATTGGCCGGCAACCATCGCTGATCTCTACCACCCGGAAAACATGCCCGCCGACCTGCGCGCCGCGCACGATCGCAACGACGAAGTGCTGGAGCGCATCTATATCGGCCGCCGCTTCAAGAACGACACCGAGCGCCTCGAAAAGCTTTTTGAGCTCTACACCAAGACGACTGCCGGCAAAGTCGGCTCCTCTGGCTCAAGAGCAAAGAATCGTAAGGCTGCCGCGTCATGAGCAGCCTCACCGATATTGACAAGCGATATCTGGAGAAACTTCTTGGAATGCAGAGCGGCTACGTTTTGGATTACTCGGACGCGACCTTTGGAGGGTTTTTCAATCGGCACAAAATCGATATTCATGGTTCGAAATATCAAACCTATGGAGCCTCAAAGGCCAAGAAGATGCGAGCCTTTTGGGAATGTGAGCCAGACGCGTTGGTCGGTAAAATACTATCAGAAATGCTCGATTCTTATGAGGCCGATTGCGACCTGAACAAACGTGATGCGGATGCTACCCTCCTCGAAAAGTCGCGTGCTATTGTTGCCCGGCTTGTTGGAAAGCCTGTTTCGCCAAAGCCGAGCCAGACGGCTGACGATTTCCTGCATCGCGAATTCACAATCCCCAACATTCAAAAGCTGCCGATTGAATCGATGGCCGTACCGATCATTGAAAGCCGTTTGAGCGAAGCGCGGACGGCCATAGGTGCAGGAGCGTATCTTTCCACCATCTTCCTGTGCGGCAGTGTTCTCGAAGCCGTTCTTCTCGGTGCTGCGCAAAAGGAACCGGCGCGCTTCAACCGGGCGTCGGCCAGCCCAAAGGCTTCTGAAGGCAGCGTAAAGCGTTTTCATGAGTGGAGCCTTGCACAGTTCATAGATGTCGCCTGCGAGGTCGGCTTGCTGAAGCCCGATGTGAAGAAATTTAGTCACGGGCTCCGGGATTTCCGCAATTACATCCATCCATACGAGCAAATGGTATCCGGCTTCACGCCGGATGAACACACGGCAAGAGTTTGCTTTCAGGTGCTAAAGGCGGCACTTGCAAGCGTCGCGGGGGAAAGAAAATGAAAATAGAAATCAGAAATGTTCCCTCTGTCTCCGTCACTTACGCCCGCAACGGCAGCTCCACCAAGTCGAACGGACTCGGCATGCGCCCGATGCAGGAGCGCGCCTACGAAAAGCGCGGCGAGCAATATCTGCTGATCAAATCGCCGCCGGCGAGCGGGAAAAGCCGGGCGCTGATGTTCATCGCGCTCGACAAGCTGCACAATCAGGGGCTTCGCCAGGCGATCATCGTCGTGCCGGAGAAATCTATCGGCGCGAGCTTTCATGACGAGCCGCTGTCTAAATACGGCTTCTGGGCGGACTGGATGGTCGCGCCGAAATGGAACCTCTGCGACGCGCCGGGGGACGATAATGGCGGGAAGGTCAATTCCGTCGGTGCGTTTCTGGAGAGCGAAGATCGCGTCCTCGTCTGTACGCATGCGACCTTCCGCTTCGCCGTCGACAAGTTCGGGGTCGCCGCGTTCGACAATCGCCTGATCGCCGTCGATGAGTTCCATCACGTCTCGGCGAACCCGGACAACAAGCTCGGCGCCCATCTCGGCGAATTCATGGCGCGCGACAAGACACATATCGTGGCGATGACGGGGTCGTATTTCCGCGGCGACGCCGAGCCTGTGCTATTGCCCCATGACGAGGCGAAGTTCGACACCGTCACCTATACCTATTACGAGCAGCTCAACGGCTACAAATATCTCAAACGTCTCGACATCGGCTATTATTTCTATTCGGGCGCCTATTCGGACGATATTCTCAAAGTGCTTGACCCGAACGAGAAGACGATCGTCCACATCCCTTCCGTCAATTCGCGCGAAAGCACGAAGGACAAGATCAGGGAGGTGGAGCACATCATCGAGGAGCTGGGCGAATGGCAGGGCGCTGACCCTGTGACCGGCTTTCAGCTCGTGAAGACGCCGGAAGGCCGCACGCTGAAGATCGCCGATCTGGTAGATGACGACCCCGTCAAGCGCGACCGCGTTTCAGTCGCGCTGAAAGACTCCGCGCAGAAGAATAATCGCGATCATGTCGATATCATCATCGCGCTTGGCATGGCGAAGGAAGGCTTCGACTGGATTTGGTGCGAACATGCGCTGACCGTCGGCTATCGTTCTAGCCTCACCGAAATCGTGCAGATCATCGGCCGCGCGACGCGCGACGCGCCGGACAAGACCCGCGCGCGCTTCACCAATCTCATCGCCGAGCCCGACGCCTACGAAGCGGCAGTCACCGAGGCGGTGAATGATACGCTGAAAGCCATCGCCGCGAGCCTTCTCATGGAGCAGGTGCTCGCGCCCCGGTTCAACTTCACGCCCAAGACGCCGCAAAGTGGGCCTGGCGAGGGTTTCGACTACGGCGAGGGCGGCTACGACACGAAGAAGTGCAATGTCGGCTTCAACGAACAGAGCGGGCAATTCCAGATCGAGATCAAGGGCCTCGCCGAGCCGAAGAGCAAGGAAGCGAGCCGCATCTGTCAGGAAGACCTCAACGAGGTCATCGCCGCTTTCGTGCAGGACAAGGTCTCGCTGGAGAAAGGCTTGTTCGACGGGGAGCACGCAGGCGGGGAGACTTTGGCGCAGGAACTGACCCAGGTGCGCATGGGTAAAATCATTAGGGACAAGTATCCGGAGCTTGATCTGGAGGATCAGGAAGCCGTGCGCCAGCATGCGATCGCCGCGCTGAATCTGACGCAGAAGGCAAAAGAGATCGCCGTTAGCGCAGGCGATGAAACCCAGAGCGCCAATACTGCATTCGTCGATGGCGTGCGCAAGTTCGCCATGGACGTACGGGACCTCGATATCGACCTGATCGACCGGATCAACCCGTTCAGCGAAGCATACGCCATCCTTGGAAAGACGATGAACGAAGAAAACCTCAAACAGGTCGCCGCCATCATCTCGGCCAAGAAAGTGCAGTTGACGCCCGACGAAGCGCGGGAACTTGCGCGCCGCGCGCTGAAGTTCAAGCAGGAGCGCGGCCGGTTGCCGTCGATCACGTCGCCCGACGCCTGGGAAAAGCGCATGGCCGAAGGTGTCGCTTTCCTTGCCCGCATGAAGGCCGAGGCGGCCAATGGCTAAGGCCTTCACCAACGAAGACGACGAATTGCTGGCCGAACTTGGCGTCGAAGTCGAGGCCGCCCGTCCGTCAAGCCGGACACCGCGCGAAGAGCGCATCATTGCCGGCTTCGAGGATATCCAGCGATTTGTTGACGAGCATGACCGTGCACCACAGCACGGCGAGGATCGCGACATATTCGAGCGGCTCTATGCCGTGCGTCTTGATCGTATTCGCGCGCTTGAAGAGTGCCGGGCGTTGGTCGCGCCGCTCGATCGCCAGGGACTGCTTTCGGGGATTGCCATCGAGGGGGCAGCCGATGAACTCGACGATGACGCACTGCTGGACGCGCTCGGGGTTGAAGGTGACCAGACTGGCATCACAAAGCTAAAGCATGTCCGTTCCGCAGCGGACAAAGAATCGCCCGATGAAATTGCGGAGCGCGTGCCTTGCGCCGACTTTGAGAAGTACCGGCCACTATTTCGCGCGGTGCAGGCCGACCTGGACGCCGGGGTCCGCGAAGCGCGCCCCTATGGTCGCGATACCGAAATCGCGCCAGGCCAATTCTTCATCCTTGGCGGCCAGAAGGCCTATATCGACAGCCTCGGCCCTGAATTCGAAACGAAAGAAGGCCGAACCAATCGGCGCATGCGCGTCATCTTTGATAATGGCGTCGAGACGAACGCTCTTCTGCGGTCATTCCAGAGAGCGCTTTACAAGGATGAAAACCACGGTCGCCGGATAACCGATCCGAATATCGGCCCGTTGTTCGGCGATCAGCCCGGCGACGCCGATCTCGCCAGCGGTCTGATTTATGTTCTTCGATCAAAGTCCACCGATCCGAAAATCGCCAGCTATCGAGACGTCCTGCACAAAATCGGCGTGACAGGCGGCGACCTGAAAGCGAGACTTTCGAACGCGGCCAAAGACCCCACATTTTTAATGGCGGACGTGGAGATCGTCGCGACTTACCAGCTGTTCAATATCAATCGCACCCGGCTCGAAAAGCTGATCCACCGGATATTCGGCTCCGCGCAGCTCAATGTCGAAATCATCGACAGGTTTGGCGAACCGATTGTGCCACGTGAATGGTTTCTGGCGCCGCTGGCCGCGATCGACGAAGCAATCGCTCGAATCAAAGACGGTACGATTGCGCACTATGAATATGACTCAGGTCAAGCGCGCCTGACAAAGCGAGGCGGCTATCCGGAGCAAAATCGTTGAAAGGAGAGATCGCGCGGCGAGCAGGGATTTTTTTGCAAGCGCCGGGATGTGGCAAAAACCGACATGTCGCGTGGCGCGCGACCGGCCGGAAGCTCACACCGAGACTTCGTGCAGCGATTGGAGATCGTTGGCGCCATTGCGACCACTTTGGCTGCCTCTGGCAAACGGCAGGAATTGAGCAGTGAGCTGCCTGTCCGTCTTTACGCAGAGAAACTGAAAAGCGGACTTTTCGACGAACTATATGCTCAGCTCAAAACCCGCCGTCCGTCAGCCGGCATTGCCTCCATTTGGTGCTATGAGCCGGACTCCTGTTTGCCGGCATTCGTTCACGGAGCCGATGCTTTTCTGTACAGAATGGGAATATCAGTAGTCTTCAGCAAGGCATTTCCTTTGTGACAAAGGGTGGGTCCGTGAAAATGGAGGACGAACTGCTCCGGTACTTCGGGATCGGTGATTTCGCGCTCAAGACTGTGCGTGGAGGTGTCGATATATTATTGTGGCTCAGCGCAAATAGAAGCTAGAGATAGAAGACCTTGTGGGATTGAAGGAAGAAACACAGGCGTTGAATAGCCTAACGGTGAAATCCGTCGGCAATTTGCTCGGCTTTAGGCTCCCGGCGAAAGGCATGGCGCGATGCCCACTTCCAAGCCACGAGGATGTCAATCCATCCTTTGAGGTGCGCGGCGGGGGTTCTCGCTGGATCTGCTACGGTTGCGACCGACGCGGTGGTGCGATTGACCTTGTCATGGAAGTGCGGGGCCTCTCCTTCCCAGATGCCAAGCGATGGCTTTCACAGACGATCAACTTCGGGGATAGAGGCATCAACTCGCAACGTTTCGTTTTCCGGAGACGTAAGGCGACTATCCCCGCCTCTTTAGCAAGCGAGGAGATCGAGACGGCACCTGATCATGAGGTCTATGCGACGTTTCTCTCACACGCGCCGCTCGAGGTTTCCGGTCGACAATATCTTCAGCAACGCGGCCTCAATGATGAGACCATTGCCCGCTTCGGCATCGGCCAAACGCCCGGTGTCGAGGCCATTCGGACGCTAATCGACCGCTTTGGATTCGCCCGTGTTGAGGCGGCGGGCTTACTCACGCAGAAATCGACACCTCACCGATTCTGGCCCATATTTCCGAGAGAATCACTTTTGTTTCCCTATTTTGAGGCGGAAGCAATTGCCTATCTTCAAGCGCGTCTGATTTCGGATCAGGCAGAAGGCAGTCGCTGGCGTAACCTAAACCATCGCCGACGGCGGCTCTACAATGCCGACGTCCTCGCTTGTCTCAACATTCGGCGCGTCTCGATCTGCGAAGGAGCAATAGACGTGCTCTCAGCTACTCAACTCGGTCGAGACGCCGTCGGCCTTATCGGCGTGAGCGGGCGGCTTTCCGTTGCAGAGCTGACAGCGCTGCGCGGCAGGCAGGTCGATCTGCTGTTGGATTGGGACACGGCTGGTGAAAAGCGCGCAACCACGTTGCTTCGTGAACTACGTCGCTTTGGCATCGCCGCGACGCGCAAAGCTCGCCCTTCGCCGAGTGCGAATGACGTCAATGATTATCTCCGGGAGGTCAGCGGATCGCGATGACGCCTTTTGACCGGCTGCTTTTGCCAGAGAATCTCCACTATGCGTGGCTTAAGGCAAAGAGCCTCTACCGGAGGGCCGACGGGTTTGTCGACCTGGGCGAACTAGCCGCGTTCGAACTCGACCTCGAACGGAGGTTGCTCGACATCCACCGCCAATTTGACAGAGGAAGTTACCGTCTCAAAAAACTGCGTCCGTTGCCTCGCCCCAAGATGATCTGCGACGACCTTCCCGTCGACCGTCAATATTATCATGTGGCCCTCGAAGACCAGGTAGCATGGATCGCCCTCGTCAACGCACTTGGCCCCGAACTCGACAAGCGTATGCCGCCTTGGAGCTATGGCAATCGTCTTTACCGGCCAGCCTGGTATGAGAACGGCAATGAGGCCCAATCCACGCTCGAAATTGGTCCCTATCGCCATGCGAGCGGCCATCTCTATCGCAAGTTCCAGCACAGCTGGCCATTGTTCCGCCGCCAAGTTGCGCTCACTGCACGGACCATGGTCGCAAGGTGCCAACTCCGCAGCGACGAGATGGACGAAACAGACCGCTTGGCGGCCGCATCAGCCGAGCGCGAGGACCTTCCGTATACCTCACTCGGCTTCTGGCCATCGAAAAGCGGTAAAGACGCGGGAACCGAACTTTACCACGCGTCGATTGACCTAAAACAGTTCTATCCTAAGCTGAAAACCGAAGCAGTCATCAAGGGCCTCGCTGTTGCGGGCGCGACCGAAGATCCGCGCATCACAAAGCTGCTTATCGACATGATGCGATTCCAGCTCGACATTGGTAAAATGTCTCAAGCGACACTCAAAAATGTTGAGCCACCCTTCCTGAAGCGCAGTGTCCGCGGCATTCCGACCGGACTATTTGTTGCGGGTTTTCTCGCAAATTCGGCGATGCTTCCGGTAGACTTAGAGGTTAGTAATAGACTCGACCAACTGCGGTCTGTCGCGCATTTCCGCTTTGTGGATGACCACACCGTCATCGCCTATGATTTCGATACGCTGTGCGACTGGATCGCTTGGTATGAGCAGTTGCTCGAAGCACACGGCATCGGCGCTGTGGTTAATAATGAGAAATATGATCCTCCGAGCCTCAGCAAATGGATGGCATTGCGCAAGAGGGACGCTTCGACCGTCTCCGTGCCGACAGGAAAGGCGAGGCTGCGTCATGACGCTATCCGCAGCGAGGCAGTGCGTGATACGCGCTTAAACGGAAATAATCCTACGAAGTTGATGACTAAGACGCTGGCACAGGTGTCGGCGATCGCTGCTACTAATATCCACATTCTCGATGATGAAGACTTGGAAGAGCGACTGAAGATGCTCGAATGGTTGTTACTTGCTGACATCCCAGAACGAGAGATTAGACCCGACACGCGCGCGGCGTTTGCCGCTGGTCAGATTGCTTCACTCGCAACGGTATTGGTCCAGGAAGCCGATGGCCTCGTCGAGGCCTCGCGACTTCTCGCTCAGCTAAAAACCCGCAATCCCGATCCCAAGAGAACGACAGCCGAGGAACGCGCTAGCTATGCGGCATCGATAAGAAAGCTTAGCAAGGAGTACGAGGAATGCGAGGAGAAGCATAGGAAGGTTGAAACAGATCTTCTCGCACGTTGCTTCACGCTACTTCTCCAATCATTGCGCGAGCATCCAGGGAAAGCACGGCTCTTCTATCGAATTCACCAATACTGTCGTGTAACGGGATATGCGGGGCTTGGGCAGGTTGCAGATTGGCTCAAGGAAATGCGGGCAACTCGCAAAGATGTCTGGGCCGACTACTATGCAGGCCTCTCGCTCCAGATCATGGCGAGCGGTATCCTCGCTGCAGTCCGGCGAATCGACGACAATGATGCGCTGCGCTCAGATGTCAACGCTGCCATGCGACATCTCGACGACGTTGGCCGCCTAGACCCAGCGGCTTTCCTTTTGCCTCGGAGCCGAGAAGCCTGGTTTCATGCAACCGGGCGTAAGGAGTTCGGCGTGGCCCTTCTGGCCGCTGCTAAACAGCTCGCGGTCCACACCGAGAACTCGCCGCTCGCGGCGCGTCTGACGGAACTCGGAAGTCAATGTATAGCTGTTGCGCCTGGGATGTCTGCCGCGGCATGGGAAGCGGAGACGGGACGGTCGTCGGGAGTTTGGGCGCATTTCATCGAAACTGCACTCGGCTGCGATACAACGCCATCCGCAACATGGCATGCGCTTGCCGAGTATTTCGAATTCACGAACCGCCTGGATGCACAGGCGGCGCGCCGCTATCCTGAATGGCTACCCGAGACTGGCTGGAAGCAGCTATTGCGCATGCCGGAGTCTCTACCCGAAAGCGATTCCGGCTGGCTTTGCGAAGTCATCGGCACCGATGTTCAGAGGCGCGCTGAGGCGCAGGCGTCCGGGAAAGTCGCCATCTCCCGCGCCGCTCGATCGCTCGAGCTTCCATCTATGGCATCGATCACGCTGAACCAGTGGACACAGGAAATAACTGCCTGCAGTCCATTCGATCCACGACGCAGCGAATGGACTGCGCTTGAGATTAGTCGCCAACTCGTCGAGCGCGTTGTCGCTTTTGACGGCAGCGAATCGTTGCTCGACCGGCTCCATCCCAACAATGTCTTGTTGCCCCGCGAGTGGATTTCACGGTTCACCTGCAATAGCGAGCGATCAGAAGTAAGTTGGGAAGAATGGCGGCGCTTTGTGCAATCGCCAGAAACTGGCCAAGCGAAATTGCGGGATCCGGCCGCATCGATTGTCGATTATCGCTATGCAACTGATAGCAGAGTCGGGCTACCGCTTGATGAGTGGGAACGCCGCCTTTCCGCCGTCGGACGGCTGCTCCTCGGACTCCTCCGCAACGATTTTTCAGCGCCGCGCCTCTGGAATTTGCGCGGTAATGAGAAGATAGTGCGCCTCCCGCGTGCTCAGTGGTTTGAGGCGCTCGCGATCTCGTCGCCAACATTTCTCCTCATCGAAAGTTGTCTCGGCGCAAGGACCGCTGAAACACGTTCTATCAATCGCATCCCAAGCCTCTTCGCTTGGCTCGATGGTGAGAGGGTAAATGATGCGGGCTTTGATCCGCCACTACTGGTAGGCACGACAGCTCTTTTAAAAGCTATTCACAACGCGCAGAGAGTGCTCGAAGAAAACCAGCTCGCAGTCATGATGAACCAGCCGCGTCAGATGATTCCGTTCCGTTTGAGTGATTTCGCCGTCGGGGACGAGGATGACGGAGATAACGATGCTGAATGAAAAGCTCCGTATCGGCGTTATTCAGACGTCGCTCAACAGTAACGCAGCTTGGGTCGATGACAAGACTGGTAATTGGCAACAATGCGTGCGCATGTCGGCTGTCGAAGAACGACGCGCAAAGAAGGAGATAAGGCATTATCTATCTTCGCTGCGTGGGCTCGAAAGTCGCCCGGATATCATTCTCCTACCCGAGCTTTCGGTACCCATCGGGTTCGTGACGAAGCTCAAAGTTGCAGCCGAGACACTGGAATCTATTATTATCGCGGGGCTCGACTACCGAATCGAGGCGAGAGTGCCACCAACCGTTTCAAATGAAGCGGTGGTGATCGTGCCACGGCGCCTCGGTGGAAAGCAGGTCGCCCGTCGCACCGAAGTACGCCGGGTCGGCAAGACCTACCCAGCACCTGCCGAAGAAAGGAAGCTTCGAGATATCACGGGCGCGAGCGTCGCGTTCTTAGCCCATCCTACGGTTTGGATTTTCGAGAGCCCCGACCTCGGGACGTTCGGAGTCGCGATCTGTTATGATTTCATGGATTTAAATCGCATCGTCATGTACCGAAACAAGGTCCAGACGCTGTTCATCCTCGCCTACAACAAGGACACGACATCGTTCGACCATTTGGCCGAAGCACTGTCCCGCATGTTGTTCTGTAACGTAGTTGTATGTAATTGCGGCCAGTTTGGTGGCTCGATCGCGGTAAGTCCTTTTCGCGAACCCTACCTTCGTACGATTTACCGTCAAGTTGGTCAGCATCTGCCGCACGCGCAGCTCATCCAGCTACCGCTTGCGGCGCTCGCCGCACATCAGCATGACGAAAACCAGAAAGAATTTAAAAGCCTGCCGCCGGGCTTCAAAAGTCTCAAGACACTTAAACAAAAGACGCAGCAAATATGAGACGGTCAGCGCCACTTCCGCTCACTCTCAAACCAATGACGCTCGCCCAGCCAAGATCTGTCTGTAGCGCTTAACGATGTTTATATTCTACGACATTGAGACGACCGGCGTTAATCTCGTCTATGATCAGATATTGCAGTTTGGCGCGATCCTCGCCGACGAAAATTTGGTCGAAATCGATCGCTTTGAAATCCGCTGTCGCGTTCTCCCTTGGATCGTTCCTTCGCCGGACGCACTGCTAGTCACGAATACGCCGGTAAGCTGGCTCGAGGACCCGTCGCTCCCCGTATTCTACGATATGATGGCCCAGATTAAAGAGCGGCTCGCGCACTGGGCCCCCGCGACCTTCATCGGATACAATTCAATGCGCTTCGATGAACCCATTCTCCAGCGCGCTTTTTGGCAGGCGCTTCTACCGCCCTATCTCACCGTAACTGGCGGCAATTCACGGCTCGACCTCTTGCCAATCATTCGGGCAATAGCTCATTTTTGGATTGGTCTTCTTAAATTACCCCTACGGGAGAATGATGTGCCGAGCTTTCGCCTTGAACACCTTGCACCAGCAAATGGGTTCAATGCGCACCGAGCGCATGATGCGATGGGTGATGTCGAGGCGACACTCTTTCTGGCGCGATTTATAGCAAAGCGTTGCCCGGAGCTTTGGCAAACGCTTGTGGCGCGCGCCTCCAAAAAGTCAACAGCAGCACTCCTAACATCTGGAACGCCTATTCTTCTCGTTCAGCCTGGTGGAACGACGACGGCGGGCTTCTATCAACGCATCGACAATAATGGGGCGCAAGGATCACACGCTGTCCTCGCGCAGCTCGACTATGATTGGCTGAGCGCGAAGACGAGGGTTGATAGTTTCACTACGACTGAAGCCGCGGGCTTCCCAGAAGCACTGCGTCACGTCGCACTCAACAAAGCTCCACTTGTCTTTACGCAAGCCGAAGCCAGGGCACTTTTTGAATTAGTGCCAACCGCCGCCGATCTTGAGCAGGCACATTTCCTTTCACGCAACGACGACTATTGCCTTTTCCTTACTGAATCGAATGCACGTCCGGCGCGAGAAATATCTGCCAATTGCGTAGAGGTCGAAGAGACAATATTCGATTGCTTCGCCTCTGCCCACGATGAACAGCTCATGGCTGATTTCCACCGCGCCGACGCACTCAAGCGGATCGTGATTGCACGGACTTTCACCGACAATCGATTTCGGCGGCTCGCTATGCGGTTTGTGCATGTGACGGCACCGAACCTACTTAGCGCTGGCGAGCAGTCACAAATGCGCGATGGCATCGCGCGACGCTTGGACGCTGTACGCGAGGATCCGCACCCATGGCGTTCGATCGCAGATGCAATTGCTGAACTCGACGCAAACCTCGAGCATGCTGTGACAGATGAAGGTGATGCGATCAGGACCTGGCTCGCACAGCGTCGACATTAAGTGCAATGACCGGTGGATTGCGCGAAGGATCGGGTGCCGCGCGGACATTCGCAAGGGGCGTCGAGAGTGACTGCTATTCGCGAGACATGGTCGAGATGCCGAAGTTCTTGAAAGTCCCGTTTGACGAAAATTCATTGCGCCCACCCGCCTCCTAACAAGCGCCAGCGAGACACCGCGCCTTACGAACAAAAGCAAGAAACCTCATCCCGCCCCAAATCACCCCAAATAACCCCAAATTTCCGCCAGTGACTTCGCCGCCTCGGTGAGCCGATCATCGACTTTGGAAAGAGCGATTTTTCGCGAGACCAAAGTCGATCATGACCCCGACCAAGATCCTCATCGGCCAGGCGTTCATCGTGATGCTGATCATCCTCAGTGCGATGCAGGGCGCGACGCAATATGTCGCCGGCGCTTTCGGGTTCGATCCGGCGCTGGGCGCGCCATTCTCTCACCTCGGCGAGACGCCGATCTATTACCCTTGGCGGCTCTTCGAATGGTGGTACGCCTATGAGGCCTACGCGCCGGATATCTTCATGCAGGGCGGCGCGATCGCCGCCGCCGGCGGCATGGTCGGCGCTGTTGCGGCGGTCGCGGGCTCCTTGTGGCGCGCGCGGCAGCAACGGAACGTCACCACTTACGGTTCGGCGCGCTGGGCGCGGCGGCGCGACATCGTTCGCGCTGGGCTCTTCGATTCTGAAGGCGTCTTTCTCGGGCGTTGGCGCGGCAATTATCTCCGCCATGCGGGTCCCGAACATGTGATGGCCTTCGCGCCGACGCGGTCTGGCAAGGGCGTCGGGCTCGTGGTGCCGACGCTTTTGTCCTGGACCGGCAGCGCCGTCATTCACGACATCAAGGGCGAGAACTGGGCGCTGACGTCGGGCTGGCGATCGAAGTTTTCGCATTGCCTCCTGTTCGATCCGACCAATGCAGGCTCGGCGCGCTACAATCCGCTGCTGGAAGTGCGCAAAGGCGCCGGCGAAGTTCGCGACGTCCAGAACATCGCCGATATCCTCGTCGATCCGGAAGGGTCGTTGGAACGCCGCTCGCATTGGGAGAAGACCGGCCACGCGCTCCTCGTCGGCGTCATCCTCCACGTCCTTTACGCCGAGGAGGAAAAGACGCTCGCGCGCGTCGCGTCGTTCCTGTCGGATCCGAGCCGGACTTTCGAGAAGACGCTCGGGCTGATGAAGGCGACCAATCACCTCGGCACGAAGCGCGCGCCGAAAGTGCATCCCGTGGTCGCGCAGGTCGCGCGCGAACTCCTCAACAAATCCGAGAATGAGCGCTCTGGCGTCCTGTCGACCGCGATGAGCTATTTGAGCCTCTATCGCGATCCGACCATCGCGCAGGTGACGAGCGATTGCGACTGGCGCATCGCTGATCTGATTGAGGCCGAACACCCGGTCTCGCTCTATCTCGTCGTGCCGCCCTCCGACATCTCGCGGACGAAGCCGCTCATCCGTCTTGTGCTGAACCAGATCGGCCGGCGGCTGACGGAAGAGCTGGAGAGCGCCGCATCAGCAAAGCGCCACAAGCTTCTCATGATGCTCGACGAGTTCCCCGCGCTCGGGCGGCTTGATTTCTTCGAGTCGGCGCTCGCCTTCATGGCCGGCTATGGGGTGAGGGCGTATCTCATCGCGCAATCCTTGAACCAGATCGAAAAGGCCTATGGGCCGAACAATTCGATCCTCGATAATTGCCATGTCCGCGTCGCCTTCGCGGCGAATGACGAGCGCACCGCGAAGCGGATTTCGGACGCCCTCGGCACCGCGACGGAGCTCCGCGCGCAGAAGAATTACGCCGGCCATCGCCTCGCGCCCTGGCTCGCCCATGTCATGGTCTCACGGCAGGAAACCGCACGTCCCTTATTGACACCGGGCGAGGTGATGCAGCTCCCCGCGGACGAGGCGATCGTGATGGTCGCTGGGCTTCCGCCGATCCGCGCGAAGAAGCTTCAATATTATAACGATCGGAATTTCGCGTCGCGAAAGCTTTCGCCGATGAATATCGCAGCGGGCGCGAGCCGCTATCCCGACGCGCCGGCGCCGCGCGCCGATGACTGGACGGGCGTCTCCGCGAAGTTCGATCCGCTGCTGGCGATTGAGGACGAAGAAGACGCGGAATTGCCGGCCGCCGATGACGAAAGCGGCCTGCAGCAAACGCCGGAACTGGATCCGAAGCCCAAGCCAAGCGGCGTCACCGCCGACGCCGAAGCCGAAACGCCGGACGAGAGCGACGGCCTCGCCGAAGCGAGGAAGCTCGAGCGCCTTCAGCTGGAGCGCGCGCGCCGCGCCGCGCTCGATCGCGGCGACGGCATGCTGAACGGGGTTTACCCATGAGCACAAGGAAGCGCCGCGTCTCGATCTATCTGAGCCCCGAGGCGGAGCTGCTCCTTGCGCGCGCCGTCGAGGATCGCGGCGCCAGCATGAGCGGCGTCGTCGAGGCGGCGATCACGACGCTCCTCGGCGACAAGACGAGGAACTCAGAGCTCGCACTGCTCAGCGAGCGGATCACCAAGCTCGCGCGCGCCGCCGAGCGCATCGCTGATGAAACGACCGCGCAGACCGAGACCCTCGCGCTCTATATCCTCTATTATCTCTGCATCACGCCGCCTTTGCCGGACGCCTCGCGCGACGCCGCCGAAGCTTCGGGCAGGAAGCGCTTCGATCGCTTCATCGGCCAGGTGAGCGAGCGCCTTCTCGGCAAGGAGAGCTACACCGACGACGTCCTCGCCCGCATCGATCTTGTCCGCGCAAATTCTGCACCGAAACTCGGGGTCGCGTCATGAGGGACGCGGGATCAACCCAGGCGACGGCGATCCGCCGCGCCGCCATGCTGAAGACGGCCTTCGGGCCGGTGATCGGCGCGGCGCTCGAAGACGAGAGCGTCTCCGAGATCATGGCCAATCCGGGTGGCGCGCTCTTCATCGAGCGATTGGGAACGGGACGCGAGCGGCAGGACTGGATCATGCCATCTGGCGATGTCGAGCGCATCATTCGCCTCATCGCCAGCCATTTCGGCGCGCCGTGCGACCGCGATCACCCGATCGTTTCCGCCGAACTCCCCGGAACCGGCGAGCGTTTTGAAGGCGTCTTGCCGCCGGTCTCGCTCGCGCCGGCCTTCTCGATCAGAAAGCCCGCACGGCGCGCGATGAGCATCGCCGACTGGGTGGCGTCAGGGGCGATGACACGCGGCCAGGCGCTGATCCTGCAATCGGCGCTCGCGCGGCGCGAGAACATATTGATCTCCGGCGGCACGTCGACGGGGAAGACGACGCTTGCGAATTCCCTGCTCGCCGAGATCGGGAGGCAAGCCGAGCGGATCCTCATCCTCGAAGACACGCGCGAGCTTTATTGCAGCGCTGAAGATGTCGTCGCCTTGCGGACCGCGCCCGGCGTCGGCCTCGAGACGCTGGTCCGGTCGACCATGCGACTGCGTCCCGACCGCATCATCATCGGCGAGGTGAGGGGCGGCGAGGCGCTCGATCTTTTGAAGGCCTGGAACACCGGCCATCCGGGCGG
>CALAZI010000175.1 GCA_937895955.1 uncultured Alphaproteobacteria bacterium | reverse complement strand
TTTCAGGCGATGATGCGCGGCCCTTCCTTCAGGGCCTCGTCACCGAGGATGTGCTGCGCGCGAAGGAAGGCGAAGCCGTCTTCACGGCGCTGCTGACGCCGCAGGGCAAAATCCTATTCGACTTCTTTCTCGCGCCGCAGGGCGACGGATTTCTCATCGACGTCGACAAGGCGGCGGCCGAGGCGCTTCAAAAACGCCTCATCATGTACAAGCTGCGCGCGAAGGTCGCCGTGACCGCTGAAGAAGAGCTCGCCGTCGCAATCGGCGAGATGCGCGATCCCGTTCTTTTCTTCGCAGATCCGCGCCATGGGGCGCTGCCCGCGCGCGCCATCGTCAAGCGCTCAACAATCCCGGCGGCGGATGATGACTATGACAAGGCGCGCCTCGATCTCGGCGTTCCCGAATTCGGCAAGGATTTCGGCCCTGAAGAAGTCTTTCTTCTCGACGTCAATTACGACGCGCTGCACGGCGTCAGCTACAAGAAGGGCTGCTTCGTCGGTCAGGAAGTGACGAGCCGCATGAAGCGCAAGGGCGAGATCCGCAAACGGACGTTGATCGCGACGCTAGACGGCGCGCCGCCGCCCAAGGGGACAGGCGTTTTCGCGGGCGACAACGCCATCGGCGAAATTCTCTCCGGCCGCGAGGGACGCGCGCTCGCGCTTATCCGCCTTGATCGCTTCAAAGCCGCGCAGGACGAAGGCGCGTCGTTCGTCGCGGACGGCAAGCCGCTGCAAATCGCATTTCCCGCCTATCTCGAACAGGGCTAGGCTCATCGACGGTCACGAAGAGAGGGAAGGACCGTCATGACGCCGACCGCTGTCGCGCTTTTAGGATTCGTCTTGTGGACGATCGTTCTTGTCGTCTTGCTCGCCGCCTATCGCGTGTCGCTTGTGTCGAGCGGCAAAAAAGCCTCGCCGAATTTCAGCCCCGACGGCGATGACGTCGAAGGGATCGGCCGGCGCCTGACGCGCGCGCACGCCAATTGCTATGAGAACCTGCCGCTCGCCGGCGCAGTTCTGCTTTATGCGATCGCGACGAACCAGACGGCGATCACCGACGGGCTCGCGACGATTTTTCTCGGCGCGCGCCTCCTGCAGTCCTTAACGCATATCGCCTCGACAAACCGCAACGCAGTGACGATCCGGTTTCTTTTTTATGTCGCGCAGGTCCTTATCCTCGCCTATTGGATTTTCGGCCTTGCGCATCTGATCTGACGGCGATGAGCGAAAAGCGTTTGCATTGCCCGTGGGCGCCCGCGGATGACGCCTTTTATCGTCAGTATCATGACGAGGAATGGGGCGTTCCCGAGCGCGGCGATGCGGCGCTTTTCGAAAAACTCATTCTCGACGGCTTTCAGGCCGGACTTTCCTGGCGGACCATTCTTTACAAACGGGAGAATTTCCGTCGCGCTTTCGACGGCTTCGACGTTGAGAAGATCGCCCGCTACACGCCGAAGAAGGTCGAGCGCCTGTTGAAGGATGAGGGCATCATCCGCTCGCGGCTGAAGATCGAGGCGACGATCGGCAACGCGAAAGCCTATCTGAAGATCATGGAGAGCCGCGATGACGGCTTTTCCGGATTTCTCTGGGACTTCGTCGGCGGGGCGCCGATCGTCAATCGCTGGACGCATTTCCGGAACGCGCCGACGAAAACCCCGGAAGCCGAGGCGATGTCGAAAGAACTGAAACGCCTCGGCTTCAAGTTCTGCGGACCGACGATCGTTTACGCCTTCATGCAGGCGACCGGCATGGTCAACGATCACGAAATCGCGTGCCCGCGCTGGAAAGCGGTCCAGAAGACGCGCTAGAGGCGGCCCGTTGCCTCGCCGGCTCAACGGGCGCACATTGACGGCAAATCAGCCAGGTTTCGAGCAGAGTCATGACAACCGCCGACGTCCGCATTTCCGCAACCGGTCTCTACACGCCGCCGCAATCGGTTTCGAACGCCGAGCTGGTCAAGGCGTTCAACGACTATGTCGCGCTCTTCAACGCCGAGAACGCGAGAGCGATCGAGGAAGGCGCGATCGAACCCTTGCAGCCTTCCTCGACGGAATTCATCGAGAAAGCGTCAGGCATCAAGTCGCGTTACGTCATCGACAAGAAAGGCGTCCTCGACCCCAGGCGCATGGCGCCGATGATCCCGGCGCGCGCCGACGGGGAAATATCCGTTCTCGCCGAGATCGCGGTCGCGGCGGCGAAAGACGCGATGAAGAAGGGCGATTGCGCGCCCGCCGACATCGACGGCGTCATCTGCGCGGCGTCGAACATGCAGCGCGCCTATCCGGCGATGGCGGTCGAGGTTCAGGCGGCGCTCGGGATCGACGGCTTCGCGTTCGACATGAACGTCGCCTGCGCGTCGGCGGCGTTCGGCGTTGAAACCGCGCTCGGCCTCATCCGCGCCGGCTCAAGACGCATTTTGATGGTCAATCCGGAAATCTGCACCGCGCATTTGAATTTCCGCAATCGCGACTGCCATTTCATTTTCGGCGACGTCGCGACGGCCGTCATCGTCGAGCGCGCCGACGGCGCGCCGACGAGCGAAGCCTGGGATATCCTCTCAACGCGATTGAAAACGGTCTACTCGAACAACATCCGCAATAATTTCGGCTTCATCAATCATTGCGAGCGAGAAACCGGCGCGGCGGCGGACGCGCAGAACACGTGGAACACCGACAAATTGTTCGTCCAGCAGGGCCGCAAGGTCTTCAAGGATGTCGTGCCGATGGTCGGCGACATGATCGCGACGCATCTTTCGGATAACGGCTTCAATCCCGCCGAGGTGAAGCGGCTTTGGCTGCATCAGGCGAATCTGTCGATGAACGAGCTGATCGCCAAGCGCGTCTACGGCCGCGAGGCGACGCGCGCGGAGGCGCCGAACATTCTCGACGAATACGCCAACACGTCCTCGGCCGGCTCGATCATCGCCTTCCACAAACATCGCGCCGATCTCAATATCGGCGATGTCGGCGTCATCTCCGGCTTCGGCGCCGGCTATTCCGCCGGCTCGGTGATCGTGCGCAGAACGGCCTGACCTATTTCCTCTGCGTGACGGACAAATTGACCGCCGCCGCCATCGCGTCAGGCCCGCCGGCCGCAGCGGCGCCGATCGCCGACAGGGGAACGGACGTTTCCGGTTCGGCCTTCACTTCAAGCGTTCCGCCGTCTTCGAGAAAATCCGCAAGGGCGTCGACATAGGACGCGATGCGCGGATTCGAGCGCTTCAATTCAAGCTGCGTCAGCCGCATCAAGGCCGGCGTCGCGGCGCGAATATCCTTCGCCTCGCCGCCGGTCTGCAGCGCCGAAAGCGCGTAAAAGGCGTCAAGCATCTCATCATCGTCGAGGATAAAGGAAAATCTTTTCAGACGCGCCAGTTCGCCGACGGGATTGCGTTCGTCGGCGGCGCGCGCCGTTTCCATACGCGCAAGGTCAAGACCTTCAAACGCCGCGTCGATATTGAGATCGGCGAAGCCGCTTGAATTGAATCCGGCGGAAAACACCGCGGCGCCGCTGTCGGCGCCCCAGTCATAGGCGAGATCGCTCTCCGCCTTGACGCGATCGAGCCCGCGCGTTTTCAGCGCCTTGATCGCATCCTCTTCCTCGTCGGGAATATAGCCGGTGAAATCGTAAAGGCCGCCGCGCGAGACGACGCGAATCTTAGAAGGATACAGCCATTCGAATTCCATCGCCGAAATGTCGGTTTGCGGCGTGAGAGAAACGCGCTTGTCGCCGTAGAACGTCTCCGCATCGGCTATATGCGCGGATCCAAGGTCGATGAGATTGCGCGCCGATATGGGCGGCTTCTCGCCCTTGAGGCCGTATTCCATCAGGCCGGCGAAGGAAATGTTCTTCCATTCGAGCGATTTCGCCCTGACGCGCTGGTTTTCCGGCGCGATGAAATTTCTCAAAGGGCCGTTGACGAGAAGATCGCCCGCAGGCCCGAGCCCCTTTCCCGCCGCCGCGATCGCGCTTGAGGATTGCGTGACGAGATAGCCGAAGTCGCGCGCGATGATCGCGTCGAGCCGGCCGCCGCCAATGCCGACCAATCTGAGATCTTTCGCATTGAAGGCCGCCGCAACGCCGCTCGCCGAACGCTCCTTGTCAGCCGTGCGGAAATCGACATCCTTGAAATAGACGCCGGCGACGTCGAAGGCGTTGAACAGCGCCGCAACGCCGGAAGCAGGCGATTCCTTCGGCAGGCCGCCGCGGCGAATGCGCAGCATGTCGACTTCAATCGCGCCAATCGTCGTTTCGCCTTCCGCCTCTTTATCGGAAAATGAGGCGGCGTCGAAAAGGCGCAATTTAAGCAGGACCGTTTCCATCGGCGCGTCGAGCGCGCCGTCCCCGCCGGCCTCAATGCGTTCGATCGCCTCCATATCGACGCCGTAAAATTCCGCGCGCTTCGCCGTAAAGCCGCTTTCGCCGCCGAACTTCAGATCGCTGACGAGCGTCGCGCCCTTCTTTCGGTCGAAGGAGACGGCGCCGTAGGTCGGCCGTAGATAAAGCGGCAGGATTTCAAACAATCGCTCGATATCCAGCGCCTCGGCGCCTTTGACTCGATAGGGCCTGTCGAGCGGCGAGGCGGCGTCGACGTCGGACGCTTCCATGCTCGTCGAACTGCGCGGCGCATCGGATTTTTGACCGCATGAGGCGATCGCGAACGCGGCGGCGATCGCCAGCGCGGCTCGTCTGAACACCATCAGCCTTCCCTCACTGCCCTGAAGAGACAATGCCCCGCTTGGCGCGGCGATGGCAAGCAAAGGCGTCTAGGCGACCCTAATGCGCGCCGCCCCCGCTTCAACGCGGCCGATGACGGCCGCATCGGCGTGCCCGCACGCCCGGAACAGCGTCATCACGGCGTCGGCCGCCCCCGGCGCGCAGGAAACGAGAAGCCCGCCGCTTGTTTGCGGATCGCACAGGAGATCGCGATCCGCCTCGCTCCAGTCCGCAGGCGGATCAATCATCGCCGAAACGCTAGCCCAGTTGCGCGGCGACGCCCCGGTGCGGACGCCCTCATTGACGAGACGTCGCGCGCCGTCAAAGACCGGGATGCTGTTTCGCTCGATCCGCGCAGCGACGGATGAGCCGCGGCACATTTCGGCGAGATGGCCGAGCAGGCCGAAACCCGTCACATCCGTAACGGCGTGAACGCCGGCGATGCCGCCGAGATCCGCGCCCGGCCGGTTGAGCAACGTCGTCGAGGCGATCATCGCGGCGTAATCGTCCGGCGTCAGGATCGCTTTTTTCAGGGCCGCGCTGAAGATGCCGACGCCGAGCGGCTTTCCAAGAATGAGAACGTCGCCGGGCCTTGCGCCGCAATTTTTCAGGATACGGTCAGGGTGAACGAGGCCGAGCGCGACAAGGCCGTAAATCGGCTCAACGGAATCAATCGAATGCCCGCCGGCGACCGGCGCGCCGGCGGCCTCCGCGACGCTGCGTCCGCCCTCAAGAATCCTGCGGATCGTCCCGGCGCTGATCGTCGCGATCGGCATGCCGAGAAGCGCGAGCGAGAAGATCGGGCGTGCGCCCATGGCGTAGACGTCGGAGATCGCGTTCGTCGCCGCGATGCGTCCGAAATCATAAGGGTCGTCGACGACCGGCATGAAAAAATCAGTCGTCGCGACGATCGCGGTTTCGTCATTGATCCGCCATACGGCGGCGTCATCGCTGGTCGCCGCGTCGACGATGAGGTCTTTCGGCGCTAGGCCGGCCGGCGCGTCGGAGAGCAGATCGGAGAGAACATTCGGCGCCAGCTTGCAGCCGCAGCCGCCGCCATGGGCGAGCGAGGTCAGCTTCGGTTCCGAAGGCGGTTGAGTCATGACTGGGCCGGGCGCGTTTCTGCGCCGTTTCTATGCTACGCCGGCGCTTGCCCGGCAAGCGGCGCGCGGGCTAGATCGCCGGCGCGATGATTGAAACCGTCGATACTGTTGATCCTGACGCGCTCGCGCCTTATGGGGCGATCATCGACGTTCGCTCGCCCGCGGAATTCGCGGAAGACCATATTCCAGGCGCGATCAACCTTCCCGTTCTCAGCAATGAGGAGCGCGCGGAAGTCGGGACGATCTATGTTCAGGAATCGCGCTTTCGCGCGCGCCGCGTCGGCGCCGCCCATGTCGCGCGCAACATCGCGCGCCATCTCGAAACCGCGCTTGAAGGCCGCGCGGCGAAATTCCGTCCGCTCATCTATTGCTGGCGCGGCGGCATGCGCTCGAACGCGATGGCGACGATCCTGTCGCAGGTCGGCTGGCGAGTCGGCGTCCTGAGAGGCGGCTACAAGACATGGCGCCGCGCCGTTGTCGCCGCGCTGTCGGATGATGCGGCGCCGATCAATCTCGTCCTCATCGACGGAGAGACCGGATCAGCGAAGACCGATATCATTCGCAAGCTGCCGAACCATGGCGCGCAGGCGATCGATCTTGAAGGCCTCGCCGCGCATAAGGGATCGGTCTTCGGCGCAGAGGCGCTGACGGCGCAGCCGTCGCAGAAGCTTTTTGAATCGCGCCTTTACGATGCGCTGCGAAGACTCGATCCCGAAACGCCGATCGCGGTCGAGGCTGAATCAAGGCGCATCGGCGCGATCAGTCTTCCAACACGTATATGGACGTCGATGCGCGTGAGCCCGCGCCTGCTTATCCGCGCCGACGCGAAGGCGCGCGCGCGTTACGCCGTTGCGACCTATCGCGATTTCATCGAAACGCCAGGCGCCGTCGAAGACGCGATCAAGCGGCTGCGGCCTTTTCACGCGAAGGAAACGATTGAGGAATGGCTGGCGCTCGCCGCCGCTGAAAATCATTTCGCCCTGGCGGAAAGCCTGATGCGCGAGCATTACGATCCGCTTTATCAACGCGCGCGAAAACGCGACGACAAGACGACGCTCGCCGTCATCGACGCCGGCGGCCTCAGCGAAACATCAATTGAAAACGCGGCGGGCGCGATCAGCGCGCTGTTGAAGCGATCGCCGCCCTGATCAGCGCTTTAGCCTCGGCGCTCGCCCAATCCGCCTCGCCGACATAGCGGCCGATCTCGCGGCCTTCGGCGTCATAGAGAATGGACACCGGCAGGACGGAAGAACCGCCGGTTGCGATCGTCATGGCGAGCGTCGGATCGGCGTAGAGCTTGAGACGCCTGATATTCAGCTTGTCGAGAAAGGCGCCGGCGGCCTCAGGCCCTTTCGGATCGGCGGCGATCGCGACGACGGCGAAATCCTCGCCGCCAAGATCGGTTTCTAGGGCGTCGAGCGAGGGCAGCTCCTTCAGGCAGGGCGCGCACCACGTCGCCCAGAAATTAACCAGCACCGTGCGGCCGCGAAAATCGGCGAGGCTGATCTTGCGCCCCTCATGCAGGAACGTCTCGGTCGGCGCTGAACGCGCGCTCGCGGCGTAGACGAAATCCGCCATCTCGCCGACGAGAAGGTTCGGGTCGGCGAGGATCGCCGTTTCCGATGCGGCGTGGGGCGTTTTCTCCGGCTTGCCGCTTAACGCCGCCGCCATGATCACGTAGAGGAGAGCGGCCGCGCCGATCCCGAGCCAGATCATGAGCCAGAGGCGGGGACTGAAGAGAACGCGCAAGAGAAGCTCCCGATGACCAAGAAGTCTCCAGATAGACCGAGCGAGAAAAAAAGCCAGATGTGGGGCGGCAGATTTGAACGCGGGCCCGCCGCGATCATGGAGGAAATCAACGCCTCGATCGACGTCGACCGCCGGCTGTGGCGCGAGGATATCGAAGGCTCGAAGGCGCACAGCGCCATGCTTGCGGCGACAAAGATCGTTTCCGAAGCCGACGCCAAGGCCATCCATGACGGCCTTGACCGCATCGCTGCGGAAATCGAGTCGGGCGAATTCGTCTTCTCAAAGCGCCTTGAGGATATTCACATGAATATCGAGGCGCGTTTGAAAGAGCTGATCGGCGAGCCCGCCTCGCGCCTTCACACCGCGCGCTCGCGCAATGATCAAGTGGCGACGGATTTCCGCCTCTATATTCGTCGCGCCTGCGGCGAAACGGCTATGGCGATCGCCGCCCTGCAAGCGGCGCTCGTCAGGCAGGCGGAAAAGCACGCGGCGTCCGTCATGCCGGGCTACACCCATCTGCAGACGGCGCAGCCGGTGACCTTTGGTCATCACTGCCTCGCCTATGTCGAGATGCTCGAACGCGACCGCACGCGCTTTCTCGACGCGCAAAAACACATGAACGAATGCCCGCTCGGCGCGGCGGCGCTCGCCGGCGTTCCCTATCCGATCGATCGCGCGATGACGGCGAAGGCGCTCGGATTCGACCGGCCGACGGCGAATTCGCTCGACAGCGTTTCAGCGCGCGACTTCGCGCTTGAAACGCTCGCCGCATCGGCGATCTGCGCAAGCCACTTGTCGCGTCTCGCTGAGGAAATCGTCCTGTGGACGTCGCCGCATTTCGGCTTCGCCGCGCTGTCTGACGCTTTCTCGACCGGCTCGTCGATCATGCCGCAGAAGAAAAATCCGGACGCCGCCGAACTCTGCCGCGCCAAGGTCGGGCGGATCGCCGGCGCGTTCAATGCGCTGCTCATCGTCATGAAGGGCCTTCCCCTCGCCTATTCGAAGGATATGCAGGAGGACAAAGCGGCGACATTCGAGGCGATCGACGACATGGCGCTCACGCTCGCGGCCATGACCGGCATGATCGACGACATGACGATGAATGAAAAAGCGATGCGCGAGGCCGCGATGCGCGGCTATTCGACCGCCACCGATCTCGCCGACTATCTCGTCCGCAAGCTCGGTCTTCCGTTCCGCGACGCGCATCATGCGACCGGCGCAATCGTCGCCGCCGCCGAGCGGCAGCGCGTGCGGCTCGACGAATTGTCAATCGCCGACATGCGCGCCGTCGAGCCGCGCATCGGCGAAGACGTCTTCGCCCTGCTCACCGTTGACGCCTCGGTCGCAGCGCGCGCATCCTATGGCGGCGCCGCGCCCGACAATGTGCGCGCCGAAGTCAAACGCTGGAAAGAGAAACTGACATGAAAATGCTGATGGCGGCGTTCGCCGCGCTGCTCTTTCTCTCGGCTTGCGGCAAGAAAGCGCCGCTTCGGCCGCCATCGTCCGAACGCCCGCCAGCCGAAGAGTGGAATCCGAATGACGAACCGGCGGACGATGCGGACGATTTCGATCAATGATCCTGCGCGAGGCCTCTTGCGCCTGCGGCGACATTCGCCTGCGCTGTCTCGGCGAGCCGGTGCGCATATCCGTCTGTCATTGCCTTGAATGCCAGAAACGGACGGGCGGCGCGTTCGGCGCGCAGGCGCGATTCCCGCGCGAGCGCGTTGAATTTCTCAGCGGCGATCCGAAAATTTTCGAACGGTTCGGCGATGAAGGCGGCAAGATCACGCAGCGTTTTTGCGGACGGTGCGGAACGACTGTCTGGTACTCGATCGACAACGACCCGGACAGGATCGCCGTGACGCTCGGCGCTTTCGCCGATCCGTCCTTTCCGCCGCCGCGCTTTTCCGTTTATGAAGAGCGCAAGCACGCCTGGGTCGCCTTCAATGAAATCGAGCCGATCAAACACGACTGGTAAGAGTTTCAATGCATCATTTTGAGCGCCAAGGCGGAGTTCTTCACGCCGAGGCGATAAGCCTTGAACGTCTCGCCGCCGCGGTCGGAACGCCGTTTTACTGCTATTCCGAAGCGACGCTTCGCCGTCACATGCGGGTCTTCAAGGCGGCGTTCGCCGACCTTGATCCGCTCGTCGCCTATTCCGTCAAGGCGAATTCAAACCTCGCCGTGCTTGCAATCATGCGCGAGGAGGGCGCGGGCGCAGATGTCGTTTCGGGCGGCGAGCTTTATCGCGCGCTCGAAGCCGGCATTCAGGGATCGATGATCGTGTTCTCCGGCGTCGGCAAGACGAGAGAGGAAATGGCGGCGGCGCTCGACGCCGGCGTTTTCCAGTTCAATGTCGAATCGGAAAACGAGCTTGAAGCGCTGAACGAGGTCGCCCTGTCGCGGTCCGCGGTCGCGCCGATCGCCTTCCGCGTCAATCCCGACGTGTCGGCGGGCGGCCATGAAAAGATCTCGACGGGCAAGGCCGAAGACAAGTTCGGCATCGCCTGGACGCGCGCGCGCGCGCTTTACGCCCGCGCCGCGTCGATGAAAGGGATCGAAATCAAGGGCGTCGACGTTCACATCGGCTCGCAGATCGCCGATCTTGCGCCGTTCGAGCGCGCCTTTGAGCGCGTCGCCGACCTCGTGCGCGCGCTGCGCGCCGACGGCCATCCGATCGAACGGCTCGATCTCGGCGGCGGGCTCGGCATTCCTTACGGCGAACCGGCCGGCGGCGGGGGCGATCCGCCGCACCCGGACGATTACGCCGGGCTGATCCGGCGCATCGCGGCGCCGCTCGACATCCGGCTGATCTTCGAGCCGGGGCGCATGATCGTCGGCAACGCCGGCGTTCTGGTGTCGCGCGTCCTCTATGTCAAAGAGGGCGAGGCCAGGAAATTCCTGATCGTCGACGCCGCGATGAACGATCTCATCCGCCCCGCCCTTTACGACGCCTATCACGGCGTCGAACCGGTCCGGTTGCGGCAAGGAGAATGGAAGCCCTATGACATTGTCGGCCCGGTTTGCGAGACAGGCGACCGATTTGCGCGCGCGCGACCGTTGCCGCCGACGAAAGAAGGAGATCTTGTCGCCTTCATGTCGGCGGGCGCCTATGGCGCCGCCCAGTCCTCGCAATATAATTCGCGCCCGCTGATCCCCGAAATTCTCGTCAGCGACGATCAATATGCGATCATCCGCCGCCGGCCGTCTTTCGACGCCATGCTCGCCGGCGAACGCAATCCCGAATGGAAGAACGCTTGAGAGGGCCTGATGAGCGCGGTGGCTCCGAAAAAGCGCATAGCGCTCGCATGATCGCCGACGCGGCGCAGACGGCGCAGGCCGCGCTCGGTTAGCGCGCCGGGCGCAAAAGTGGAAACCGGTTTTACGCGAAAAGGCGCGCTGGAGTAACAACTTGATCATCGGGCGTGATTCAGGAATCGCGCGCGATGATCTAAAGTCCGAGCGCGATCCTGAAATTATTGAGAACGATGAAGCCGTTCGTCCAGACGGCGAAGGTGAAAATAAAGAGCACGATCCGGTGCGGGAACCACAGCACCATGGCGGAAATGACGATCTGCAAGAATAATTTCGCAGCGATCCACCCGACGCCGTAATTGTCCATGACGGCGCGCATGAGGGGGTTGGCTTCCTCCGCGACGCCAAGCTCGATCGCCGCAATCGTCGATATGATGTCGAATATGCCGACAAAATTGTAGACCATCACCGCAGCGAAGGCGATCAGGATGTTTGTCCGGTTCGTCCTTGCAATCGCCGCATCGGATGAAAGCGCCGCCCGTCGCGACTGGGAAAGAAAGAAACTCGTCAAGACGTCGCCTCTCCAGCATTAACCTAAATTTGAACCGAAGCGGCCGAACGGCGCGTCGATCCGAGGCCGGTTCGCGACGGGATTCATCGACGAAGGCGGGCCCCCGCGCTATTCTGCAAGAAGCATGACGTTCACTATGGCGCAAGGCCGACCCAAAATGACGCGATCCGCCGGCGCGCGGCCGAATGCGCGACGGGTTTTTCGTGCGCGCGCCGTGCTGTTCATCGAGCGCTTGGCGCCGGCGTTAACGCTCGCCGCGGGGCCGATTGCGCTCATCCTTATTATCAGCCTGTTCGATCTTTGGGGCGCAACGCCGAGATGGGCGCATGCGCTGGCGCTGATCGCGGCGCTCGCCCTGGCGGCGAGATTCGCCTGGCGCGTTCGGCCGTCAAAATTCTCACCGACGCGCGATGAGGCGCTGGCGCGGCTTGAGCGCGACGGCGCCGTCCGGCACGACGCGCTGCGCGCGCTGGAAGACTCGCCGAGCGCCGGCGCAAATCCCTTGTGGGATGCGCATCTTATCGACAGCGCCGCACGCGCAAAAACCGCTCGCCTCGCACCGCCTGCGCTGACGGCGAACGGCGTCGATCGCTTCGGCCTGCGCTATGCGACGCTCGCCCTTCTCGCCGTTGCGACCATAGCGGCGGGAAAGGACGCCGGCCCGCGTATCGCGCTCGGCTTCATTCCGGGCGATCCGCGCGCGGCGGCGACGGGATTCGCCGATCTCTGGATCGAACCGCCCGCCTATACCGGCAAGGCGCCGATCTATCTCCTGCGCGCGCGCGATGCGCTTCCCGGCCTTCGCGATCAGATTGATGCGCCGGAAGGATCGATCGTTCATGCGCAGATTAACGCAAAGGCGCGCGCGCGGCTTTCTCTTCGAACGGTCGCGGCGACGATCAACGGCGCACGCGAGGTATCCGGGAATTCAGGACGCATGACGCTGACGCTTCAGAAAACCGGCGTCCTCAGCTTGAGCGCCGGCGGCCGCACGGGGCGCTGGCCGATCGGGGTCATCGACGATCGCGCGCCGGTCGTTTCATTCGCCGAAACGCCGGCCGCCGACCGCGACGGGCGTTTCGCCTTTTCGTTGCGGATCGACGATGATTACGGCGCGACATCCGCGGCGTTGAGGCTTCGTCTCGATCCGGACCAGCCGCGTCCGCTCGACGCGCCGGAATTCGGCGCAGACGCAAAAAGCGAAAGCCGGCTTATCCCGCTTGACGGCGTCGCCGGCGCGACGGGCCTGCGCGAGTTTGCGATTGACCTTGCCGCCGATCCCTGGGCGGGCCTGAACGTCATCGTCGCCGTCATCGTCACCGACGCCGCAGGCCAAACCGGCGAGACCGACGCGATCGCCGCGACATTGCCAGCCAAGGAGTTTTTCAATCCGCTGGCGCGATCTGTCATCGAGCAGCGCCAGACGCTCGCCGTCGCGCCGGAAGAATGGCGGCGCGCCGAATGGGCGTTCAGCGGCCTGACGCTGGGACCTGAATATTTCTTCGAAAAGCCGACAGACTATCTCTTGCTCCGAACCGCGATGTGGCGCGTGTCGAAAGAGCCTGGCGGCGACTTCAAGGATACGGTCGATGAATTCTGGCCGCTTGCGCTGCAGCTTGAAGATGAAGCGCTGGAGCTTGCGCGTCGACGGCTTGATGCGGCGAAAGACGCTCTTCGCGAAGCGCTTGAGAACGGCGCCGCGGACGATGAGATAAACCGGCTGACTGAAGAACTGCGCGCCGCGCTTCAGCAATATCTGCAAGCGCTCGCGCAATCGGGCGAACCGATGGAAAACGGGCCGCCGCCTGACGAAACGCTGAGCGACGGCGATCTCCAGTCGATGATTGATTCCATCCGCGATCTTGCGCGGTCGGGAGCCGAGGATGCGGCGCGTCAGGCGCTCGACGATCTTGAAAACCTCCTCAACAATCTTCGCCCGATGCGGCGCGCCGGCGACGGCGGCGGCGAGGCGAACGGCCCCGGCGGCCCTTCCGGACCGACGGGCGAGGCGGGCGATCTGATCGGCCGCCAGCGCGAACTTGCCGATAAATCCTTCGCGCGCAGCCAGACGCGCAACGCGACCGGCGACGACCTTGCTGAGGAAGAAAGCGCGCTCGCCGGCGATCTGTCGGAACTGATGCGCTCTCTCGACGGCCGGGAAGGCGCCGATCCGGACGGCGCGGCGGGACGCGCGCTCGGCCGCGCGCTCAGCGAAATGCGCCGCGCGGAAGGCGCGCTGCGCGAAGAGGATTTCGACGGCGCGGCGAGCGCTATGGAGCGCGCGATCGCCAGCCTGCGCGAGGGCGCGGAAAATCTCGCCCGCGCCGGCGGCGCGCAGCGGCAAGTCGGCGGCGGCGGAAGCGGCGTCAGGCCGATGCGCGATCCCCTGGGCCGCACGATCGGCGAGGCCTACGGCGAAGGGGTCGAGGTGCCGGAAAAATCGGACGCGCAAAGAACGCGCGAGCTTATCGAGGAGCTGCGGCGGCGCCTCTCGGACGGCGAACGGACCGAAGAAGAGATTGACTATCTTGAACGGCTGCTGAAGCGGTTTTGACCGGACTTGATCCGTATAGACAGTAAAAGCGGACGCCGATAGGGTCGCGCGCTTTCATTCGGGGCGTCCATGGCCAAACGGCTTTTCCAGATCATCCTCGCATCAATGATTCTCGGCGTCATAGCCGGCGCGATCATTCACCAGACGGCGTCGCCGGAACAGATCGCCGCGTTCGCTTCCGCTTTCCGGATCGTCACGGATATCTTCCTTCGCTTAATCAAAATGATCATCGCGCCGCTGGTGTTGACGACGCTGATCGTCGGCATTGCGCATATGGGCGATTCAAAAGCGCTCGGCCGGGTCGGCCTCAGAACGATGATCTGGTTCATCGCCGCGTCGCTGTTCTCGCTGTCGCTCGGGCTCTTGATGGTCAACATCATCCGGCCCGGCGACGGGCTCGACGCCGCTATCGGCGCGGACGCGGGCGCGCCCGAAGTCGCCAAGCTGACGCTCGCCGATTTCATCATCCATCTCGTGCCGCGCTCGATCGTCGAAGCGATGGCGACGAATGAAATCCTGCAAATCGTCATCTTCTCCGTTTTCGCCGGCGTCGCGCTCGCAAAGCTCGGAGAAAAAACCGCGAAGGTCGTCGAGCTCACCGAACAGCTCGCCTATGTCATGCTGAAAATCACCGAATATGTGATGCTTTTGGCGCCGTTCGCCGTCTTCGCGGCGCTCGCCGGCGTTGTCGCCGCCAAGGGTCTCGGCGTCATCGCCACCTACGGAAAATTCGTCGGCGGCTTTTATTTTTCCCTGCTTATTCTCTGGGCGGCGCTTGCGCTCGCCGGCCGCCTGGTCATCGGCAAGCGCACGGGCGAGCTGATCAAGGAGATACGCGAACCCGTCGTCATCGCCTTTTCGACGGCGAGTTCGGAAGCGGCATACCCGAAATTGCTGGAAAAGCTCGAACGCTTCGGCGTCGCCAACCGCATTGCGAGCTTCGTTCTGCCGCTCGGCTATTCCTTCAATCTCGACGGCTCGATGATGTATTGCGCCTTCGCGACGATGTTCATCGCGCAAGCCTACGGCGTCGATCTTTCAATGGCCGAGCAGGTGACGATGCTGCTCTTTCTTATGGTGACGTCGAAAGGCATGGCCGCAGTGCCGCGCGCATCGCTCGTCGTCATCGCGGCGACGCTGACCGCCTTCGACCTGCCGGCGGAGGGTCTTGTGCTGATTCTCGCCGTCGATCAGTTTCTCGATATGGGGCGCAGCGGCACCAACATCGTCGGCAATTCCGTCGCCGCCGCCGCAATCGCCAAATGGGAAGGGTTGTTGCGCGACACTGTGCTGACGCCGCCGCTCGCCGAACGCGCGCTTGACGGCGAAGATGCGCCGGTGATCGCGTCGCGTCGCGGCTGAACGCCCGCTAGATCATCGGGCGCGATTCCTGAATCGCGCCCGATGATCAGGTTATTATTACAGCGCGCCTTTTCGCGCAAAACCGGTTTCCACTTTTGCGCCCGGCGCGCTAGACGCCGCGCAGCAACGCCAGCGCGGCCTGATGCAGCTCTTTCGTCGCCGCCGCGACGACGCGCCCGCCGGCGCATTCGCCCAGCGGCTCGCCCTTCCAGCCGGTGATGACGCCGCCTGCGCCTTCAACGACCGGCGCCAGCGCCGCGAAATCATGGCGTTTCAGGCTCGCTTCAACGACGAGATCGAGCTCTCCGATGGCGAGCAGGCCGTAGGCGTAAGCGTCGAGACTGAAACGCGCGACCTGCGCCCTGGCCGCCACGGCGGCGAAGGCGGCCGCTTCATCGCCGCTGAAATACGCCTCGCGCCGCGGATCGGTGGTCGACAGGCGCGCGCGCGAAATGTCCGTGACGCCGCTCGTCGCGCAGGCGCGCGTCGCCGCGCCATGCCGGTAATGAGCGACGCCCGCGCCGCCGGTCCAGCGTTCGTCCGTAAACGGTTGATCGATGACGCCGAGCGTCGGCGCCGCGCCGCGCTCAAGCGCGATCAGCGTCGCCCATGTCGCCGCGCCGCACATGAATGCGCGGGTTCCGTCAACCGGATCGATCACCCAGCGATATTCGGCGTCGGCGCGGACGGCGCCGAATTCCTCGCCGATGATGCCGTGCCGCGGATAGACCGCTTCAATCATCCGGCGAAGCGCGCGCTCGGCTTCGCGATCGGCGTCGGTCACCGGATCGAAAAGCGCGCCGGCCTTGTTGAATATCTGCGCGCCGGCCCGGAAGCGCGGCAAGGTTTCATTGCGCGCGGCGTCGGCGAGGCGGCCGGCGAAGACCGCCAGCTCTTTGCTGTTTTCCAAATCAGAGACCATGGCCGATCGACCATGGTCCCGGGAGAAGACAAATTCAACTGTCGATTATTCGTCGCCCGACATCGCCTTGGCGAGATCAAGAAGGCGGCGGCGCGGTTCGTCATTCATGGTGTAAAAGGCGCGAACGAGCGCGATCGTGTCCTTGTTCTGGAAAATGTCGGCCGGCGCGGCGGCGCCGTGGTCGACGTGGCCGCCATTGATGCGCCCCTCTTCATCGACGCCCTCGAAAAAATACGCGACCGTCACGTCGAGCGCTTTCGAGAGGGACCACAGGCGCGAGGCGGAAATGCGATTGGCGCCGCTTTCGTATTTCTGGATTTGCTGGAAGCGGATGGAAACGGCGTCCGCAAGACGCTGCTGCGTCATGCCGAGAAGACGGCGACGCTGGCGCACGCGCGCGCCGACATGGAGGTCGATTGGATGGGCCATCGGTCTTTTCTCCCTTGAATGGCGCGCAAGACCCCACGCTCGCGCTCCCGATGCGGGAGAAAGAGGCAAGCTTTATGCCGAATGAGAGAATTCGCCGCGGCCGGGCGGGCGGTCAGTCGATCATTTTCGCCGAGCGAAGCCAGAAATCTTCGTCAAATCCCGGCATTTCAAGATTGGCGATGAACTGGCGCGAGGCCGATTCCCACGAAAACCGTTCAGACCAGGCGCGGCAGGCCGCCGGATCGCGGCGCTCAAAGGCGTCGAGACAGGCTTGCCGCAGGTCCTCGTTCATCGCGCCGCAGCCGGCCGGCGCGCCGTCGAGGATTTCAAGCGGGCCGCGCACCGGATAGGCGGCGACCGGAACGCCGCAGGCGAGCGCTTCAACGTTAACGAGACCGAACGTGTCGGTCCGCGACGGGAAAACGAATACGTCGGCCGCCTGGTAATAGCGCGTCAGCTCTTCGCCGAATTTCGGACCGACGAAAACCGCGTCCTTGAACCGCTCTTCAAGCTCGGCGCGCTGCGGCCCGTCGCCGACGATCACTTTGGTTCCCGGCAGGTCGAGCTTGAGAAAATCCTCAATGCTCTTTTCAACGGCGAGCCGGCCGACATAGAGAAAAATCGGACGCTTTTGATGATCGAGAAAGCTTCGATCGCCGGGTTTGAACTGTTGAAGGTCGACGCCGCGCGCCCATAATTTCATGTCGACGAAGCCGCGCTCTTTCAACTCGTCCATCAAGCCGGGCGTTGCGACCATCATCGTCTCGCCGTCCTTATGAAAATCCTTCAGCACCGCATATCCCCAGGAAATCGGCACCGCCCAGCGTTCATTGGCGTATTCGGGAAAGCGCGTGTGAAAGCTTGTCGTGAACGGATAATCTCGGCGCTTGCAAAAACGGCGCACGGCGCGTCCGATCGGTCCTTCCGTCGCGATATGGATGGCGTCGGGCTTGAAGTCGTTGATCATCTTGGCGACCCGCCGGTTCGGCAGGATCGAAAGGCGGATTTCCGGATAGGACGGAAGCGGCACCGACTTGAACTCGTTCGGCGTAATGTATCGAACCTGATTGCCGAAGCGCGTCAGGATTTCGCCGAGGGTCTCGAGCGTCCTGACGACACCGTTCAATTGCGGCCGCCAGGCGTCCGTCGCAATGACGATTTTGAGGCCCGACTGCGGGTTCGGCATGGTGAATCGCTGACGCGGCCGGGTGAGCCGACCGACGCCCGACTGGAGGCGCTTCAAGGCCCCCTTGCGTTCCGCCGGGGCGCCTCCCGGTTTAGAATGAGAATCCAAGTCCTGCTCCCTCTCCGCCCGATTGCTGGCCGACCGTCCCACCTTCAACGCCCCGACGCGGATTGACGCACGGGAAAATGCGTTGCGCCGCAGCGGTGTCCATGCGACATTTTTCTTGCAGCGCAACAAAACGCTGCAGCCCTTAGGGGCGTTTCCTCCCAAATAACTCAGCCGCGGGGCTTCCCCGCGGCTTTTTTCTTTCGCTAACGCAACAAATTACTCGGCCGCCTGGGCCGGCCTCAAGGCCGCCGGCGAGATCCGCGCCAGTTCGGACACCAATGTCTGCAGGTTTCCCCGCAGGCGGTCAAATCCGTCGGTTCGCGCAATCCGGCTCTCATCGAGATAAAGCGAGCGGTTGATCTCGATTTGCAGGACGTGAACGCCGTCACCCGGCCGGCCGTAGGCCGCAGCCACATGGCCGCCCGCATAGGGCGCATTGCGCGCGACGACATAGCCCTGGGCGCTGAGCACATGCTCGACCAGCGCAGGCGCCGCCGGCGCGCAGGACGCGCCGAAGCGGTCGCCAAGGACGAAATCAATCGACTTTTCGCCGTCGCGGAAAGGCGCGCCCCCCGCCGACGGCATCGAATGGCAATCAATGACAATCGCGCAGCCGAATCGCGCGCGCGCGGCGGCGATCAACTCGTTCAAAGCCCTGTGATAGGGATCGTAACAGGACGCCAGACGGCGGCGCGCCTCGAAGAATTTCAGCTTGCGGTCGTAGATATCCTGACCGTCCGCAACAATGCGCGGAATGACGCCAAGCCCCGCGCGCACGCGGTTCGACCTCGTATCGGCGCTCGCCGGCAGCGCGTCCGCAAACATCCGCGGATCAAGCTCGTCCCGGCTGCGATTCACGTCGATCCAGGCGCGCGGAAAGAGCGCGCGCAAGAGCGGCGCGCCGAAGGCCGGCGCGGCGTCGAAAAGCAGATCGACATAGGAATCTTCCGACTGGCGCAGGGACTGACGGTCAAGACGGCTCATGCGCAGGAGTTCAGGCGGATAGCGCCGGCCCGAATGCGGCGAGGCGAATATCAGCGGCGTGGTGAGCCGCGCCGGCTCGGCGACTTCAATCGCAGGCTGAGCGGCGGGCTCGGCGCGCATTTTATCCATCCTTCTCCCAATTCCCGCCAGCTAGCGCTGGGCGGCGATGCGGCTTGCGCACCTTAAAGGGGTAGCAGGCGGATCGTTAAGACTTTTCGTCGCCGCCGCAAGTCGGCGCCCGTCTTGCTTGGCTTCCGGCGCAGGCGGGACGGCCGCATCGGCTTCCCTGCGCGCGCGGAATTGGTTAGAGCGGATTCAGTCAATAAAGGCGTTAAAAATGGCGGCGATTCTCCTGGCGGAAGACGATGAGTCGATGCGGCGATTTCTCAAGAAAGCGCTTGAGAAGGCCGGGCATTCCGTTGTCGACGCCGCCCAGGGCGATGAAGCGCTGACAGAGCTGCAATTGCGGGAATTCGACCTTTTGCTGACCGATATCGTGATGCCCGTCATGGACGGGATCGAACTCGCCCGCAGGGCGGCCCAGATCGATCCGGAAATGAAGATCATGTTCATTACGGGATTCGCCGCGGTGGCGCTCAATCCAGCCAACCGCGCCCCGGAAGAGGCGAAGGTCCTTTCAAAACCCTTCCATCTCAAGGATCTGGTTCAGGAAGTCGAACGCATGGTCGCCGCTTAGCGCCCACGCGCCAAGCCGCCTCTTCGCCCCTTGCGCCTTCAGGATTTTGCGGTTAGACGCGCTCACTCTTCGGGGCGCATAGCTCAGTGGTAGAGCGCCACCTTGACACGGTGGAGGCCCGTAGTTCGATCCTACGTGCGCCCACCATTCGCCTTTTCTCCCCAAAATCGCCCGCGTGAGCGCCCGAAAGGTTAATAACCTCTTTTTTATTCGCGGCGGCCTCAGAAGCCGGCGGTTTCAAGATTGCGGGCGCTGGGCCCCTCTTCGCCCAGTGAAAAAAGAAGGGTTAACCAAACCAAGCTAGGGTCACCGCATGAGCGACAGCAAGGACAAGCTCTCAACGCCGGCGGGGAGCGGCGCGGCGCAGCCTGCGCGGCCCGACTCGGCCGCACGCGATTCCTTGCGCCCGATCATCGCCGAATTCGCCGATCCCGAAACCGAGGAAGCCTATCGGCTTCATCTCGCCGGTCCCGAAGCCGATCGCGAACGGCTGCTTCAGGTTCTCGGCATCGGCGTTTATCTTTCCTACAGCGCGCTTGACGTGCTTGTCGGCGGAGCGCTCGCCGCCGAATTCGTCGCAACGCGCTTCCTCTTCACGCTGCCGATCGTCGTCATCGGCGTGCTCCTCACCTCAATTCCGCGTTATCGGCGTTATGTGGAATACTCGACCGTGCTCGGCTTCGCGGCGATGTCGATATCGATCGTCTACATGATCTATCGAATGCCGGGGCAAGGCGCGCCGCCCTACATCATTGGCCTTCTTGTGGTCATGGTGTTCGCCTCGTGCCTGATGCGTGTCAGCGTCAAGCTGGCGGCGCCCACGTTCATCGGAATCGCCGCCGCTTACTGCACGGCGTTGCTCATCGGACGGCAGTTCACCGCAAACGAGATTCTTTCCGGCTATTTCTTCATGATCAGCGTGACCGGCGTCGCGCTCGTTTCGAATTACCTGCAGGAGCGTCGATCGCGCCAGAAATGGGCGCAGGACGTCCAGCGCAAGCGCGATGCGGCCCGCATCGAACAGCTGCTCGTCGAAGCAACGGCGGCCGACCGGTCAAAACTCAATTTCCTGTCGATCCTGACGCATGAATTAAGGACGCCGCTGCATCAGATCATCGGGTATGACGACATTCTGCGGCTCCAGGTGAACAACGGCGAGACGAAAGATCTGATGTCGTCGATCGACCAGATTTCAACGTCGGCGCACGGGCTGCTCAAGAAGCTGAGCCAGATGCTGCGCTATGCGGACGCAACCGCCGGCAAGCTTGATTTCGTCGTGGAGGACATTGAGATCGGCGAGATCATCGATTATCTAGACGGGCAGCACACGGCCTCCGCTTCGGGACGTTCGATATCGCTCGACGCGAGCGGCGTCGCCAAGGCGGTCCTGCGCATCGACCAGCATCATGCGTCCTACGCCCTGTCGAACCTCATTGAGAACGCCGTCAACGCAAGCCGGCCGGGCTCGAAAATCCTGATTTCCGGCAAAGTCGAGAACGACGCCTATCGTCTGGAAATCAAGGACGAGGGATGCGGCATGGCGCCCGAAAAAATAGCGGCCGCTTTCGCCCCCTTTGAACAGACGGAAGCGGCGCGGTCGCGCCTTCGCGGAGGCCTCGGTCTCGGCCTTCCGATCGCGCGGCTGCTGCTCGAAGGTCAGGGCGCGCGCCTTTCGATTGAAACGGCGGTCGGCAAGGGAACGACGGCGGTCGTGCGGTTCGCGCTCGCCGACCGCGCCCAACGCGACGGCGAGCCTTCAGCCGACGCCAATCGCGCTCAGGCCTGACCGCAAGGTCAATCTGATTTCAAACGAGAGGCGCCGATCAGGCCTTTTGAACGACGGCGTAGGCGACGACGCCGCGCGCGTCTTCGTAAATTTCGACATTCGCGACTTCTTCGCTCGGCAGTCCCGAAAGCAATTCCCGCAATTCGTCGCTCGTCCGGTAGATGAGCCACCAATCCATGAAAGCTTCCATATAGCCGATGTCTTCGCCCGCCGGGGTGAAATTGGCGATCAGCAGCTTTCCGCCAGGCTTCAGGAACGAAAACATGCGTTCGATGAGCCGCATCGCGACCGGCGCGACCAGATAGTCGAGAAGACCGGCGGCGTAGGCGAAATCGATATCCTCGAAGGTCGTTTTTCGCGAGATGATGCCGCGCACGCTGCCTTCGACCGTCTCAATCGGCAGATTCGGAAAACTGTCGCGCACTTCCTTGATCGACTCGCCGTCCTGATCGAGCGCGTAGAATTTCTTCAAGCCGCCGTCCTGCGCGCGCAGGGAGAGTTCAAGTTCGCGCAGATGGCCGCAAGCGACCGACAGGATCGATGCGCCGCCTGCGACGCGATCGCAAGTTTTGTCGATCTCGCGCGCCAAAATCTCGCGCCGCAGGCGAACCGCCCAGCAAGCCGATGAATGAACGACGAAAAAGCTCACCTGTCCGGCGACCGTCGCCGGATGCGGCCAGAGCATGGCTTCGCCGAGGCCGTAAATCTGGTCCAGCAGCGGCGCGTCGCCCGGATAGCCGCGCGGCCGGTTGAAGGATCGTCGCGTCAAAGGACAACGATGCGCGAAGGAGGCCAGCTCATGCCGACGGATTTCCTCAACCGCGTCATCGCGCCAGCGCGAGCCGAACGCCGCGCGCGCCTTCAAGAGAACGTCGCGTCCGTCCGCCATCGCGCCGATGATGTCGCCGCGCGAAAAGCGCTCGCTGACGCGGTCAAGCTCAGCCTTGAGATTGTCGCTGTCGCCGAGATTGTCGCCCGGCGCGCGGTCGGCGCGCAAAAACGAATTGTCGCCGGCGATGAGCGTGTGCGCCTGCGCCTCCGGCATGAGGCGCATGATCGCCGCGAAATTGCGCCGTTGCAGGTCCGCGAGATCGAACTCGTCATGTTCAAGGGCGAGGCCGGCGAA
>CALAZI010000174.1 GCA_937895955.1 uncultured Alphaproteobacteria bacterium | reverse complement strand
TGGCGACGACGAATGTCGGTCTTGTGACATCGCAGGGCGATCGCTCCATGCGCACCGACATCGTTCGGACCAATCTCGGCTTCACCGGCAAGGGGCTGACGGTCGGCGTTCTTTCCGACAGTTTCGCCTGCGATCCCGGCACGCTCGCCGGCGGTCCCTACACGACGCCCGCGGAAGACATCGCCAATGGCGACCTTCCGGCGAACGTCACCATCCTCAGCGACTTCCTGGATCAGTCGAACTGCATCGACGAAGGTCGCGCGATGGCGCAGCTCATCCATGACGTTCTTCCCGACGCGGCGATCGCCTTCTATTCCGCGTTCAACGGTGAAGCCGACTTCGCGCAAGGCATCGTCGAACTCGCCAAGGCGGGCGCCGACGTCATCGTCGACGACGTCATCTATTTCGCTGAACCGATGTTCCAGGACGGCATCATCGCGCAGGCGGCGGACGAAGCGGCGCGTCTCGGCGTTCCGTACTATTCCTCGAACGGCAACAGGGCGCGCGATGCGTTCCAGGATGCCTATCGCGCCGTCAACACGCCGGACGGGCTTTTCCACGATTTCGATCCGGGCCCGGGCGTCGACTATCTCAACACCGTCACGCTCAACGGCGCTTTGCAGACCAATCTGACGCTCAACTGGGACAGCCCGAATTTTTCGGTCTCGGGGGCTCCCGGCGCGCAGAATGACGTCGACATCATCATGTTCGACCAGGCGGGCGTCAGGGTTGCGGACTGTTTCCCCGGCGGCGGCCCCTTCGTCTTCCCGGCGAACGGCCTTTGCCAGTTCCAGTTCACCGACGGCGGCGTGCCGCTCGACGGCGGCATGGGCGGCGACGCGATCGAACTTGTCTCGCTCGTCGACTTTAACGGCGGGTCGACGGTTCAGATCGGCTTTGAAACGCAATCGGGCGCGGCGCCCGGCTTTGTGAAATTCGTCGTTTTCGGCGGCGGCTTTGCGGCGGCGGAATACGCCATCAACGCGCCGTCCGGCTACGGACACAATAACGCGCAAGGCGCCGAAGGCGTCGGCGCTGCGGCGTTCTATTTCACCGAGGAATTCATCGGCGATCCGAACACCTTGCCGCTGCGCGCACAGGCGGGCGAACCGGAATGCGTGCCCGCTTGCCTCAATGACTTCTCGTCGGCCGGCGGCACGCCGATCTTCTTCGACACGGCCGGCAATCGCCTGAGACGGCCGGACATTCGCAAGAAACCCGGCCTGACGGCGCCGGACGGAACGAACACCTCGTTCTTCTTCAGCGACACGAGCCGTGACGATGATGACGGCGACGGCGTCTTTCAGTCGGGCGAGCCCGGCGAGTTCCCGAATTTCTTCGGCACGTCGGCGGCGGCGCCGCATGCGGCGGCCGTGGCGGCGATGATGATCGACTCGGAGGACACGCAAATTATCCAGAACGGCCAATATCGGATGTGCAAGCCGAAACGCCGTCAGGGCAATACTAAAAACCTGCGCAAGAACGGCAAGGACCTCTCGGTTCCCGCCGCGCAAGTCGACGCGATGATCGCGCAGGGCGCGCTGCTCGGGCCTTGCAGCCGGACGGAACCGGCCGAGATCTACAAGGTGATGCGCAAGACCGCGCAGAACATGACGGTCAGGGCCAGCAACGGAACCGGCGCGACGATCCAGACGTTCAACGAGCTTGGAAACGGTTTCGATTTCGATTCCGGCTACGGCTTCATTGACGCTGTCGCGGCGCTGAAGAAGTTCGGCGCCCTGAACGATGACGACGACGATTGATCATCATCGCGCCGCCGCGCATCGCGGACGCGCATAAGGCGGATCAGTTAAGGAGCGGCGGGACGCAAGTCCCGCCGTTTTCCTTTTGCGGCGATGCTATTTCAGCCTTGCGCGGGCGTAGTCGGCGAGAGCGGCGCCGAAATCGGCGTTTTGCAGGCCGAGATCGACATTCGCCTGCAGCCAGCCGAGTTTCGAGCCGCAATCGTGAATGACGCCTTCGCAGATGCAGGCGTGAAAGGTCTGCTTCGCGTTCAGCTTGTTCATGGAATCGGTGAGCTGAATTTCGCCGCCGGCGCCTTTTTCCTGGGTTTCCAAGAGAGAGAAAATATCCGGCTGCAATATATAGCGGCCGATAATGCGAAAATTCGACGGCGCGTCTTCCGGCTTCGGTTTCTCCACCATGCCGGTCATCTCGATAAGATTGCCCTTGCGCGCCTTCGGCGCGATGACGCCGTATTTGCTCGTTTCGTTGTTAGGCACTTCCTCTACGGCGACGAGATTGCCGCCGACCTTTTGATAGGCGTCGACCATCTGCTTGAGGAAACCGGGCCGGTGCGGAACGATTTCATCAGGGAGAGACACGGCGAAGGGCTCATCGC
>CALAZI010000173.1 GCA_937895955.1 uncultured Alphaproteobacteria bacterium | reverse complement strand
TCGCCGCGCCCGAAGAGGCGAGCTCGCCGGACGGCCGACGATAATTCGCCGGCAAGGCTTAATACGGCGCTTACCGCACTATCCTCCTCGCCGGGCTTTTCCTCAAGAGCGCCGGCCAAGTTCGCGGCGAGACGCTCCACCAGCGCCGAGCCGACGACCACGGCGTCGGCGAAACGCGCCGTTTGCGCGGCTTTTTGCGGCGTTTTGACGCCGAACCCGACGGCGACAGGCAATCCGGAAGCGCTCTTCAGCATGCGCACAGCGTCGCTGACGGCGGCGTCCGAACCGGTCTTGGCGCCGGTGACGCCCGCGACGGAAACGTAATAGATGAAACCGGACGTATTCTTCAAAACCGCCGGCAGCCGTTTTTCATTCGTGGTCGGCGTCGCCAAGCGGATGAAATCGATCCCGCCGCGCTGCGCCGGCAGGCATAGCTCGACGTCCTCTTCTGGCGGCAAATCGACGATGATGAGACCATCGACGCCGGCCGCTTTGGCGTCTTTCAGGAACCGCTCGACGCCATAGGCGTAGAACGGATTGTAATAGCCCATCAGAACGATCGGCGTCGATTTATCGTCACGGCGAAACTCAGCGACGAGATCGAGCGTCCTTTTCAATGTCTGGCCCGCATTGAGCGCGCGAAGACCTGCGGCCTGGATGGCCGGGCCGTCCGCCATCGGGTCTGTGAAGGCGACGCCGATTTCAATGAGATCGGCGCCGACGGCGGGGAGCCCCTTGATAAGCCTGAGAGAGGCCGAATAATCAGGGTCGCCGCCCATTACGAACGGAATGAACGCCGCGCGGCCTTCTTTTTTCAATTCATCGAATCTTTTGGCGATGCGGGACAAGGAACCTCGCGCATTATCGAGGTTCCTTCCCTACATCGCCTGCGGGGCTTTGCAAGCGCCGCGTTGCGGCGGCCTCGCTCAACCGCGAATGTAAATCTTGCGCCCGGTCACGGTCGTGTATTGCATGCGCATGCGGCGATCATATTTCACCGGGAGCTGCGGCGTCCACGCCCGACCGCGATAGCGATCACGATCGCGATCATATCCGTCGCGCCAACCATTGTCGTCCCAGCGCTCATCGCGTCCGTCGCCGCCGCGCCGATCACGCCGGTCCTGCACATAATAAAACGCGCTGCGCGGGCAAATGGTGACGGCCCGATCGCGGCGGCTCTCGCGACGGTCGTAGCGATCCTCAATCCTATCGCGGCGGCCGTAATCATTCCGCTCATCGCGACGATTTTCCCGCGCATCGCGCCAGTCCTCGCGAATGTCCGGACACCGTCGCGGATCGAATCTCCAGTCGCCGGCGAATGCGGGCGCTGCGCCCAAAGCGAGGCCGGCGCCGATCATAGCGGCAATAAGCTTTTTCATGTCGCGTTTCCTGTCCTTTAGGCCCCTTCGCCCAATAGAAGAAAAACGGCGCTAGACGCGGCGCGCCGTCGGTAAATGCGGAGGTCTTTTCAGGGTTTTGTTGCGGCGGAATTGCGGCGGCTCAGCGCTCGCAATCAGGTCTTATCAGCCCTTATTTATCCGCTCATCCAGGCGCTCATTCATGACTTTCAGCGCGTGCGCTACGGCGGCGAAGTTCGTCGCGTCCATTTCCTGCAACATGTCGCGAATGGCCGCAAGCTCACGCGACTGCAGCTCGACGCAGCGATCAATCCCTTTCGGCGTGAGCGAATAGAGTCTTGACCGCTTGTGTCTCGGGTTTTCAACCGCGCAAGCGAGCCCTTTGGCGACAAGCGAGTCGAGCACAGGCTGGATCGACTGACGGGTCACCGGCTTGCGCCGCGCGAGATCGGGCGCCGTCGCCTCGCCTTCCACAAAAAGATCACGCATCACGCCGCGCTCGGGCGCGGTCACATCCAGCCCCTCGAAAATCGTCTCGGCGACCGCACTCAGCCTGAAAAACGCCTTGGGGATTTCATTGATGGCGGCGAGAACATCACGCTCGGGGCCGGGATCGGGATCATACATGACAAATACCCTGTCATCTGGACAGGCCGCTTGTCAATTAGCAAAGGGGGCGAAAAGCCCCGGCTCCGCCGCTTCGGCGGAGATGGGAATCAAAAGCCGCACTTCAAGGCGGGTTGCTCAGGCGCCCACTTTGAGCGCGCGAAATGAAATCATCTTGCGCTGCGCCTCATCCCACAGCGCCAACCGCGCGCAGTTGAAGCTTTCAAGGATCGTCATCTTCGGCAAAGCGGTCAGATCCTTGCTCGCCCGATAGCATTCGGGAAGCCGGTAATTCGGAATGCCGCTCGCAAGATGGTGAATATGGTGCAAGCCGATATTGCCTGTGAACCATCTCAAGATTTTCGGCAGATGGTAATGCGACGAGCCGTAGATCGCCGCTTCAGCATAGGTCCATTCCGGCTTTCGCGCCCAATAGGCGTTTTCATATTGATGTTGAACGAAAAAGAGCCACGTGCCGACCCAAGCGGCGATTGTAACGCCGGGCAGGATCGCCAGCGCAACCGCGCTCAAGCCGAAAGCGTAAACGAGGCCGCCATAAACGACGAACAGCGCCAGATTGAGCGAAAGGACGCTGCGTAAAATCTGCTTCACCCGGAGTCCTGAATAATTCTTCGCGAAAGGGGGCGCCGATGCGATTGGAAAACGTTGCAGCACAAAGAAATAGAATGGCGCGCCGATTAAAATCATCACGACCGGATGGCGGTAGAGACGGTAAAGAAGCTTTTCCGTTCCCGAAAGCGCGTGAAATTCCTCGACAGTCAACGTATCCACTGCGCCGATGCCGCGACGGTCGAGATCGCCCGACCCGGCGTGATGGCGATTGTGCGCGTCGCGCCAGAATGAATAGGGCGTGAATGTCAGGATGCTGACAAACCGGCCGAGCCAGTCATTCGCCTTGCGGCTTTTGAAATAGGAGCCGTGTCCGCAATCATGCTGAATGGTGAAAAGCTTGACCAAAACGCCGCCCGCGAACGGCGAAAGCAATAGGGCGAAACCCCACTCGCCCATACGGGCCAGAACAAGCATCGCCGCGACCAGCGCAAAATAAATGGAGAGCGCGATCGACGCTTGGGCGATCGATCGTTTCAGATCGGCGCCCTGGAACATTTTGCAATGATCCACGACGCGGCGGAGCATCGCAAGCCGCGCTTCTTTCGCATCGGCGGACAATTTTCTGACGGCGGTCGCCGCAGACTGCGCGGCGGCGGTGATAGATTGCGACAAAGGGGCCCCGCTCGTTACAAACTCTTCCAGGCGGCCCACTCACAGCGCGCCGCGAATCGATATCTCACCCCGGAACGTTTAATGAGAATTGAACCGCCGCGGCAAGCGGCGCGCCGCTTCCCGCGACGCATCGAACGCCCGATCATGCTGCACCGCCAAAATACGGCATGACCGAGAAAATATCCTTGTCGCCTCGCCCGCACAGGTTGACGAGCACGATTTGCTCGCGTTGGAGCAAAGCCGCTTTTTCCACAGCGCGCGCAAGCGCATGAGCGGGTTCAAGCGCAGGGATGATGCCTTCGAGCCTGGAGCAGAGCGCGAACATGTCGAGAGCTTCAGAATCGGTCGCCGACTGATAGTCGGCGCGGCCGACATCGTGAAGCCATGAATGTTCAGGCCCGATGCCGGGATAATCCAGCCCCGCCGAAATCGAATGCCCTTCGAGGATCTGGCCGTCGTCGTCCTGGAGGAGATAGGTGCGATTGCCGTGCAGCACGCCGGGCCGGCCGCCTGAAAGCGACGCCGCATGATCGGGCGTCTCCAGTCCTTTGCCAGCCGCTTCCACGCCGATGATTTCAACCCCGTCATCATCGAGAAAGGGATGAAAAAGGCCGATGGCGTTCGAGCCGCCGCCGATGCAGGCCATGACGACGTCGGGAAGCCTGCCTTCGGCTTCGATCATCTGCGCGCGCGCCTCGCGCCCGATCACCGCCTGAAAATCGCGCACCAGCATTGGATAGGGATGCGGCCCCGCCGCCGTGCCAATGAGGTAATAGGTGTCGGCGACATTCGTCACCCAGTCGCGCAGCGCCTCGTTCATGGCGTCTTTCAGCGTCGCGCGGCCGGACGTCACCGGAATGACCTCAGCGCCCAAAAGTTTCATCCTGAAAACGTTCGGCTTCTGACGCTCGACATCAGTGGCGCCCATATAGACGACGCAGGGAAGACCGAAGCGCGCGCAGACGGTCGCGGTCGCAACCCCGTGCTGGCCGGCGCCGGTCTCGGCGATGATGCGCGTCTTGCCCATCCGCCGCGCCAGGAGGATCTGGCCCATGCAATTATTGATCTTGTGGGCGCCCGTATGATTGAGCTCATCGCGCTTGAAATAGATCTTGGCGCCCCTGCCCTTGCTCGCCGTCTCGCGAACATGTTCCGTCAAGCGCTCGGCGTAATAGAGGGGCGACGGACGTCCGACATAATGCTTCAGGTAATAATCCAGCTCTTCCTGGAATTTCGGGTCGCGTTTCGCGCGGTCGTATTCCTCGGCGAGATCGATAACGAGCGGGGTCAGCGTCTCGGCGACGAAACGTCCGCCATAGATGCCGAAGCGCCCTTCGGCGTCCGGCCCTGTGCGGTAGGAATTCGGCTTTGCGGTCATGACTTAGCGATAGCGGCAAAAAGGGTGTTCGCAAGAGCGACGTTCTGACATCACCGTCAGTCGGCAAGCGCGGGAGCGGCGGAAGCGCCGACATTGAGATCAATCCGGATGGTCTCGCCGTCGCGCACGATATGGAGGCGGCCGGACGGCGTTTCCTCCTCCCCTGGCAGCGGACCGGACCAGTAAAGGGGCGTAATATTAGAATGGTTGACGAGAAGGATGTTGGCGCCGGGCGCCGCCGCCAGCGCGGCTTCCAGCTCCTTTTTGAAAACGGCGGCGACCGCCGGATCGTCCGATTTCATTTCCTCGCGCGGTATGACCGGCCCGTTCCCGGCGGCCGCGACGAGACGCGCCGTGTCGTATGACCGGCAAAGATCGCTGGTGTAGGTCGTATCGATCCTGATCCCATTCGCCGCCAGCCATTCGCCGGCGAAACGCGCTTCGAAAAACCCTTGCGCCGACAGGCCGCGCCCGCGCGCCAGCGCGCACCCCTCGGTCATACCGACCGCCGCGGTCTGGTCTCCGGGCGACGTCGCATGACGCATGACGATGATATTGCCGCCGGCGCGGAGCTGCGCGAGAGCCTCCGCAACGCGGCCCTCCTCTCCTGCATGAGCGCAGCTTGATGCAGCCATACCAAAGGCGAGGACAGAAAATACGCCTAGATTTCTCAATAGCTTATCCAGTCCGGTCAAGAGACGGCCTTAGCCGCCTTGATGAAGGCTTCAATGAGCGCTTCGTCCTTTTCGCCCGGCCTCACCTCAACGCCTGACGAGACGTCGACGCCGGCGAAGGCGGTATGGCCTTTGGCGACGTGAATCGCCTCCGTCACATTGCCGGCGTTAAGCCCGCCGGCGACAAGGAATGGCGCTTCACAGCGGTAGTGCTTGAGCGCCGTCCAGTCGAACGCCGTCCCATTGCCGCCGGGCAGAACGGCGCCCTTCGGCGGACGGGAATCAAACAGAAGCATGTCCGCCGCCTCGGCGATGGCGTCGAGCCCGTCAAAATCCGACGCTTCCGCGACGCTGACCGCCTTGATGATCTCAAGCCCGAATGCGCGACGAACCTCATCCACCCGCTCGGCGTTTTCATGGCCGTGAAACTGGAAATGCGTCAGAAACGGCGCCGCCTCGCCGAGCAGTTTCTCGCCGGCGTCGATGAAGAGGCCGCAGAACTTCGGCACGCCAAAGCCTTCATCATATGAGCGCTGTTTTACCTCCGTAACGATATCGTTCGCGAGGTCCGGCGCGACGGCGCGCGGACTTTTGGCGACAAAGACGAAGCCGATAATGTCCGCGCCGGCGCGCGCCGCCGCAATCGCGCAATCAATGGTTTTGACGCCGCATATTTTGACGAAGCATGACGTCATCGAATCGACCTCAGGACGATGGCGGGCCGGGCGGCGGCACGCCGGCTTGTGTTGACGGAAGTTTTTGCGGGGGCGCTGCGGGGTGCGTCGGCGAGTGCGCGGGCGCCGCTTTTTTCATCGCCTTGAGTTCAAGCCGGTCGGCTTTCGCGCGGATCCGCAATTCGCGCCCCGACATCCACATGCCGGCCGCGCCGAGACCGACGCCGATCAGGAGAGCCAGCATCAGCCAGACCCAGAGAAATATAGGCGGCGTCGCAATCGCCGGATTATCGGTCGAGAAGGGATCGAGGCTCAACGCGACCGGTTCGCGATTGGCGATCAGGAATACGACAAGAATTGCGCCGACCGGAATAAAAACGACCCAACGCAGAAATTGCCTCATATCGCGTCAGACCAGTGCATTCATATCGCGCAGGCGCATCGCTTCACTTCTTGCCGCCGCCATTCAGCCGGTCGCGCAATTCCTTGCCCGGCTTGAAGAATGGAGAGAATTTTTCATCAATCGGCACCGGTTCGCCGGTCCTCGGATTGCGCCCGACGCGCTCCGGACGGTGCTTGACTGAAAAGGCGCCGAACCCGCGCAGCTCGACCCTGTCGCCGCGAACGAGCGCGCCGGCTATTTCGTCGAAAAGGATGGATACGATCTTCTCAATGTCCCGATGAAAGAGGTTCGGATTTTCGTCCGCAAGTTTCTGCACAAGTTCAGACTTGATCATAGGATCGCCAGCCCCTTCGCCAACCGCTGTTTTCCCGGTCGATGCGCCCTGCATATGATTGAGCGCTCATCCCACTCTCAGCGCCCGTTTCCGCCAAATCAATAAAGGCGCCTGAATTCAGAGGGTTGACCCTCTCAAACCATTCCTGCGGCGTCAAGGCGCTTCTCGCCGGGCCCCTCGGCGGATAAGCGGTTCCTATGAGCGACAGGAACGGCGACAGGGCGAGCTTCGGGTTTCAGGACGTGGAGGCCGGCGCCAAGGCGGGGCTGGTCAGGGGCGTCTTCGACAGCGTCGCGGCGAATTACGACCTCATGAATGACCTGATGTCGGCCGGCGTCCACCGGATCTGGAAGGCGGCGCTGATCGACCGGGTCAACCCTCAGCCGGGCGAGGCGTTGATCGACGTCGCCGGCGGAACCGGCGATATCGCCGCCGCCTTCATCGCGCGCTCAGACGCGCGTCGGCGCGCCGCCGGCGCGCCGCCCGCGCACGCGATCATCGCCGACATCAATCATGAGATGCTGGCGGCGGGGGGCGCGCGACGCGCAGCGGAGGCGAAAACCGATCGCATGGCGCTTCTTTGCGCCGACGCTGAAAACCTGCCGCTCCCTGACGCCTCCGTCGACGCCTACACAATCGCCTTCGGCATTCGAAACGTTACGCATATCGATCGCGCGCTCGCCGAAGCGCGGCGCGTTCTGAAGACCGGCGGGCGGTTTTTCTGCCTCGAATTTTCGCACCTCGAAACAGTCGGGCTGCAAAAGCTTTACGACCTCTATTCCTTCAACGTCATTCCCTGGCTTGGAGAAACGGTCGCGCATGATCGAGACAGCTATCAATATCTCGTCGAATCGATCCGCCGCTTCCCAAGTCAGGACGCCTTCGCCGCAATGATCCGCGAAGCGGGTTTCGCACGGGTGAAGTATGAGAATCTTTCAGCCGGAATCGTCGCCATCCACTCCGGCTGGAAGATCTAGGGAGACGGCGCTTGATCGACGCGCTCGCCGATTATCGACGACTGATCGCCGCCGGCGCGCGCCTGTCGCGCCATGATGCGCTTTTGCCGTCGGAATTCGCGCATCACTTGCCCGCGCCGGCGCGCTGGTTCGCCGCCGCAACACGAATCGGCGCGCGACGCAAGGACAAGAGCGGCAGATCGCTGAGACCTGGAGAGCGCCTCGCCGCCGCTTTCGAAGGAATGAGCCCCGCCTATGTGAAGCTCGGTCAGTTCATGGCGACGCGGCCGGATATTATCGGCTTTGACATGGCGAACGATCTCGGCAGGCTGCAGGATCGGATGCCGCCCTTTTCGCGCGCCGCCGCAATCAAGGAAATCGAGCGCGCTTTCGGCAAACCGCTTTCCGATCTCTTCGACGACTTTTCAGAACCCGTCGCCGCAGCATCCATCGCGCAGGTTCATCGTGCGCGCCTGAAAGACGGCCGCGACGTCGCTGTCAAAGTCTTGCGCCCGCGCATAGAACCTGAGGTCTCCGCCGAATTCCGGGCCTTCGCGCGCGCAGCGCGCGCGATTGAGGGGCTTACGCGCGAAACGAAAAGAATGGAGCCGGTAAGGTTCATCGAAACGCTGAAAGCGGCGGCGGCGCTGGAGCTTGATCTGCGCATGGAGGCGGCGGCCGCGTCAGCGTTCAAAGACGATTTGTCGGACAATCCTTCCGTGCGCATACCTGACATCGTCTGGCCGTTGACGGCGCGGCGCGTTCTGACGCTTGAATGGATCGAAGCGACGCCTGTCAGCGATCTCAATTCGCTGACGGCGAAGAATGTCGATCGTCGACGCCTCGCCGAGACAATCATCGAATTATTCCTGACGCAGGCGTTGATGAAAGGATTTTTCCACGCCGACATGCATCAGGGAAACCTGATGATTGATCGCGAAGGCCGTCTCGCCCTCGTCGATTTCGGAATCATGGGCCGGCTTGACGAAACGACGCGGAGAACCTTCGCCGAGATCATTCACGGCTTTATCACCCGCGACTACCGGCGCACGGCGAAAGTTCATTTCGACGCGGGCTATGTGCCGAAGACCCAGTCGATCGACGCTTTCGCACAAGGGCTGAGAGCCGTCGGCGAACCCCTTTTCGGTCTCACCGCCGACAAGGTCGATATGAGCCGCGTCCTGCAGCAATTGTTCGACGTGACGGCGTTGTTCGACATGCATCTTCGCCCGGAGCTTGTCCTTCTGCAGCGCACCATGGTGACCGTAGAAGGGGTCGCCCGCGCGCTCGACCCGCAAATCAACATGTGGGAGACGGCGACGCCGATCGTGCGCGCCGCCATCGCCGACGCCATCGGACCGCGCCGCCAGATGGAACGCCTGCGCGACGCCACCCAAAAGGCGCTCGATATCGCGCCGCATCTGCCGCGCTATGTGGAGGTCATCGCGGCCGCCTCCGAGCAGATTTCGGCCGACCGCCTGGCTTTATCGCGGGAAACGACAAACGAACTCGCACGCGCGCTCTCTTTGCAGGGAAAGCTGACGCGCAATGCGCTATGGTTCGCCGGCGTCGGCGCCATGCTTCTCGCAATCGTTCTCCTTTCCGTTAAAATTTGAGCGAACGAACGAACGATATCTTGCGTCTCGCCGCGCATTTTTCCGTGCGGGACTTGGGAGGCGACGATGTTCGGCTTGAAATTGTTCACAAAACCGAAAAGCGAAGCGGCTGGAGAGGTTATGACGGCGCGGCTGAATGCGCGCGTCCAGCCGATCGATCGCGGCGAGTATTTTGAAGATCCGCTCGACGAAACCTTGAAAAAGCTTTCCCTTGGCGCCGTAACCGGCGGCGGCACGCAGCTCGCCGACGAACCCGCCGGCATTGAATTCGTCGATCTTGAGATCGTTGCCGCTGATGCGGGCGAAACGACGCTGCAGGCCATTATCGCGCGCCTTGAACAGCTGGGCGCGCCGAAAGGATCGAAGCTGATCGTCGAATCAACGGGCGCCGAGCACCCGTTCGGGGCTCATGAAGGCATGGCGATTTATCTGAACGGCGCCGACCTGCCGAAAGAAATTTACGTCGACTGCGACGTCAATCATGTCATTGCGGAACTTGACCGCCTGATGGGCGAGCGCGGCAAATTCAAGGGATATTGGGAAGGCTCGAAGGAAACCGCGCTGTATTGCTATGGTCCCTCATTCGCCGAGATGCGCGCCGCTGTTGAGCCTCTGCTCGCCGGATATCCGCTTTGCCGGCATGCGCGCGTCGAACAGATCGCTTGAGATTGAATTTTCACATTGCTGTGCGGATTCCGCCGCATTCCAGCGCTAAGACCCCAATGGCGGCAAGTCTGCAGGGATAATCAATGGCGGCGTTTCTCGACCAGTTCTGGCCGGCGGTCTTTTTGTTTATCATTTTCTGCTCGGCCGTAATTTTGCGCCCGAGGCGGTGAAATCCGGGGTTCATCGATCAGGGCGTCATTCTGACTGGCGGGAGAGGTGACATCGACCTCGCCGACGCCTAAATTTCACCCATGACCGATCGACGCATTCTTCTCATCATCGGCGGCGGGATCGCCGCCTATAAAAGCCTTGAGCTTATCCGCGAGCTGTCGCGCAGGGGGATATCGACGCGCGCGATACTGACAGAGGCGGGCGCCGAATTCGTGACCGCGCTGTCAGTCGGCTCGCTCGCCGGCGACAAGGTTTATTCCGACCTTTTCAATCTGACCGACGAAGCCGAAATGGGCCATATTGAATTGTCGCGTTCGGCCGATCTCGTCGTCGTCGCGCCGGCGACCGCTGATTTGATGGCGAAAGCGGCGAACGGCCTCGCGAGCGATCTCGCCTCGACGACACTGTTGGCGACCGACAAACCGGTTCTGTACGCGCCGGCGATGAATGTTCGCATGTGGGAGCGTCCTGCGACGCAGCGAAATCTTGCGACGCTTCTTGACGACGGCGCGATTATCGTCGGGCCGAATGAAGGGGAAATGGCTTGCGGCGAGTACGGCCCCGGGCGCATGGCGGAACCGGTTGAGATCGCCGATGCAATTGAAACCTATTTGACGCGGATATCGACAGGGCCGCTGCGCGGAAAGCGAATCCTCGTAACCGCCGGGCCGACGCATGAAGCGCTGGATCCGGTTCGCTACATCGCCAACCGCTCCTCCGGAAAGCAAGGCTACGCCATTGCGGAAGCGCTGCGCGATCTCGGCGCGGAGGTGACGCTGGTGTCGGGCCCGACGGATCTGCGCGCGCCGGCCGGCCTTGCGATCGTTCACGTCGAAAGCGCTCGTCAGATGCTGGCCGCCGTCGAGCGGTCATTGCCCGTCGATTGCGCCGTCATGTGCGCCGCCGTCGCCGATTATCGGCCGGAAATCGAAACCGAGCATAAGATCAAGAAAGAGCGCGGCGGGCTGACGAACATTCCGCTGGCTGAAAATCCCGATATTCTCAAAACCATCGCCGGCCTGCGCTCGGGCAGGCCGCGCCTCGTCATAGGGTTCGCCGCCGAGACCGACGACATCATCAATCACGCGCGGACCAAACGGCTTCGCAAGGGCTGCGACTGGATCATCGCAAACGATGTTTCCGCCGGCGCGCATTGCGCGATGGGCGGCGATCTCAACGCCGTCACGCTGATCACCGCAGACCGAGAAGAAAAATGGCCGGAACTCAGCAAGCAGGACGTCGCGCGACGTCTCGCCGCGCGGATCGGCGAAGCGCTGCGCGAGCCGCCGACCGCGCCTGTTCGCGCGGCGGAATAGGCTTTACCGCTCAGTCGCGGGTCTGGCCGGCCGAGCGTCGCGCGGGTTCATGCCGGTCCAGCGCTTATAGGCCTTGGAAAACGCTGCAGGATCGGAAAAGCCGACCAGATAGGCGATTTCGGCGATCGTGGTCTTCGCCTCGGCAAGATAGTGATCCGCCATCAGGCGGCGCAAATCGTCGACGACCGCATCAAAAGTGACGCCCTCATCTCTCAGACGGCGATAGAGCGTGCTGCGGCTCAGCCCCATTTCGCCGGCGATATGCTCCATCGCGATATCGCCTGTGTGCAGAATGGGAATGAGGCGGCTCTCGATTTCTCCGCGAAACGTTCTTGAACGCTCGAGTTCTTTCAGGAGCGCTTCGGCGTGCTTGCTGAAAATTCCGAATACATAGCTGTTCGCGGTGGGAAGAGGCGCATCAAGCCAGTCGCCGTTTATGCGAACCGCGTTGCGCGCGGCGCCGAACGTCAAAGGCGCGCTGAAAATCCGCTGATATTCGCTGCGGTAAGGCGGCGCCGGATGCGTCATCTCGACGGCGAGCGCACAGGGACCTCGCTCAGGCAATACGCGTTCAAATTCGCACACCAGCCTCGCAAAGGCGGCTTCGGTGATTTCAGGAAAATCGTTCGGATCCGTTCGCCGGTCTTCAAACCAGACATCACCGCCGCTGCGAACAATGACAAAGCGTCCCTCTGCGCCGGTCGATTTGAAATCATTGATGACCGGTCCGAAGCGATTCATTTGCCTAAGCGCTTCGCCCATATTCGGTGAGGCGCGCGTGATGAGGCCGAGAATGGACCGCTCGAAGAAGAGCGGCGACTCCCCGAACAGGAGAGCGATCTCCTCTTTGCCGGTGAGGCTCTTTGCGGCGCGCATCATGGACTTGAAGGCGTCGAGAGCGAGACGAGCGTCGGGATCGGCGAGGCTTTCCCGATCAACCCCTGAGGCGACGAACAGCGCATCGCGGTCGGCGCCGAGCGAGACGGCGAATTCCGAAAACGCTTTCGCATAGCCGGCGGAGACAGTCGGCTCCGTCACGATCCCGCTCCGCCGACGAAGCCTGACGCCAAGCGACTGACGCCGGCGGACATGGCGGACCATGCGTCGGCGCGGCCAGAATAGGACTGGACCCAAAGCGTTAAGGATGCGTCTTCATGCATGAAGTGTCGCTAGTGCGCCTGTACCTGTTGCGAATCCTATATTTTCTGATCGCGTTTGTCATGGGAAGCGAACAATGGCGCATCCTGATCGAGAGAGCGCCGGAAACGCCCATGATGCAGAGCGTCGCCCACAGCATGCTGGCGGCGCTCGCGCTCACATGCGTCCTTGGTCTCAGATACCCGCTGCAGATGCTTCCCCTGCTCTTTTTCGAATTTACCTGGAAGGCGATCTGGCTCGTTGGCGTCGTTCTGCGCCTCTGGCTCGATGGCCGATTGCCGGAAAACTATCATGAAACGATAATCGCCTGCTCGGTTGCGATCGTCATACCGATCATCATGCCGTGGCGACATGTATTTGACGTTTATTTTCGCAAACCGGGCGATCGCTGGTTCTGACGGACTCGCCGCCGGCTCAAGGTTGCGCCGCCTAGACGGCGCGCTGGGCCCAGACGCGATGCTCGGTGTCGAGATTGTAGGCCGCCATCGCGGCAAGCAAAACAATGTCGGGAACGCGCGCGCCCACCTGTGCGATCTGCACGGGACGAGCAAGGCCGATCAGCAAAGGCCCAAGAACCGTCGCGCCGCCGACTTCGCCCATCAGCTTCGTCGATATCGCCGCCGAATGGACGCCCGGCGTGATGAGGACGTTCGCTTCGCCGCTCAGGCGCGAAAACGGGTAAACCTCGCGAAACCGCTCGTTCAGCGCCATGCGCGGCGTCATTTCGCCTTCGTATTCGAAGTCGATATCCGTCCGCGCATCAAGGATTTTAACCGCGTCGGCGACGCGGCGAGAGTGCTCCGTGTCAGGATTGCCGAAATTCGAATGCGATATGAAAGCAAGCTTCGGCGCATAGCCGAGATCGCGCGCGGCGTGAGCGACCTGAACGCCGATCTCGGCGAGATCGTCTGACGTCGGCAGTTCGGTGATGTTGGTGTCAGCGATGAATAGCGTGCGGCCTTTCGCGAGAATGATGCTGACGCCGATAAGGCGCTCGCCGGGCTTCGGATCGAGCGCAAGGCGCACATTGGCGAGAGCGACATCGTAATGGCGGGTGACCCCTGTCACCATGCCGTCGGCATGACCGTGCGCCAGCATGCAGGCGGCGTAAACGTTGCGGTCGTTATTGGCGAGGCGCATGACGTCGCGCCTGAGATAACCGCGCCGCTGCAGGCGCTCGTAGAGATACTCCGTATAAAGCGCGGTGTTGGGCGCCGTGCGCGAGTGATAGATTTCGAACTCCGCATCGACCGGCAGGCCCGCAGAACGAAGGCCCTCCCTGACCATTTCCTCCCGACCGATAAGAACCGCCTTGCCGAGACCTTCCTGCTGGAATGCGTAAGCGGCGCGCAGCACCGGCTCCTCCTCGCCTTCGGCGAAAACGATGCGCTTCGGCTCTTTCGCCGTCCGGAGCGAGGAATAGATTTTTTGCAGGAAGGAAGCCGAGGGGTCGGTGCGCGCGGCAAGCGTTTCGGCGTAAGCGGTCAAATCCTCGATCGGCTTGCGCGCGACGCCTGAATCGGCCGCCGCCTTGGCGACGGCGGGAGGAATGGTCGAAATGAGGCGCGGATCGAACGGCGTCGGAATGATATAGCCGGGGCCGTATTTCAGCCGTTTGCCATAGGCTTCCGCGACCTCATCCGGCACGTCGACGCGGGCGAGCCGGGCGAGCGCCCGGGCGCAGGCGATCTTCATTTCCTCGTTGATCGTCCGCGCGCGCGCGTCGAGCGCGCCGCGGAATATGTACGGGAAGCCGAGGACGTTATTGACCTGATTGGGATAGTCCGAGCGGCCGGTTGCGATGATGGCGTCGCTCCGCACGGCCGTCACTTCTTCCGGCAGAATCTCCGGCGTCGGATTGGCCATCGCGAAGATGATCGGATTCTTCGCCATCGACTTGACCATTTCCTGCGTCGCGGCGCCGGCGACCGAAAGCCCGATAAAGACGTCCGCGCCGTCCATCGCTTCGGCGAGCGTGCGCTTATCAGTCTCGACGGCGTGCGCCGATCGCCATTGATCAAGCTGCCGCCCCTTGTGGAGCACGCCCTTGGAATCGCAGACAAGCGCGTTTTCATGCGGCAAACCCATCGCCTTGATGAGGCCGATGACCGAAAGCGCCGATGAGCCGGCGCCGGAAACGGCGACCCTGATTTCCTTCATCGACTTGCCGGTGATGTCGAGCGCGTTCAACAACCCCGCCGCCGCGATAATCGCCGTTCCATGCTGGTCGTCATGGAACACTGGAATGTCCATGATCTCTTTCAGGCGCTGTTCGATAATGAAGCTTTCGGGCGCCGCGATATCTTCAAGATTGATCCCGCCGAAGGCCGGCCCGAGATAGCGCACGCAATTGATGAATTCGTCCGGATCCTTGGTGTCGACTTCAATGTCGATCGAATCGATGTCGGCGAAGCGCTTGAAGAGAACGGATTTGCCTTCCATCACCGGCTTCGAGGCGAGCGCGCCAAGGTCGCCCAATCCGAGAATCGCCGTGCCGTTTGAGATGACGGCGACCATGTTGCCTTTCGACGTATAGTCATAGGCGAGATCGGGATCGCGGGCGATTTCCTTGACCGGGACGGCGACGCCGGGACTGTAGGCGAGCGAAAGATCGCGCTGCGTCGCCATCGGCTTTGTCGGCGTGATTTCGAGCTTGCCGGGCTTGGCGCCGCGATGAAAAGCGAGCGCTTCCTCGTCCGAGACCTTTGTCGAATTGTCTTCCATAGCGGGCGGTCCCCTCAAGCGAACGTTATCGCTTCTGGCTTAACCGCGCTGTGGGGCGGTAGCAATGAGGCGGCGGGAGAAAGCAAGCCGGCATTGCGCGAGAGGCGCGCAGAGACTACCTGACGGGCGAGCGCCATTCCGGATACGCCCCATGTTCATCCAGACCGAAGACACCCCGAACCCGCAATCGATGAAATTCCTGCCCGGCGAGGCGATCCTCGGTCCCGGTTCGACAGGAATGGATTTTCCCAATGCGGAAACGGCGAAAGCCTCGCCGCTGGCGGCGACCCTGTTTGACATTGACGGCGTCGCCGGCGTTTTTCTCGGCGCGGATTTCGTCACGGTCACCAAATATGAGGGGACGGAGTGGCGCCACGTGAAGCCGGCCGTTCTCGGCGCGATCGCGGATTTTCTGACCGCCGGCATCCCGATTCTTGATGAGGCGGCCGCAACGGCGCGCAAGCCGGCCACAAGCCTTGACGATTATGAAGCGGAGGACCGCGAAATCGTCGAGCAGATTATCGAGCTCATCGACACGCGCGTGCGCCCGGCGGTCGCGGCCGATGGCGGCGACATCGCCTTCCAGCATTACGAGCCGCGAACCGGCGTCGTCTTTCTGTCTCTGCACGGGTCCTGCGCCGGCTGCCCCTCATCGACGATGACGCTGAAGGCGGGCGTTGAAAACCTGCTCAAGCACTATGTCCCAGAGGTGGTGAAAGTCGAAGCCGTCGCGTAAGTCTATTCGCCTATTCAGCTGAGGAGGAAGGGCGCGCCATGTCCGACAAGATGATCAATGACGAGGCCCTCGATCTCATTTTTCGCGAGGCGCGAACGCGCAACGCCTGGGAGGAACGCAAGGTCTCGCGCCCCCTCATGCAGGCGGTTTACGACCTGATGAAGTGGGGCGCGACATCCGCCAACTGTTCGCCCGCCCGCTTCGTCTTCGTCGCGTCCGCCGATGCGAAGGCGCGCCTGAAGCCTTATCTTTCCGGCAACAACGCCGACAAGACCATGCAGGCGCCTTGCTGCGTGATCATAGCGCATGACATGGAATTTTACGAGAAGCTGCCTGAGCTTTTTCCGCATACGGACGCGAAGAGCTGGTTTGTCGGAAACGAAAATCTGATTGAAACGACGGCGTTCAGAAACGGAACGCTGCAAGGCGCTTATTTCATGATCGCCGCGCGCGCGCTCGGGCTCGATTGCGGTCCGATGTCAGGCTTTGACAATGCCGGCGTCGACAAGGAATTCCTGTCCGGCACGAAATGGAGATCGAACTTCCTTTGCACTATCGGTTACGGAACGACGGAAAACCTTTTCCCCCGCAGCCCGCGGCTCGATTTCGACCAGGCGTGCCGGATCGTCTGATCTGCAATGAAGGTCCTTGCGATCGACACTTCTTTTGAGGCGTGTTCGGCGGCGATCGTTTGCGACGGAACCGTTCTTTGGTCTCAACGGAAAATCATCGGCAAGGGCCATTCTGAAATCCTGCCGCCGATGGCGGCGGAAGGCCTTGCGGCGTCAGGCTTTTCAGCGGCGGATTTCGACCGCATCGGCGTCGTCATCGGCCCCGGAGCTTTCGCCGGCATTCGCGTCGGCCTTGCTTTCGCGCGCGCCTTTCGTCTTGGCGCGAAAGCCGCAATCATCGGCGTCACGTCACTTGAAGCGCTCGCGGAAAGCGTCGGCGGGAGGCGGGCGATCGCCCCGATATTCGATGCGCGGCGCGGCCAAGTCTACGCGGCGTTGTTCGATGCGGCGCGCAATGCGCTTGTCGAACCTTTCGTCGCCACGCCTCAGGAAGCGGCCTTGCGCCTTCAGAAGGGCGCAGCGGATTTTTCGCTCGCCGGCTCCGGCGCGCGGCTCATCGCGCCTTTTTTGCAAAACGCCGCGATCATCGATCAGCCTTATATCGATCCGGCATGCGTTGCGCGCATCGCAGGTCGAGGCGACGCGCCGAACGCGCCGCCGGCGCCGCTTTATCTTCGCCCGCCAGACGCGGCGCCCTTTAGGGGATCGATTTTCGACGGGGCGCGCCGCTAATGGCCGGCTGGATCATCCGGCGCGCCGGGCGCGGCGACGAACCGGCGATCGTCAAGCTTGAGGCGCTCTCATTCGGCCCCGCGAGCTGGGGCGCGAAAGCCGTCGCGGAGGGCCTGAACGCGCCGAAAGTGTCCGCGCTGCTCATTCAGCCCTCGAAGACCGAGGCGGCCGTCGGCTTCGCCTTCTGGCGCGCCCTCGGCGAAGAAGCGGAAATCCTCTCGATCGGCGTCGCGCCGTCCGCAAGGCGCCGGGGCGCCGCGCGCGCGCTTCTTTGCGACATCATCGAGCAGGCGCGCGCGGAAGGCGTGCGCAGATTGTTTCTTGAAGTCGACATCGCGAACGCCGCCGCACGCGCGCTCTATGCAGCGGAAAAATTTGAACCGATCGCGGAGCGCCGCCGTTATTACAAAAACGGCGGCGACGCGCTCGTCATGCGGCTCGATCTGTGATTTAAGGGCCGCCGGCAAGGGACGCGGAGAATGGAACGGCTGGAAAAACTCTGCATCGACAAGGGCATGCGCATGACCGAGCAGCGCCGCGTCATCGCGCGCGTCTTGTCAATCGCGCAGGACCATCCGGACGTCGAGGAGATTCACCGTCGCGCCGCTGAAATCGATCCCAAAATCTCGATCGCCACGGTCTATCGGACGATGCGCCTTTTTGAAGAAGCCGGCGTCGTCGAGCGCCACGACTTCCAGGACGGCCGCTCACGCTATGAAGAGGCGACTGACGATCACCATGATCACCTGATCGACTTGAAATCCGGCCGGGTGATCGAGTTCATGAACGCCGAGATTGAGGCGCTGCAGCGCAAAATCGCTGAAGAGCACGGCTACCGCCTGGTCGCCCACCGGCTTGAGCTGTACGGCGTGCCGCTCAAAAAATAGAGCTGCCGGCCGTTATTGAATCCTTAAAGTAAACTACCTAGTGTACTTCTTGGAAACGAGGAGTTCGCTGATGGCGCTGCGCGACCTGTACCCGATCCCCGACGTCGACCCCGTCTGGACGGTCCCCCAAGATTACGAGACCGCCTTCGACTGGCGTTATGACGACGGCCGAGCGCACATGATGCACCTTTATCAGAAGGGCAAGGACAAGCAGTGGGACGCGATTACGCGCGTCGACTGGAGCGAGGAGCTCAACCCAGACAATCCGATGGAGATGCCGGACGAATTGTCCGGGCTCTATTACACGCCGATCTGGCAAAAGGCGTCGGAAAAGGACCGCGCGGAAATGCGCCGCCATTTCCAGGCCTGGACGATTTCTCAATTCCTGCAAGGCGAACAGGCGGCGATGATTTGCGCCGCGAAAATCGTCCAGCAGGTTCCCGATCTCGACGCGAAATTCTACGCCGCGACGCAGGTGATGGACGAGGCGCGCCATGTCGAGGCCTACAAGAAGCTGCTCGAAAAATTCGGCCTCGCCTATCCGATGACGAAACCCTTGCAAACGCTTGTCGACCAGGCGCTGAGGGATTCTCGCTGGGACATGACCTATCTGGCGATGCAGGTCGTCATCGAAGGTCTCGCGCTCGCAGCCTTCGGCAACATTCGCGACATTTCAAAGAACAAGCTCGCCCAACAGGTCAACGCTTTCGTGATGGAAGATGAATCGCGCCACGTCGCTTTCGGGCGGCTCGCCTTGCGCGATTATTATCCGCACCTCACCGAGGCCGAACGCAGCGAACGCGAGGAGTTCCTGGTCGAGGCCTGTTATCACATGCGCGACCGGTTCGAGCAGCGCGAGACTTATGAAATTCTGGGGCTCGATGTCGAGGAATGCGTCCGACTGCAGAATGAATCGGAATATATGAAAATCTTCCGCACCATGCTGTTCCAACGCATCGTGCCGATCGTTCGCGACATAGGACTGTGGTCTGGAAAAATCCAGAAAGCCTATGCGGATATGGGCGTTCTGGGCTTCGCCGACACCGATTACGCAGCGATGTCGGCGGATGACGAAAAGCGCGCGGAAGAGTTCGACGAAGCCGCCAAGCGGGCGCGGCAAGCCTATGTCAAAAGCGTCGCTGATTACGGCGCGACGGTCGCCGCCGAATAGCGCCGTTCATTCGCGTTCAAGGGCCTTGCAATAGCGGGCGCCGACGATGCGCCCGTGATTGCGCTCCTGAACGATCACCGCGCAATTAAGCCCGTCGCCGGGGGCTGCGAAAGCGAATTCACCGACGCCGCGATGGCTGTGCGCCAGCGCCTCGACCGAACGCACGACATTGGCTTCCCTAAAAGTGACGCCGGCGTTGTCGCCGCCGGCGATCGCCGTTTCGACGGAGGGGCGAAACCTGACGACGAGCGCGTCATAAGGGGCGCCGACATTTTCAATCCGTGTACGGATTACACCGTCCCGCTCCGGCGTCACGTCGATCAATGGCGGCGTCGGGCGCGCCATTTCCTCAAGAAACCGCGCCTCCATGATCTTGCTTTCGACCGCCGCGCCTTTCGAGCCGGGGAGCGTGATGACGCCGTCGATCACCGTTTGCGGCGTCATCTTCGCCGCGCGGCCCTTGAAGCGCATATTGTAAGCGAGCTGGCGCGCGGCGAAATCCGGCGCGGCGTATGGGTCTTTCCAGGGGCCGACGCCGCGGCCGGGAAAGGAATCCCAGTAATCGACATGCCAGGAAAGCGCGACGATGTCGGCCCGGCGCGAAAGGCGCGTTAAAAGCTCCGCCGCCGGCGGGCTTTGATTGCAGGATTGCGACAGGAACATCTCAACGACGACGGGTCGCGCCGCCGGCCCGTCTTCAGCCGCCGCAAAACCGACAAGGACCGCGCAGGCGCCGCCAAGCGCTGCGAGATTTCTTACTGACACCAACCTAGCCCATCCGCCATTCACGCCCGGAAATTGGCGAAAATCCGCCGTGCAATCAATGCGCCGCCGGTCAATTCGGCGCGATCCGTCATCACAACGCGCTCGCGCCGCTTGTTGCAAGCCGCTCGCCCGTGGCCCATAGAGGCGACGCCCCGATCGCGCGGGCGCGAAGCGCATATGAGCAAGGAAGCAAGCGCCGGCGGCAAGACGGTCTTCGTCAAGACCTATGGCTGCCAGATGAACGTCTATGACAGCGAGCGCATGGTCTCGCTGCTGCGTCCGCTCGGCTATCGCCCGGTCGACGAGGCGGCGAACGCCGACCTCGTCATCCTCAACACCTGCCATATTCGCGAAAAGGCGGCGGAAAAGCTTTACTCCGACCTCGGCCGGCTGCGCGTCGCGCAGCAGGAAAACGGCCGCGCCCAGACGGTCGCCGTCGCCGGCTGCGTCGCGCAGGCCGAGGGCGAGGAAGTCGCCGCGCGCGCCGACATCGTCGACATCGTCGTCGGGCCGCAGGCCTATCACCGCCTGCCGGAAATGATCGCCAGGGCCGCGCGCGAAAAAGGGGTCGTTCTCGATACGGATTTTTCGGTCGAGGAGAAATTCGACGCGCTCAGCCGAAACCGCGCCGTCGACGGCGTTTCCGCTTTCGTGACGGTTCAGGAAGGCTGCGACAAGTTCTGCGCGTTTTGCGTCGTTCCCTATACGCGCGGGGCGGAGATTTCGCGCGGCGCCGAGGCGGTCCTTAACGAAGCGCGCGCGCTCGCGGCGCAGGGCGTGCGCGAGGTCACGCTGCTCGGCCAGAACGTCAACGCCTGGCGCTCGGCGGCGCCGACCGGCGGCGGCGTCAGGCCGCGCGAGGACGGCTCCTGGGGCCTTGGCGAACTTTGCCGGGCGATCGCCGGGATCGACGGGATCGCGCGCATCCGCTTCACGACATCGCACCCGCGCGACATGGACGGGGCGCTCATCGCCGCGCTCGGCGAGGAGGAAAAGCTGATGCCCTATCTGCACCTGCCGGTGCAGTCGGGGTCCGATCGCATCCTCAAAGCCATGAATCGCGGCCATACCGCCGCCGACTATATCGCCCTCATCGAGCGGATCCGCGCGGCGCGGCCCGATATCGCGCTGTCGGGCGACTTTATCGTTGGTTTCCCAGGCGAAACGAGCGAGGATTTCGAAGAGACATTGGCCCTGACGCGCGATGTCGGTTACGCCTCGGCCTATTCCTTCAAATATTCCCGCCGGCCGGGCACGCCCGCCGCCATCCTCGCCAAACAGCTCGCCGAGGAGGAGAAGGAGCATCGCCTCGCCGCCCTTCAGGCGCTTCTGAAAGACCAGCGCGACGCCTTTTGCGCCGGGCTTGTCGGCGAAACGCTGCCGGTGCTTTTCGAGCGGGCGGGCCGCAAGCCCGGTCAGCTCATCGGCAAGACGCCTTATTTGCAAAGCGTTCACGCCTCTGCGCCAGACTCCCTTATCGGAGGGATCGCCCCCGTTCGCATGACGGCTGTCACGCCGAATGCGCTCGCCGGCGAGCTGGCGGGCGCATCGGAAAAGGGACGCCCCGCCCAACTGAAGGTCGGGGATGCGGAAGAAGCGCGTGTCTGAACAAACGCCGGTTACGCCGATAGATCGCGCCGCCATCGACCGACTTTCCTTTGACGACAACCGCCTCATGGCGAGCCTGTCCGGCGAGCATGACGCGCATCTCCAGATCATCGAGAAAGCCTTCGGCGTCAGGATCGACCCGCTCGGCAACGTCCTCACCATTTCAGGCCCCGCCCCGGCGCGCGCCGAAGCCGCCGCCGTGCTGCGCCGGCTTTACGAGCGTTTGAGCGCCGGTCAGGCGATCGCGTCGGACGACGTGCGCGCCGCCGCCAAGCTGCGCCAGGGCGATCCGGCGCAAAAGGGCGAGACGGGCGTTTCGATCAAGACGCCGAAGCGGTTGATCAGCCCACGGACGGCCGCCCAGCGCGCCTATATGGAGGCGCTCAGCGGCGCCGATCTCAATTTCGGCGTCGGCCCCGCCGGCACCGGCAAGACCTATGTCGCGGTCGCGCATGCGGTCGGGCTTTATCTCGCCGGCAAGGTAGAGCGCATCATCCTTTCCAGACCCGCGCTTGAAGCGGGCGAGCGCATCGGCTTCCTGCCCGGCGACATGAAGGAAAAAGTCGATCCCTATCTTCGCCCGCTCTACGATGCGCTGGGCGACATGCTGCACGCCGATTATGTCGAACGCCGCATCGCGTCGGGCGAGATCGAGATCGCGCCGCTCGCCTTCATGCGCGGGCGCACGCTGGCGCGCGCCGCCGTCATCCTCGACGAAGCGCAGAATGCGACGGTCGCGCAGACGAAAATGTTCCTGACGCGCCTTGGCGAAGGCTCGCATATGGCGGTGACGGGCGATCCGTCGCAAAGCGACCTGCCGGCCGGCGAAATTTCCGGCCTCGCCGACGCCCTCGCTCTTCTCGACGGCGTTGAAGGCGTCAGGATCTCGCGTTTCACCGCCGCCGACGTCGTGCGCCATCCGCTCGTCGCGCGCATCATCGACGCTTATGACGCGCGCGACGCCGCGCGCCGGCGCTGAACGGTCGATGACCCGATGAGCCTTGACGAGACTTTCGACGTCGTGATCGACGACGGGCGCTGGGAAAAAGCGCTCGGCGCGGCGGCGGCGTTCGCTGAAAACTGCCGCGACGCGGCAGCATCCTTCGAACCCGCCCTCGCGAAGGGCGCCGCGCTCCTTCTCGCCGATGACGAAACGCTCGCCGATCTCAACCGCCGTTTCCGCAAGATCGACAAGCCGACCAATGTTCTTTCCTTTCCGTCCGGGGCGGGCGGCGGCTTTCTCGGCGACATCGCGATCGCCTATGAAACCTGCGAAAGGGAGGCGGATGCGGCGAGGATCGCCTTTCGCGATCACGCGGCGCATCTTATAGTGCACGGGTTGCTTCACCTTGTCGGCTATGATCATGAGGCCGACGAAGACGCGAATGAAATGGAAAGCCTTGAAACGCGCATTCTCGCCGCGCTCGGCGTCGCCGACCCTTATGCGCAGGAGACGCCCTGAATGAGCGATGCGGGCGACATATCCGATCGCATCGGCCCTCAGGAAGGCGCGAATGACGACGAACCGGGCCAGATCCGCTTCTTTGACCGGCTGAAGGGAATTTTCACCCGCAAGGCGGGCGATTCCCATTTCGCCGACGCGCTTGACGACGGCCAGCGCGAAGCCGCGCTGCGTCTGCCGCGCGCGCGCCGCGAAATGATCGAGAACGTCATCGCCTTCGATGAAAAGCGCGTCGCCGACGTCATGGCCCCGCGCGCCGACATCATCGCGGTCGACATCGACACGCCGCTTGACGCGCTGATCAAGACGTTTTCGGAAGCCGGCCATTCCCGCCTTCCCGTCTATCGCGGCGATCTCGACGATCCGGTCGGCATGGTCCACATCAAGGACGTCGTCGCGCTGATCGCCGATCCGCCGGCGCCTTCCGACGAACCGATCCTCAAGAGCATTCGCCGCACCGTGCTTTACGTGCCGCAGTCGATGCGCGTCACGGACCTCTTGCTGCGCATGCAGGCGAGCCGCGTTCATATGGCCCTCGTCATCGACGAATTCGGCGGCACGGACGGGCTTTTGACGATCGAGGATCTCGTCGAGGAGATCGTCGGCGACATCAATGACGAGCATGACGACGACATCGCCCCGACCATTGTCGCGCGCCAGGGCGGCGGTTGGGAGGCGGACGGGCGCGTCGAGCTTGAGGAATTTTCCGAAACGACGGGCATCACCATCGAAGGCGACACGGACGAGGTCGACACGATCGGTGGTCTTGTCGTCGCGCTCGCCGGGCGCGTTCCCCAGCGCGGCGAGGTCCTGTCGCATCCTTCCGGATACGATTTCGAGGTCGTTGAGGCGGACGCCCGCAAGATCAGAAAAGTCCGTATACGGAGAACTCCGGCGCCCGCCGAACCGCAGGCGCAGGCCGGCGAGTGAGCGCGGCGCTTCTTTCCATCATCGCGGCGACGGAAAGCCTCGCCGGCTGGCGGCGCCGGGCGGCGGCCTTCATCGCCGGCGTCCTTTCGGCGCTCGCCCAGGCGCCGTTCTATCTGCTGCCGCTGATCCTCGCCGGGTTTTGCATCCTCATCCTTCTCATCGACGGCGCGCGGACGAGCGAGCGCCCGTTTCGCCGCGGCTTTTCGGCCGGCTGGTTTTTCGGCTTCGGCTATTTCCTCGTCAGTCTTTTCTGGGTCGGTTTCGCCTTTCTGGTGCAGGCGGAGGAGTTCGCCTGGATGGCGCCTTTCGCGGTTTCCGGCCTGCCGGCGTTCCTCGCGCTTTTCACGGGGCTCGCGACGGGGCTCTGCGCGCGTTACGGCGGCGCGGGATGGGAGCGGATCTTTTCCTTCGCCGCGCTCTACATGGCGGCCGAATACGCACGCGGGCACATTCTCACCGGCCTGCCCTGGAATTTGCCGGGGCAAGCGCTCGCCGGAACCGCGATCGGCGCGCAGACCGCCGCCTGGTGGGGCGCATACGGGCTCAGCTTCATCGTCCTTCTGATCGCGACGGCGCCGATGGCGCTGAAAGACGAGGGCGCTCGGGGCCTCAGGAAAGGCGCGCTCGCCGCGCTCGCCGCGGCGGCGGCGATTGTCGCGGTCGGCGCCCTTCGCCTCGCGCTTCATCCGCCCGCGGATCATCCGGACGCCTATGTCAGGATCGTTCAGCCCAACATCCCCCAGCGCGAGAAGATCGATCCCGATCTCTGGCGACGGAATTACGAACGCCAGATCGCGCTTTCCGCCGGCGCGGCGCCGGCGACCGGCATCGGCTTCATTCTCTGGCCGGAAAACGCCGTTCCGGTCATTGACGAGGTCCCGGAAGGGCTTGAGGCCCTTTCGCGGCGGCTTCCCGAAAACGCCGTGCTCCTCGCCGGCGCGGTGCGGCGCGAAACCGGCGACGCGGGAAAGACGCTTTATTACAACTCGATCTCGGTGATCGCCGGGACGGCGTCGGGGCGAGCGCCCGTCGCCCATTACGACAAGCATCACCTCGTGCCGTTCGGCGAGTATCTGCCTCTGTTCGGATTGATGAAGGCGCTCGGCCTGTCCGAACTGACGCCCTATGGCGATGACGGCTTCGCGAAGGGGCGGGGGCCCCAGACGATCCGCGCCGGCGGCCCCGCTTTCGCGCCGCTCATCTGCTATGAGGCGATCTTTCCCGGCCGCGTCTATCCGAAGGGCGACAGGCCCGACTGGATCGCGACCGTCACCAATGACAGCTGGTTCGGCGATTCCTCCGGACCGCGCCAGCATTTCGACCAGGCGCGCCTGCGGTCGATCGAGACCGGCCTGCCGATGGCGCGGTCCGCCAATTCCGGCGTTTCGGGCCTTATCGACGGGGCGGGCCGGGTCGTCCGCCGCATCGGCCTTTACGAGACCGGGGTCATTGACGCGCCGCTGCCTGAAGCGCTGCCGGCGACGCTCTACGCCCGGGTCGGCGATCTTCTTTTCGCGCTGATGCTGATCGGCGGCGCGTTTATAGGATTTTTCCCAAGCCGCATCAGAAGCTGAGTGCGCCACAACCTTTGCGCGCCATCCGGATTGGCTTATGCTCGCCGGGTTGGAGATACTTTGGCGGCTTGAAACCGTTGGGCTGACGGGCGTCGTTGAAGCAGGAAGGGCGGCATGGCTGAAGAGAAAAAGCCTCATCCGATCGACATTCACGTCGGCGGGCGGGTGAGGCTTAGGCGGACGATGCTGGGCATGAGTCAGGACAAGCTTGCGGATGCGCTCGGCCTGACGTTCCAGCAGATCCAGAAATACGAAAAGGGCGTCAACCGGATCGGGGCGAGCCGGGTTTTCGAGATTTCCCATATTCTCGGCGTGCCGATTCAGTTCTTTTTCGACGATTACGACGTCGGCACCGGACGCTCCTACGGCTTCGCCGAGGCGAGCGCGGATGACGGCGCGGCGATGATGGAGCTCCTGAACACGCCCGAAGGGGTTCAGCTCTGCAAGCATTTCTCCTCGATCAAGGACCCGAAGATCAGGAAGCGCGTGCTTGAGCTCGTCAAATCGCTGTCTGTCGGCGACGCCGGCGAAAGCTGACGCGCCGCGCGCCGGTGGACATTGAGGATCGGCTTCGCTAGAAGCCGCCGAACGTATAAACTTTTCCTTATATGAGGAACGGCGGGGTCTATGGCGCGTCAGTCGTATCTGTTCACCAGCGAGAGCGTATCGGAAGGCCACCCTGACAAGGTCTGCGACCGGATTTCCGATGAAATCGTCGATCTCGTTTACCGCGAAGCGGCCGATACCGGGATGAATTCCTGGAACGTCCGCTGCGCCTGCGAGACTTTGACGACGACGAACCGCGTCGTCATCGCCGGCGAAGTGCGCGTTCCCGACACGCTGATGCGCGACGCGACGCATGTGAAGCCCGATCGTTTCATCGAGGCCGCGCGTTCGGCGATCAAGGACATCGGCTACGAGCAGGACGGCTTCCACTGGAAGAACGCCGTAGTCGACGTTCTGCTGCATGGTCAGTCCGCGGACATTGCGCAGGGCGTCGACAAGGCGGCCGACGCGAACGCCGAAGGGGCCGGCGATCAGGGCATCATGTTCGGCTACGCCTGCCGCGAAACGCCGGCCCTCATGCCGGCGCCGATCTATTACAGCCACAAGATTCTCGAGCTTCTCGCCGAGGCGCGCCATAAGGGCGAGGGCGAAGCCGGCCGGCTCGGCCCCGATGCGAAAAGCCAGGTCACGGTCAAATATCAGGACGGCAAGCCGACCGAAGCGGTCTCGATCGTCCTGTCGACCCAGCATCTCGACGCTTCCTGGGATTCGCGGAAAGTGCGCAGCGTCGTCGAACCCTATATCCGCGACGCGCTCGGCGATCTGAGAATCGCCGCCGACTGCAAATGGCACGTCAATCCGACCGGCAAATTCGTCATCGGCGGACCGGACGGCGACGCCGGCCTGACCGGCCGCAAGATCATCGTCGACACCTATGGCGGCGCGGCCCCGCATGGCGGCGGCGCCTTTTCCGGCAAGGACACGACGAAAGTCGACCGTTCCGCCGCCTACGCCGCGCGCTATCTCGCCAAAAACGTCGTCGCGGCGGAAATGGCCGAGCGCTGCACCATCCAGCTTTCCTACGCCATCGGCGTCGCCGAGCCGCTTTCCGTTTATGTCGACCTGCACGGCACGGGCCGCGTCGATGAGGCCGCGCTTGAGCGCGCGCTGCGCGAAGCGATGGACCTGACGCCGTCGGGCATCCGCCGCCATCTCGATCTCAACAAGCCGATCTATGCGCGCACCGCCGCCTACGGCCATTTCGGCCGCGAGCCCGACGCCGAAGGCGGCTTTTCCTGGGAAAAGACCGATCTCGTCGAGGCGCTTCAAAAAGCGATCCGCTGACGTTTGCGTCATTGTCAATTTTCGAAAGGGCGCTTTTCGGCGCCCTTTTTTCTTGCGCGCGCTTTCGCGTTTTGCGCGAAAAATAATCCGTACAAGGCGGATAGTCCCCGCGCCCGGCATGGGCTTGAATCGAGCCCGAATGCGGGTCGTCGCGGTTTTGTCCGCATTATCCGCAAGCTGAAAATTCGCGCGGATGGCGAATGCGCGCGCGATTGCGCGGCGTAATGTTTTGACATGCGCATCCTCCTTTCTCCGCCTTGATCCGACACTCGCCCACCCCGGCCAAAGCCGGGGTCCATTAATCGCTAAGGTTGGATCCCGGCTTTCGCCGGAATGAGCGGGAAACCGCATCAGCTTCCTCACGCCGCCTAACAATAAGGCCGCCGGAGAGGGGTGGGATAAGTCCGCCCAAACGGTCGAAACAGGGTTAACGGTTAACCATGAAGCGCCGCACGCACGCTGATGCGGCGCGTTTATTCCCCGCTTGTGAGTGCGTCTTCTTGACGGGAAGGGCTCCTGTCACTATGTAAGTGAACGCTCACTTACATCGAGCGAGTCCATCCGGGCGCCGTCGAATTGCCTTGGCCGGGGACTGACCATTTTGTAATATCGCGCAATATGACGTGCGCGGATCGCGACAGGGGCGCAATCGGGACGGCGGGCCGCCGAGGCGGCGGCGGACTTTGTGGAAGCGGGCGCGCGGCGAAGACGGCGCCGTCCTTGAAAAGGGCTGCATATGAGTGAGGCATCGCAACGCATCGAGCGGCGCATTGAGCGTCGGTCGCGCAAATCGATCTTTCACGCGCTTCTCGCCGCCTCGCACAAGAAAGGCGCGAAAGCCGTCGCCTTGATTGACGGCGACGGCCGCGAGCTGACCTATCAGGAAATCATTCGCGCAAGCTTCGCGTTGAGCGGGCCCCTGGCGCGCGTCACCGGCAGGGGCGAGAAAGTCGGCGTGATGCTGCCGACCGGCGCCGGCGCGATCATTGCGCTGATGTCCGCCTTCGCAGCCGGCCGAACGCCGGCGATGTTCAACTTCACCTCAGGCGCGCGCAATCTGAAGGCCGCCGCGCGCGCGGCTGAAGTGAAGAAAGTCGTCACCGCGCATAAATTCATCGAGATGGCGAAGCTTGAGCCGCTCGTTCAGGAGCTGAGCGGCGCGGTCGAGTTTCTTTATCTTGAAGACATGAAGGAGGCGCTGACGCCGATCGACAAGGCGCGCGCCGTTCTCGGCCCCTTGCTGCCGCGCCTTTTCTCGGCGAGCCCCGATCCTGACAGCACCGGCATCGTTCTGTTCACCTCGGGCACGGAAGGCGATCCGAAAGGCGTTGCGCTCAGCCACGCCAATATTCTTTCAAACATCTATCAGATCGCGGAACATGTCGAAATTCTCCCTTCCGACATTTTCTTCAACCCGCTGCCGACCTTTCACTGCTACGGGCTGACCGCGGGGTCGCTGTGGCCGATCCTGAACGGCTACAAGGTCGTCTTTCATCCCTCGCCGCTGCAGACGAAAATCATTCCGCAGCGGATATTCGAGACCGGCGCGACGGTTCTGTTCGCAACGGACACGTTCCTTCAGCAATATATGCGCGCGAGCGATGACGGCGGCATGTCCTCGCTTCGGATCGCCGTCTGCGGCGCTGAGCGCGTCAAGGACGAAACCCGCCAGGCGGCTGAACGGCGCTTCGGATTTGAAGTGCTGGAAGGCTACGGCGTCACCGAAGCCGCGCCCGTCCTCGCGGCGAACCAGCCGGGCGACATTCGCTCCGGCACGGTCGGAAAGCTTCTGCCGGGCGTCATGTGGCGGCTTGAGCCGGTTGACGGCCTTTCCGGCGGCCAGCGGCTTTTCGTCAAGGGCCCCAACATCATGCAGGGCTACATCACGCCGGACGCGCCGGGCGTGATCAAGCCGCTGGAAGGCGGCTGGCACGACACCGGCGACATCGTCGCCTTCGACGAAGGCGGCTACATGTCGATCCGTGGGCGGATGAAGCGTTTCGCCAAGATCGGCGGCGAGATGGTCTCGCTCGCCGTCGTTGAAAACTGCGCGACCGCCGTCTGGCCGGACAACATGCACGCCGCCGCGATCCTTCCTGACGAAAAGAAGGGTGAGCAGATCGTTCTCGTCACCGACAGAGAGGCGCCGGAGCGTTCGCAATTGCTCGCCTGGGCGCAAAATCACGGCGTTCCCGAACTCGCCGTGCCGAAAAAGATCGTTTCCGTCGCGGAAGTGCCGGTCCTCGGCACCGGCAAGCTCGATTATGTCGCGATCCAGCGGCTCGCCGCGGACGGCGTCGGCCTCACCGACGAACAAAAGCGCGAGCGCGACATTCGCCTGTCGGAAATCGACGCCAAGATCGCCGCAAGAAAGACGCCCGAAGAGAACGCCGCGCCCGGCGGCGTCAAACGCGCGGCCGAGTGAGGCTTTCAGCCCGCCGTCATCGATGCGGCGAGACGCGGCAGGCCGACGGCGAGGCCGACTGAAATCGCAAGACCGAAAAGCGCCTTGCCGGCGTCCATGCCGACGATTTTCAGCGTCGCGCCCGGCGAGCGCACCTTGTCGATCGTCGCCAGCGCGATTTCGCGGCCGCCGATGAAGCCGAGAAACGCCCAGGTCGTCGACATCGGCGTTTTCGAAACATAGGCGAAATAGGCGAGGATCGAGGCGTAGAAGAAGTCGATCAGCGTCGCCGAGCGAATGTCCGTGACGCTGGTTTTCGTCTTCAGAATGCGCTGCACCGGTCCGCCGCCGTTGATGAAAGTGATCATCAGCAGGAGCATGATGAGGCCGACGCTGACGACCGCCTGCTCCATGCTGAGCTGGCGCGGCAGGAAGACGTAGATATTGGCGAAATCCTGAATGAGCCACACCGCCCAGAGATAGGCCGTCGTCACCCACTGAAAGAGAATCCAGTGAGGGCGCTGCGCATGCTCAGGCGTCTTCATGAAATGACGCTCGAGCGTCGGCGCAAGAACCGTATAGGCGACAAGCCCTAGGCCGAGCGACATCACATAGGCGTAAGCCGATTTCTGGATCATCGACTGCATGCCCGCCATCGTCGCGAAGATCGACAGGATCATGAAACTCGTCGAAACCGGCAGGCCGAGGCGCGTTATGATCAACAGCGCGGCGGCCGGCACGACATGGTACCATTGCGCTTCGAATTCAGGATATTTCTTGGCGTTGGAGAGGCGTCCCCATGAGGGATCGCCGTCAAACTGGATATAGCCGATGATGAAAACGACGACGAGAACCGTCGCGGCGAAGAGGAAGAGCGCCCACCAGGGAAGTTTCTGGTTCGACGAAATGAATGTGCCGAGCGTTTGCAGCGCGTCATTGCCGACGACTGCGTAAGCTGCGAAGGCGAAGCCCAAGATCGCCCAGATGCCGACGCCGAAAAATTCCATGATCCTTGACCCCGCTGCGTCCGCCTGTCCAATTGGCGGACCCCGAAAATCGGGGCGGAACCTCGTTTTTTTCCATATCAATTTTGTGACGGTTATCTTTCATCTGTGTGACAAATGACCTGCCGAACCGATCAGCCAGCCAGCCCGTAACGAGCCCATGACCCCTCAATCCGATGCGTTCCGACCCGCCGGCCATCCGCCCGTCAGCCACGGCCGCATCGGCGTCCTGATCGTCAATCTCGGCACGCCCGAAGCGCCGACCGCGCACGCGGTGCGCCGCTATCTCGCGGAATTCCTGTCCGACGCCCGCGTCGTCGATTTGCCGCGCGCGCTCTGGCTGCCGATCCTTCACGGCGTCATTTTGAACACCCGCCCGGCGCGGTCGGCGAAAGCCTACGCCAAGATATGGACCGAGGAGGGATCGCCCTTGCGCTTACACACGAAGGAAGCGGCGCGGGCCCTTTCCGAACGGATCGGCGAAAGGGCGATCGTCGACTTCGCGATGCGCTACGGCGCGCCGTCGATCCGTGACCGGATCGTTGCAATGAAGGAGGCGGGCGCCGACCGTCTCCTCGTCATTCCGATGTATCCGCAATATTCGCAATCGACATCGGCGAGCGTCGCCGACGCGGCCTTCGACGCGCTGAAAGCCATGAACCGGCAGCCGGCGATCCGGATCGCGCCGCCCTTCCATGACGATCCCGCCTATATCGGCGCCCTGAAAGCCGTCGCCGAGACGCATCTTTCATCGCTCGGCTGGGCGCCGGAGCGGGTCATTCTCTCCTTTCACGGAACGCCCAAAAGACATCTCGATGCGGGCGATCCCTATTACTGCCATTGCGCGAAAACGGCGCGTTTGATCCGCGAGGCCATGGGCTGGACGGCGGATTTCGCGCCGCTCGCCTTCCAGTCCAAATTCGGACGCGAGGAATGGCTGACGCCGGCGACCGACGCGACGATCCGCGATCTCGCGCGCGCGGGCGTCCGGCGTCTCGTCGTGATGACGCCGGGCTTTGCGGCGGACTGTCTTGAAACGCTGGAAGAAATCGCGATCGCCGGCGCCGAAGCGTTCCGCGAGGCCGGCGGCGAGCAATTCGCAGCTATTCCCTGCCTTAACGCATCGGGACCGATGATCGACTTGCTGGAGGCGATCGCCTCACGCGAAACTCAGGGCTGGATCTAGGGGATTATCATGGAAGAGCTTTTCGCCTCGCCGGCGTTTTGGGGCAGTCTCGTCACGCTCACCTTTCTCGAAATCATTCTCGGCGTCGACAATCTGCTTTTCGTTTCGATCGCCGTCGGCAATCTCAAGGGAAAGGCGCAAGCGACGGCGCGGCGCGTCGGCGTCTGGGGCGCGATGGTCTTGAGGATCGCCATGCTCGGCGGCGTTTTCTGGATCATCGGCCTCGACAAGGAGCCGATCTTTCACCTGCCGGACGCGCTCGCCGAATTCGTCGCGCATGGCGACGTCCACGCCCAGCACGCTTTCGCCGACATCACGGTGAAGGATCTCATCCTCTTCGCCGGCGGGCTGTTCCTTCTCTGGAAAGGCACGCAGGAAATTCACGCCGCGGTCGAGGGAACGGATCATGAGGCGTCGAAAGCCAAAACCTCCTTCAACGGGGTTCTCGTTCAGCTTCTCGTCATCAATGTCGTCTTTTCGCTCGACAGCGTCATCACCGCGGTCGGCATGACCGAGATGCTTTCCGTCATGTTCGCGGCGGTCATTCTTTCAACCATCGTCATGGCGCTCGCCGCCGCGCCGTTGGCGGGCTTCATCGACAAGCATCCGACGACGAAAATGCTCGCCCTCGCCTTCATCCTGCTTGTCGGCGTCGCGCTCGTCGCGGACGGCGCGGGCTTTCACATCCCGCGCGGCTATCTCTATTTCGCGATCGCCTTCTCGCTCTTCGTCGAGCTCCTCAACATCCGCGCGCGGGGCAACACCGACGCCGGCGTCGTCAGCGCTCACTGACCGCGCAAAAGAAAGGGGCGCGGTCGCCCGCGCCCCTTCCGTTCGATTATCGCTTCGGGGTTAGAACGTCACCCGCGTGCGGAAGTAGTAGAAGCCGCCCTTATAACCGCCGGGCGCCGTCGCCGGATATTGCGAGCCGACGATGCCGGCGAAGCCGGGACCGACGAGCGAGTCCGGATAGGAATCGAAGACGTTCTGCGCGCCGGCGATGATTTCAACGCCGTCGGCCACTTCAAATCCCGCTTCGAGATCAAGCGTGATCTGCGCGCCCGCGTCGAACGGCAGGTCGCAGAAGGTCGGCGGCGTCGAGCCGTAGGCGTCGACATGGCACTCAAAGAAGCTGCCGTAATAGTTGACGCGGGCGAGCCCGTGGAAAATGCCGGCGAAGTGATTGAGCGTCAGGTTGCCGCGCACTTCAGGCAGGCCGTTTTCGATGATGTAGGCGCGACCGCCGCCCAAGGGCGCGGCCGTGCTCGTGCCGAAATCCGTCACTTTCGTGTCGGTCCAGTTGAAGGCGAGCGCCGCCGTCGTCCGCGAATTGCTCGAAAGCTCGAAGCTCGTGTTCGCGACGACGTCGATGCCTTGCGTTCTCGTGTCGAACGAATTGGTGAAGAACGAGAACTGCGACAGGTCCTGGAAGCCGGTGAAGTCGGAGGCGTTCAGGACGCCGTTGGCGTCGAGAATGTTGATCACCTGGCTGGTCGAGGAGCCCATCGGCACGGCGATCATGTTCTCCGCCGCCACTTCCAGCAGCTCCGCCAGGAAGTCTTGCGCGTCGGACAGCGCGATGCGGTCCTTCACGTTGATGCGGAAATAGTCGACCGTGAAGCCGATGGCGCCGAGATTGAAGGCGACGCCGGCGGTGAAGTTCTTCGATTCTTCCGGCCCAAGCGTCGGACGGACGCCCGTCGACATTTCAAGCCGGTCGGCGATGAACTGGCCCGCAGCGCTCGACAAGGGCAGCGTGCCGAGATCGACAAGCTGCGTGCCGTTGAACTGCGTCGTCGTGTTGATGACGTTCGCCTGGCCGCCGGTCGGGGCGTGGAAGCCGGTCGAATAGGTGCTGCGAACGACGAAATTGTCGGCGAGGTCGTATTTGGCGCCGACCTTCCAGTTCGTCGTGCCGCCGAAGGAGTCGTAGAAATCTTCGTACCGCACGGCGCCCTGCAGCGTGAAGGCGTCGGTGACGTCAGCTTCAACTTCGCCGTAGATGGCGTAGTTCTTCTGCGAATTCGAGCCTTCGGCCGCCGGCGTGAAGCCCGGGAAGCCGTTCGACGAAGACGAGAAGCCCTGGCCGCTCGGATAGGCGAGCGAAGCTGCGGACAGCGGACCGATGATATAGGATTCGGGCTGGCCGGCTGTGATGATGAACTCTTCCTTGCGGTGTTCGAAGCCGAAGGCGAGGATCATGTCGGAGGCGAAGGTGTCAACAGGGATCGAATAGGTGAAATCCGCGTTGAAATTCGTGTCCTTCTGCTCATAGGAGCCGGGATAGAACGAAGTCGGCGTATTCGGCCCGAGGCTGGCGTTGATCGTATTGTTGATGAAGAAATCGACCTTGCTGTCGCCGCGGGTGAAGCTGAGGTCGTAGGTCATCCGCTCGCCGATCTCGCCGCGGAAACCGCCGACGATCGAATAGTCTTTCAGATCGCCGCCGAAGCGCGGCGTGAAGCCGCCCGGGAACATCTCGACGAATGAGAAGCAGTTGGCGTCCGACTGAATCGAGGCGAGGAATGTCGGATCCGGGATCAGCCCGCCATTGGTGAGCGGAATGCCGTCGATGCAATCGCCCGCCGTGTCGACAGACAAGTCGCCGACTTTGACTGACGGCACGTTGTCCATGTCAAGATCGGCGACATCGACGAGGCCGGTGTCGGGATCGACTTCCGGTCCGGCGAAAACGCCCGCGCGGTTGGTCGGGTTGCGGTAGAAGAAGCCGCCGTCGACCGTGCGCTCGGCGTAGTTGCCGAAGGTGTAAAGCTCGAACGATTCAGAGAACGGGATCGCCGCGTTCGCGAAGAGTTTCAGATCGTCCTTGACGTTGGGCTGGCCCCAGATCTGGACGTGATCGCCGGTCACCGTGTTCACAGTGGGGCTCGCGACGGCGGTGTTGCCGGCGGCGATCAGCGCCGCGGCGTCGTCGCGCTGGACCGAGCGGTCCGTCGCGTCGGTTTCGCCGAATTCGCCGCTGATGTTGAGGAAGCCGCCTTCCGCGATCGGAATCGGCAAGCCGATATTCGCCGCGATCGACCACTGGTCGCCGTCGCCCTTATAGGTCTGGCCCCACTCGCCTTCGAGCGAGCCGCCGCTGTCGGAATCCTTCAGCACGAAGTTGATGACGCCGGCGATGGCGTCCGAACCGTATTGCGAGGACGCGCCGTCGCGCAGCACTTCGACCTGCTTCAAGGCGATCGCCGGGATGACCGAAATGTCGGGACCCTGCGCGCCGTCTGAAAGGCCGCCGCCGAGGAAGGAGATGACGGCGGCGCGATGCCGGCGCTTGCCGTTGACCAGAACGAGCGTCGAGTCAGGCGGCAGGCCGCGCAGGTTCGCCGGGCGAACGATCGTCGCGGCGTCGGAAATCGGCTGCGTGTTGACGTTATAGGAGGGAACCGACGTCCGAAGGATGTTCTGGATGTCGTTGTCGCCCTGATTGAGCAGTTCGCTGCCGTCGACGACGTCGATCGGCGCCGGCGTGTCAGAAGCCGAACGTTCGCCGCGGCGCGTGCCGACCGTGATGACGACGTCGGTCGATGCGTCGGCGAGCTCGCCCTCGCGCGGTTGCTGGGCGAAGGCCGGCGCGGCGACAGCCATCGCAATCGTTGCGACGGACGCGCAGCCGAGCAGGCTGAAGCGTGACTTGGAAATTCTCATGGTTACCCTATCTCCCTGATTGTGCGTCTTTTCGGCGTTCCGAGCCCCCGCGGAAGCCGTCTCCGATTATGGTTAAATAGCCGGGCTGAAGCGCAGTTTAGGCGGGTTCTCCGCGCCGAAAAGCCGTCCCGCGGCTGAATGCGAAGAACTTGCGCTGATGGTGCAAATTCGCCACGATTTCAGCCGATTCGTCCCAAAATTCCCTTGAACAGATCGAGAACATGGCGCTTTCCATCCGCATTGCGACCGAGGCCGACATTCCCGTGATCACGAAGTTAATGCGCGCGGCGATCGAGGAGCTTCAGAAAGGCTTCCTGACGCCGGCGGAAATCGAGGCCTCGAAAGACATCATGGGGCTCGACACCCAGATCATCGCCGACCGGACCTATTTCGTCGTCGAGGACGGGGCGGAAATCGTCGGCTGCGGCGGCTGGAGCCGGCGCAAGACGCTGTTCGGCGGCGATCACTCGGCGGGGCGCGACGCAGGCGTTCTCGACCCCGCAAAAGACGCCGCGAAGATCCGCGCCATGTACACCCATCCCGACCATGTCCGGCGCGGCGTCGGTCGGCTTGTTCTTGACGCCTGCGAGGCGGCGGCGGCGAAGGAGGGCTTCAGGCGCGCCGAGATGGGCGCGACGCTCGCCGGCGTCCCGCTCTACGAAGCCTGCGGCTACCGCAAGGTCGAGGCGATCCGTTCCTCGACGCGCGCCGGCGTCGACGTGCCGCTGTTCAAGATGGAAAAGGCCTTGGCGCCGGCGGCGAAACGATCCTGAGACCGCCTGCGGCTTCATCGTCTTCATCTGCGGCGAAAGGAGTTTTCGCTTCCGCAAGGAAAGCGCGACGCGGGGCGTCGAGCCGCCGAACCGCGCGTTGCGGCCTTGCAACATGCGGGCGGTCGCGCGCGCGGCGTTCGCTTGAGTTTCATTCACCTTCATCCGGCAGCGCGAGCGAGGCCTGACCGAAAGCGTATCGCCAGCCCTTTTCGGTGCGCACATAGGTGTCCGAGAACCAGAGCCGCTTGTCGATCCTGTCGCCGGTCTTCGTCGTTCCTTTGATGTGAAGACGCGCTGTGACGATTGCGGTATCGGAACCGTAAAGCCGCACGGTCTGCGTTCCTCCGTCTTCGACTTGCGCTTCATAGTCGACGTCGCGTTCGCGCGCCGCCTTGATGAGATCGGCGCCGGTGAATACGGCGCCTCGACCGACGACAAGGATCATGTCGTCATGAAGGATTTTCGCCATCGCATCGGCGTCGTTCCGCTCAACCGCCGCCTGATAGGCGGTATCAAGATCGGCGACGGCCTTTCTGTCGTTTTCGATCGCCGCCGGCGACAGCGCGAGCGCGGCGGCTATGGAAAGACTGAACATTTTGGGTTCCTTTCGTTTCGCCGAACCCTAGCGATCCGCACCGCCGGCGCTTGCGTTTTCTTGCGAATTTCAGCCCGCCGCCGCGATGCGGCTTGGCGGCGCGCCGAACCGACGCGCAAAACTGCGCGTGAAATGGCTGAGATTGTTGAAGCCGCAGGCGTAACACGCCTCGGTGACGCCGGCGCCGCCCTCAATCATCGCTCTTGCGGCGGCAAGGCGGCGCTCGGCGAGATAACGATGCGGCGGCGCGCCGACGAGTTCGGAAAAGATTCGGGCGAAATGAAAGGCGCTCATGCCGACATCCCGCGCGAGGTCGGAGATCGTATGCTCTTCGTCAAAGCGGGCGTCGAGCCGCGCGCGCGCCGCATGCACGCGCTCCGCATACCAGTCGAGCTTGCGTTCGCGATAGAGCGAACGGTCTTCATCATCATGCGGACGAAAGAGCGACGCGGCGCAATACTCCGCCAGCATCGGTTCATTTGTCCGCATGGCGCGGTCGATCCCCCAGCGCAGGAACCGCACGCGGTTGCTGTCTTTCAGAACGCGCCGCTGATCCGATCGCCAGCTCTTGCGGATGTCGAAGCGCTCTTCCTCGGCGGCGAGATAGACGACCGACAGGCAGGTGTCATTGAAGCCGCCTTCGTCAAAACCGGCGCGAAAGCGCATGCCCGGATGATGCAGCATGACGTCGCCGGTTTTGACGCGCCATCGGCCTTGGCCGATTTCGAGATTGAAGGCGCCAGCCTCGACAAAGCTCGCCATGAAAGCGCCCGCGACCTCTTCGTAAGGCTGGTCTTCATGCTCGGCCGGATGATCAAAACGGTGAACGCTGATCTCGCGCGAGCGCCAGAGGGAAATAGTGCGGGACATCGGCGGAAAATACGCCCGGGGGCGGCGTTGGTAAATCGGTCAGGGCAGGCGGGAAGCGCCCTGGCCGCGCGCAACCGCGATGAACCGCTCAACCTCTTCCTCCCGCGTCGCCCAGGAGCAGATGAGGCGCCGCATGGTTCCGCCAGCGGGATCGCCGGGCGTCGCCCAGGGATAAAACGCGGCGCCGGCGGCGGCGAGTTTTTCTTCAACGCCCGGCGGAAATGAAACGAAGACTTCATTCGCCTCAGTCGGGTACCAAATCTCGCAGCCGACGTCGGCCAAACCCTCAGAGAGTTTTTTCGCCATCGCATTCGCGTGGCGCGCCATGACGAGCCAGAGATCGTCAGCGAGATAGGCGTCAAACTGCGCCGAGACGAACCGCATCTTTGAAAAAAGCTGCGCGGCGCGCTTGCGGCGAAAGATGAAATCCTTCGCTTCTTCCGGATTGAAAAAGACGACCGCTTCCGCGATCAGGCAGCCGTTTTTCGTGCCGCCGAACGACAAGACATCAACGCCCGCCTTCCAGGTGATGTCGGCCGGCGCGCATTGAAGCGTTGCGACCGCGTTGGCGAAACGCGCGCCGTCCATATGGAATTTGAGATTATTGTCTGTCGCGACGCGCCCGAGCGCCTTCACCTCGTCGACCGTATAGACGGCGCCGCATTCGCTCGCCTGCGTGATCGACAGGGCCGATGCGGGCATGCCGTGCGGCGGGCGATCGGGAAAGCCTTTCAAAACCTGCGTCACGGCGTGAGCCGTCAGCTTCGCCGCATCGCCTTCCATCGGCAAAAGCTTCGCGCCGCCGGTGAAAAATTCCGGCGCGCCGCATTCGTCCATCTGGATGTGCGATTCCTGATGGCACAGGATCATTCCCCAGGGCGGGCAGATCTGCGACAGCGCCAGCGAATTCGCCGCGCCGCCGGTGGCGACGAAGAAGACCGCGACGTCGCGCTCGAAGAGATCGGAAAACTTGCGTTCAACCCGCTTCGTCAATTCGTCGCCGCCATAGGCTGGCGCTGCGCCCACATTGGCGCGCAGGACGGCGTTCAGGATATCGGGATGGGCGCCGGCCCAATTGTCGGAAGCGAAGTTCACGAACCGGACGATAGCAAAGACCGCAACGGAAAAAAGCCCGGCCTTGCGGCCGGGCTTCATTATCCCGAAGCGGTCCGGACTAT
>CALAZI010000172.1 GCA_937895955.1 uncultured Alphaproteobacteria bacterium | reverse complement strand
CCCGCCATCCGGGGGAGACCCGGGAAACGCGCAATCACGCAACCCGAGCCTGGGGGAGGTGGAAACGGTCGGAGCAGTCCGGCCGTTTCCTTACTTTGGGGCTCCGGCGCTATTGGCGCTTCCCGCGGCCGGCGGGAACCGAGCCTTGCTTGCATCAAGACAAACCCTGATAGACTGCCCTCGCGTCAAGGAGGGTTGGGTGACGCGGAACGGCAAAGAGGCTGAGCGGGCTTATCTGACCCGGATGCTGGTCGGCGCGCCGCTTTTCAGCGGCGTCGGCGAGGATGATGTCGCCGAGCTCGCGCGATGCGCGCGCAGCCTCGCCATTGAACGGGGCAAACCCGTCGCCGCCGCAAGGGGCAAGACAGAGGAACTCTATCTTGTCGTAAGCGGCGCGGCGGCGCTCCTTGAACGGGGGCCCCGCTTGCGCGCCGGGGTGCTCGCCGCGCTCATGGGTCCGGGCGACGTCATTGGCCTCGTCCGCGTCGGAGAAGTGCTCGGCGACGGCGGGCGCGCTCACAACAGCGAGTGGCGCGCGCTTTCCAATCTGACGCTCGTCGCTATTCCGATCGCCGACTTCATGCGAGTGATGCGCCGCTCGGAAGCGCTGTCGATGGCGTCGATCGCCGCGCTGGCCGAGTATATGCGCGACCTGACCGCCCGGCACGCCGCCGCTTTGCAAAGCCCCCTCGAAACCCGCCTCGCCGCCTTTCTCTCCCAGCTCGCCGCCATCGCAACCGGCAACCGCTGGGAGCCGCAGGCGGCGATCGGACGCCTGCCGCAGACGCAGATCGCAGACATGCTCGGCGTCAGCCGCGAGCATGTGAACCGAACGCTGACCATGTGGGAGCGTTCGGGCCTCATCCTTCAGGCCAAGGGCGGCGACATCATCGTCGAAAACCGCAAACGCCTGTCGCAGCTTGCCGGGGATGAAGCGTCCGCCCTGCAGGATCATGAACGCGACGCCTATTGGGAAATCTCCGCGCACATCAATCTCGGCCTTAACAGCGCCGCCTATGATCTTGCGATGGAGGGCGTCAAACGCGCGCCGCGCGATGAGCGCTTCAAATATCTCGCCGTCCTCGCCATGGCGCGCATGGGCGCTCTCAGGGAGGCGCTCTCTCTTGTTGATTCATTCAAGCTCACGACGGACGCAAAGGATGAGGATGTCGCCAGCATCGGTCCGCGCCTGCGGCGCGATCTTGCATTCATTGGCGCAAAGACCCCTGACAAAAAGGCGCTGACGACCGCCGCGGAAGGATATGAGAAGGTCTTTCGCGCCCTCAAGACGACTTATCCCGGCGTCAATGCGGCGGCGACTTGGGCGATGGCGGGCGATGTCGGCCGCGCGAAGAAATTGGCCGAAGACGTTCGCGCGCGCGCCGAAGAGGCGCTGCAGGATATTGACGAGGATGATGAGGCTTATTGGCCGCGCGCGACGCTCGCCGAATGCCGACTGATTGAGGGTGACAAGACGGGCGCCGCCGCCGACTTCGCCGCCGCCGTCGGCGCGATTGACGCCGCGCCCGGCAAGATCGCAACGACGCGAAAACAGTTGCGGCGGCTGTCGGGCGCGTTGCCGATAAATGACGACTGGATCGACGATGCCGTCCCGCAAGGCGCCGTTCTGTTTTTCAGCGGGCCGCTCGCCGCTGACGAGGATTGCGACGCGGCGCGTCGCCTGAAGGAGAATTTCGAAGCGTTCCTGGCGGATGAACCGCTGACTGCGGCGGTCGGCGCGCTCGCCGCCGGCGCTGACATCGTTTTCGCCGAAGCGCTGATCGCAGCCGGCGTGCCGCTGCATGTTCACCTGCCGCTGGCGCCGACGGAGTTCCTGACGACGTCCGTAAAACCCGCCGGCGGCGACTGGGAAGAACGGTTCGTCGCCTGCATCGATGCGGCGAAGACGGTTGAATGGTCGCGCCGCCTTGCGCCCTCTCGCGCAGCCTATCGGCTGGGCGCGCATATCGCGATGGGCCGCGCCATCCGTCAGGCGGACGATCTCGCCGCTGCCGTGATCGGCGTTTTCGCGACTCAAAAAGGCCGTTCGGCGGAGAACTCGATCAGCCGTGAAAACGCGGAAATCTGGCGCGCGCTCGGGCGCCGCGCCGAGATTTTCGAAGATGATTGGCCGCCGGCGGTCTCGAAAGACCGCTGCGACGAAGCTTTCGCGTCATTCAGCGCGCTGGTCGTCGAAGGCATGGGTAAACGCGCCGCAGCCGCCGACGTCGTCGGCGACCCGCAATTCGTCGAGACGAAGGGCGACTTGGCGATCTACGCCTTTGCAACGCCCGCCGAAGCCGCTGTGGCGGCGGGAACGCTCGCAGGGTCGCCGGCAAGCGCAAACCGGCGGATCTGGCTCGATGCGGGCGTCGCTGACGCCGGCAGCGATAAAGGCCGCGCCGGTTTCGCCCAGAACCTCGTAACCGCCCTTTGCCGGCCGCAAACGCCCGTCGGCGCCGTTTACGCCAGCGAAAATTTCGCCGGCGTCGCCGCCGCAGCGCCGGGGGCTCGACTTCGTTTGGACTATGTCGGCTTCACCGCGACGGCCGAAAAGCTCGATTCCTGTCCGCTTTATCTCGTCGACAGCTGAAACGGTTTTTTGACAGCGTCGCCGGGTTTCCCTTTTTCGACAGCCGCTCTAGCATTGCTTTTCCCGCTTTCATGGAGAGGCAAGCATGCGCGACCTGACGAAATTCTATATCGACGGCGAATGGGTCGAACCGCACGGCAAGGGCAAGCTCGATGTCATCAACCCGGCGACGGAAACGCCGTTCGCCAAGATATCCCTTGGCGATGCGAGCGATGTCGATCGCGCCGTCAAGGCCGCGCGCGCCGCATTCGAAAGCTACTCGAACACGTCAATCGCCGAACGCAAGGCGCTGCTCCAACGCATCATCGACGAGTATTTGAAACGCAACGAGGAGATGGCGCGCGCGATCACCGAGGAAATGGGCGCGCCGAAAGGCCTTGCGCTTCATGCGCAGTCGGCTTCCTCCCTCGGGCATTTCCAGACAGCGATGACCGCGCTTGATGAAATCGAATTTGAAAAGGACAAGGGAACGCACTGGCTGGTCAGAGAGCCGATCGGCGTTTGCGCGCTCATCACGCCGTGGAACTGGCCGATGAACCAGATCGCTTGCAAGGTCGCGCCGGCGCTTGCGGCCGGCTGCACGATGGTGTTGAAGCCGTCGGAAGTCGCGCCCTACTCGGCGCATATTTTCGCGGAGATCCTGCATTCCGCCGGCGTCCCGAAGGGCGTCTTCAACCTTGTCGACGGCATGGGGCCGGAAGTCGGCGCCGCCATGTCGTCTCACCCCGAAGTCGACATGGTGTCGTTCACCGGATCGACGCGAGCCGGCGTAGAAGTCGCCAAGAACGCCGCGCCGACCGTCAAGCGCGTCGCGCAGGAGCTTGGCGGCAAAAGCGCCAACATCATTCTCGATGACGCCGACTTCAAGAAAGCCGTCTCGCGCGGCGTCATGGCGATGATGAATAATTCGGGCCAGTCCTGCAACGCGCCCTCGCGCATGCTGGTGCCGGCTGGCCGCATGGACGAAGCGATCGCCATCGCAAGGGAAGCGGCGGCGAAAGTCCGCGTCGGCGATCCGAACGCCGACGGCGTCGTCATCGGGCCCGTCGTCAGCGACGTTCAGTGGAACAAGATTCAAGGGCTGATCAAGAAAGGCGTCGAGGAAGGCGCAGAGCTGGTGACCGGCGGCCCCGGCAAACCCGAAGGTCTTGAAACCGGCTATTACGTGAAGCCGACTGTCTTCGCGCGGGCGAACAACCAGATGACGATCGCACGCGAGGAAATTTTCGGCCCCGTTCTCACCATCATTCCTTACAAGGACGAGGACGATGCGGTCGCAATCGCCAATGACACGCCCTACGGCCTGTCCGGCTATATCTATTCCGGCGACATCAATCATGCGCGGAAGGTCGCGAAACGCATCCGCGCCGGCAACATCCACCTTAACGGCGCAGGCGTCGACGCGACCGCGCCGTTCGGCGGCTACAAGCAATCCGGCAACGGCCGCGAATGGGGAACGCTCGGCGTTGAAGAGTTCCTTGAGACGAAAGCGGTTCTGAAACCGGCGAATTGATTCAAAAAGGCGACCAATGACCGACATCATCCCAGTCAAGGAAGACGTCGCCGCACGCGCGCTCTATACGAAGGAGCGCTACGAGCGGGAATACAGGCGGTCCGTCGATGATCCGCAAAACTTCTGGAAGGAAGTCGCGGCGCGCATCGACTGGGTGAAATCGCCGACAAAGATCAAGGACGTCTCCTTTAAGAAGGAAGACTTCCGCATTCGCTGGTTCGAGGACGGAAAACTCAACGCCGCCTATAACTGCATCGACCGGCATCTGCCCGAGCGCGAAAACGACGTCGCGATCATCTGGGAGGGCGACGATCCGAATGACGACCGCCATATCACCTATGGCGAGCTTCACGCCGAAGTCTGCCGGATGGCGAACATCTTAAAAGCGCGCAACGTCAAACGCGGCGACCGCGTCATCATCTATATGCCGATGATCCCGGAAGCGGCCTACGCCATGCTTGCCTGCGCGCGCATCGGCGCCGTTCACTCCGTCGTCTTCGGCGGCTTTTCGCCGGACAGCCTCGCCAGCCGCATCGACGATTGCGCGCCGACGGCGATCGTCACGGCTGACGAGGGCCTCAGGGGCGGAAAAAAAATTCCGCTCAAGCGCAATGTCGACGCCGCGCTGGCCAAGACGGATGGGGTTCGTCTCGTGCTTGTCGTCAAGCGCACCGGCGGCGACATCGCTTTCAGCAAGGGACGCGATCTGTGGTGGCATGAATCGCGCGAGGACGTTCCCGCCGAATGCCCTGCTGAGGTGATGAACGCGGAAGACCCGCTGTTCATTCTTTACACCTCCGGCTCGACCGGAAAACCGAAAGGCGTCCTCCATACGACAGGCGGCTATCTCGTCTACGCCGCGTTCACGCATGAAGCGGTCTTCGATTATCGGCCGGGAGAAATCTACTGGTGCACCGCCGATGTCGGCTGGGTGACGGGTCACACCTATATCGTCTACGGCCCGCTCGCGAACGGCGCGACGACGCTGATGTTCGAGGGCGTGCCGACTTATCCCGACATGTCGCGTTTCTGGCGCGTCTGCGAGAAACACAAGGTCAATATATTCTACACGGCGCCGACGGCGCTGCGCTCGCTGATGCGCGAGGGCGAAGCGCCGGTGAACGCCGCCGATCTTTCATCGGTCCGCCTTCTCGGCACGGTCGGCGAGCCTATCAACCCGGAAGCATGGCTCTGGTATTACAGAACGGTCGGCAAGGAGCGCTGTCCGATCGTCGACACCTGGTGGCAGACGGAAACCGGCGGGGTTCTCATTTCTCCTCTTCCCGGCGCGACGGATCTGAAGCCCGGCTCCGCCACGAAACCTCTTTTCGGCGTCAGACCGGCGCTTGTCGATGCTGACGGAAAATTTCTTGACGGCGCGACCAACGGCAATCTCGTCCTGCTCGATTCCTGGCCGGGGCAGATGCGCACCGTCTATGGCGATCACCAGCGTTTCATCGACACTTATTTCTCGACCTATCCCGGCATGTATTTCACCGGCGACGGCGCCAAGCGCGACGAAGACGGCTATTGGTGGATTACGGGCCGCGTCGATGACGTCTTGAATGTTTCCGGCCACCGCATCGGCACGGCGGAAGTCGAAAGCGCGCTCGTCGCGCATCCGGAAGTCGCCGAGGCCGCGGTCGTCGGCTATCCGCACGACGTCAAGGGACAGGGCATCTATTGCTACGTCACCCTGATGCAGGGCTCTGCGCCGTCTGAAAAACTCGAAGGCGAACTTGTCGGCTATGTGCGCAATGAAATCGGGGCCATCGCCAAACCCGACGTCATCCAGTTCGCGCCGGGCCTGCCGAAAACCCGCTCCGGCAAGATCATGCGCCGCATATTGAGGAAGATCGCCGAAAACGACTTCTCCAATCTCGGCGACACCTCGACGCTCGCCGATCCGGGCGTTGTCGATGATCTGATTAAGAACCGGAAGGGCGGCTGAACGCCTCGCTTATTACAGCCGCGTCGCGTCGATAATTTCTTGGGCGCCTTGTTCCAGAAGCTTCAGCCCGACATAGCGCCCAAGCTCGCGCGGTCGATCGATCGCGCCTTCCGCCTCAATTTCAATGAGCGTTTTTCCGTCAGGGCTGATGACGGCGCCTTTCAATATCATGCGCGCAACCGAGATCGTCGCATGGCCGGCGATCGGCGCGTTGCAATGACCGTTCAAAACCCAAAGCATTTCACGCTCTGCTTCCGCCATAGCGCGCGTTTCGGCGTCATCGATGGCGGCGAGGCGCTCGCGCGTTTTCCACGCGGATGCGGGACATTCGACGGCGACAATCCCCTGCCCGACGCAAGGCAACATTTCCGTAACCGACAGAACGCGCGAAATCCGGTCAGCGCGACCGATGCGCGCGAGGCCTGACGCGGCCATGACAAGCGCATCCGCCGGGCCGACGGTTCCGCCATCCGGCAATTTCTGCGGCGTCCCCTTGTCTAGTTTTTCAAGCCGCGTGTCAGCGGCGCCGCGAAAATGGATGATCTCCGATTTCGGAAAGAGCCGTTTCAGATAGGCCGCGCGACGAACGGAATTCGTGCCGATCTTTTTTCCGGCGAGACGCTTCTTGTCGATCGCGTCGACATTGACGCCGTTCGGAAGGATGAGCGCGTCTTCCGCCGCCTCGCGCTTCAGATACGCCGCAATGACGAGGCCCGGCGTTTCCTCATCGCCCGGCATGTCTTTCAGCGAGTGCATGGCGCAGTCGAGTTCGCCCGCCATCATCGCGGCGCGCAGTTCCGCGACGAAGGCGCCGCCCTTGCCGCCATGACGGTCGAGCTTTGACGTCTGGTCGCGGTCGCCCTGCGGCGTGAATTTCACCGCTTCAGCGCCAAGGCCCGGATGCGCGACATCAAGGCGGCGCACGACCTCTCCGGTCTGCGCCAGCGCCATTTTCGAGCCTCTGGTGCCGATCTTCATAAAGCCGCTTCTAGTCGGATTTTCGCGCCAAGGGAAAGGCGCCAAGAATGCTTGCGGCGGGCGGCCGCTAAACGGCATGATCGCCGTTCAGGCGGAGGCTGACTAATGACTGGAAAGTTCATCATTGCGGCGATGGCGTCAGGCGGGCTGATCCTCGGAGCGGCGAGCGCGCAGGACTATCCCGACAAGCTCCTTTGGGGCGACACCCATCTTCACACGCGTCTTTCCTTTGACGCTTACTATCTCGGCAATCGCTCGGTCACCGCTGACGATTCCTATCGCTTCGCCAAGGGCGAGCCGGTCATTCATCCCCATCACCGCGCACGGGTGCAGCTTGAAACGCCGCTCGACTTTCTCGCCGTCAGCGATCACGCCGAATTGCTCGGCGCGCCTTACAGCCTCATCACGCTGCGCGATCCGCGTCTCACCAACACCGATGTCGGCCGGCAGGCGCTGAAACTTGTCGATGAGGGACGCGGGCGCGAGGCGTTCGGGCTGATGGTTCTCGGCGGCAACACCGCCGATCTTCCCGACGACGAGCGACCGCCGAAAATCGGCCTTCTCGACGTCATCAAATGGCGTTTTCTGGATCTCATCCGTCCCGCCGATCACAGGGCCCGCGCGCAGCGCTGGATCGCGTCCGACCCGACGCTCGCCGATGATTTCGACAATCCCGAAATTCTAAAGGAGATGTGGGCGGTCAATATGGACGCCGCCTCGCGCCATTACGCGCCGGGAAAATTCACAACGCTCGTCGCCTGGGAATATTCATCGACGCCCAACGGCGCCAATCTTCACCGCATCGTCCTCAGCCCGACCGATCCGGGCAAGGCGAAGGCCATCACGCCGTTTTCATCGATCGACAGCAACAATCCCGAAGATCTTTGGCGCTGGCTCGCTGAAACGAACGCCGAAACGGGCGCCGACTTCATCGCGATTCCGCATAATTCGAATATTTCGAAAGGAAAAATGTTCACAAGCGTCGATTATGAAGGGCGGCCGATCAACGCCGATTATGCGAGGCTTCGCGCGGCATGGGAGCCGATCGCGGAAGTGACGCAAATCAAGGGCACGTCGGAAACCCATCCCGCCCTCTCGCCGAATGACGAATTCGCCGCCTTTGAATTTTACGGCAACCTCATCGAAATGCGCGAGGATGCGCAACGCGAAGCAACGGTGACTGACGCCGATTACGTACGCGGCGCGCTGAAAACCGGTCTGAAGCTGGAAGAGCAGACCGGCGTCAACCCGTTCAAATACGGAATGATTGGCGCGACCGACACGCATAGCGGCCTGCCCTCCGCGGAAGAAGACAATTTCATGGGCAAGTTCGCCGTCGACTCCATTCCGGAAAACAAGGAAAGCGCCAACGGTTTGGGATCGGGCTGGATGATGTCCGCCTCCGGTCTCGCCGCGGTGTGGGCGCGCGAGAACACGCGCGAGGAAATCTTCGCCGCGATGAAACGGCGCGAGGTGTACGGCACGACGGGGCCGCGCATCGCGGTGCGGTTTTTCGGCGGCTTTGACTTCGCGGCGGAGGACGCAAACGCCGAAGACCTTCCCGCTGTCGGTTATGCGAAGGGCGTCCCAATGGGCGGCGACCTGACGGCGGCGCCGGGCGCGCCGTCATTCCTCATCCGTGCGACGAAAGACCCAAAGGGCGCCAATCTCGACCGCGTGCAGATCGTCAAGGGCTGGCTCGGGCAGGACGGCGAGGCGCGGGAGAAAATATTCGACGTCGCCTGGTCGGCGGGCCGGTCGGCTGACGCCAATGGAAGGCTTGAGCCTGTCGTCAACACGGTGGATCAGAATACAGCGTCCTATGAAAATTCCGTCGGCGCCGCTGAGTTGTCGATCGTCTGGACGGATCCGGAGTTCGACGCCGATGCGCGCGCCTTTTATTATGTGCGCGTCCTGCAAATCCCGACGCCGCGAAACTCGCTTTATGATTCAGTCGCGCTGCAAAAGCCGCATCCGGAAGGCTACCCGCCGACAATTCAAGAGCGGGCCTATTCATCGCCGATCTGGTATTCTCCGGCGAAAGGCTGACCCTTGCATCGATTGCTGAAAGACCCGCTCGCCCATTTCATTGCGGCGGGCGCATTCCTCTTCCTGATCGCGAGCGTGTTAAAGCCGGCGGCTGAGGACGAAAAGACGATCGCAGTCGACCGCGCCGCGCTGCTTGACTTCATTCAATATCGGTCAAAGGCGTTCGAACCTGCGACCGCTGCGGCGATTCTCGACCGGATGAATGAAGAGGAGCGCGACGCGCTCATTCGCGATTATGTCCGCGAAGAGGCGCTCGCCCGCGAAGCGGCGACGATGGGCCTTGACGCCAATGATTACGTCATCCGCCAGCGCATGGTGCAAAAGGTCGAATTCCTGGCCGAAGCGGTGGCGGAACCGGAAGCGGCGAACGAGGAATTGTTGAGAGCCTTTTACGACGGCAATCACGCGCGCTACGTCTCGCCGCCCTCCGTAACCCTCACCCATGTCTTCGTCGCCTCAGAGAAAAGATCCGCTGATGCGGCGCGCGCCGAGGCGGTTTTACTGCTTGAAAAACTGCGCGCCCGGAACGCCGGCTTCAACGATGCGACCGGTTACGGCGAACGGTTCATGTTCCACAAGAATTATGTCGAGCGAACGAAAGATTATATTCTCAGTCAGCTCGGCCCCGAAATCGCCGCCGCGGCTTTCAGCGATGCGACGCCGCTTAATGAATGGGTTGGGCCGTATCGCTCCCAATATGGCGCTCATCTGCTTTTCACCGCGTCGCGACAGCCGGCGCGGCTGCCGCCGCTTGAAGAAATTCGCGATCTTGTTGGTGCCGACCTTGCTGACGAATTGCGGCGCGCGGCGATCGACGCGCAAATCGACGAAATCGTCGCCGGCTACAGGATCGACAACCGGCTATTGGTCGACGACTAGGATGCGCATTTTTATCGCATTGTCGCTTCTCTCGCTCGCCGCAACGGGAAAAGTCGCCGCGCATGAATCCCGGCCGCTCTTTGTGGAAATGAAAGAGGTGTCCGGATCGCGCGTTGAAATCGACTGGACGGCGCCTGGCACGGTTGATCTCTCAAATGCGCCGCGCCTTGCGCTCGCTGCGCCCTGCGTCGAGCGCGCCGTTCTTGGCGAAGACATGCGAAGCGGCAAGATGATTTACGACTGCGCCATCTCCGACGCCGTCCTTCAGATCGAATGGCCGGTCTTCAATCCGTCGATCTCCACGCTGATACGGATGAGTTACGCGAACGGCGAAACCCGGTCCGCTATCCTTGATCCTTCGGAAACCGAATGGCGCGCGCCGGCCCCGGAGAATTTCACCGGCGTCTCACAGAGTTATTTCACCCTGGGCGTCAGCCATATTTTCGGCGGCGTCGATCATCTTCTTTTTTTGGCGGGGCTTTTGATCATCGCCGGAACGCCGCGCCGCGTGCTCGTCACCGTGACGGGGTTCACCCTCGCCCATTCCCTGACGCTGGCGCTTGTCGCGCTCGGGCTGTTGCGGGTGTCGGTTCCGGCGACCGAGGCGGTCATCGCTCTCTCGATCGTCTTTCTGGCGACCGAGATTGCGCGCGGCGATAAAACGACGCTCACCTGGCGGCGACCCGTTCTTGTCGCCAGCGCTTTCGGCCTCGCCCATGGCGCGGGGTTCGCCGCCGCGCTCGGCGAAATCGGCCTGCCGCAAACGGAAAAGATCGCAGCGCTGTTGTTTTTCAATCTCGGCGTCGAGGCGGGGCAGATCGGGGCGATCTTCGCGGCCTTTGCGGCTTTTTCGCTCGCGCGTCGCGCAGTCTCAGCCGCCGCGCTCACCCCCGACATGAAAAAGGTCGAGCGCATCGCCGCCTACGCGCTCGGCATACTCGCCGGCTTTTGGTTTATGGAAAGACTGGCCGCGCTCGCCGCGTAGTCATTCCGCGGGCGCCGCCGGCGCGGCGTCGCTCCAGCCGCGTCGCCACAAACGCCAGAGCTTTCCCGCATTGTCCTTGATGTCCTTGCCGATGAGATAAAGGCAAGGGCTCAGGATCAGCGTCACCGGCATGCAGAAAAGAACGCCGAAAGCGAGCGACAGCGCCATCGGTTTCAGGAACTGCGCTATCGCGGCCTCTTCGAAGATCATCGGCGCAAGACCGATGAATTCCGTGACTGACGTCAGAAAGATCTGACGGAAGCGGGAGACGCCGGCGTCCAGCGCCGCGCTGTAGGCGTTTTCTCCTTCGGCGCGGAATTGGTTCATCTTGTCGATCAGGACGACATTGTCATTGACGACGACGCCCATCGCCGCGATCGCGCCGAGATAGGAAAAGAGCCCGAACGCCGTCCCGAACATGCCGTGGCCGATAATGGCGCCGACAAGGGCGAAGGGGATGGCCGACATAATCAGGATCGGTTGCGCATAGGAACGGAATACGATCGCCAGAAGCGCATACATGCCGAAAAAGGCGAAGGTCAAAAGGCGGAGAATTTCCGCCATGAATTCCTGCTGCGATTCCGCTTCGCCGAGATCGCGGCGTGAAACGGTCGGATAGCGCGCATCGAATTGCGGAAAGAAATTCTCGTCGAGTTCGCGCATGATGTCGGCGCGCGCCTCGCGGTCGGCTTCCGCCTCAACCATGATCGAGCGTTGGCGCTGTCGGCGGTCAAGGCCGGTGACGCCTTCTTCAAAAGTCATCTCGGCGACGGCGGAAAGCGGTATCTCCCTGCCGTCCGCCGTGCGGACGCGGAAGTCTTCGAGCGACGACAGCGAGCGGCGGGCTTCTTCCGGATAGCGGACATAGACGCGCACATCATCACCGTCGCGCGGCAGACGTTGCGCTTCTTCGCCGAAATAGGCTTGCCGCACCTGATTGGAAAGCGCTGCGAGATTGACGCCGAGACGTTCCGCGCCGGGTTTCAGCTTCAGGCGCAGTTCCTCATTCGCCGCCTCCTCGCTGTCGCGCACGCTCCTCACGGACGAATATGTCAAAAGCTTCGCCTTAAGCTCTTCCACGGCGGCGGAGAGGTCTTCCTGGTTCTCCCCGATCACCGCGATCTGGATCGCCGGCCCGTTATTGTTTCCGGAAAGATCAAAACCGATGCGCTCTGCGTCGGGAACGTCGCCGAGCAATTCCTTGGCGCGTTCGGCGATTTTCTTCGAGCGCATCTCGCGGCTTTCCGGCGGCGTCAACGCGACCCAAGCGCGCACCGTGTTTTCATCGACCGTCATCGCCCAGCTCCTGACGACGCCGTTCGAATCAGTTCCGGTGTTCGGGTCAGGAACCGCCAGTTCGGCCGTTTCGCTTTCAAGCGCGCGGCGCGCCGCATTCAACTGTTCGGCGACCTCGCGCATGCGCGCGAAAGGCGTCGACTGCGGCAACTCGATCGACACCTGCATGAAGTCGCCTTCGACTTCCGGCATGAAGGTCTGCTTGATGCGTCCGCTCGCCATATAACCGATCGTCAGCAGGAATACTGCCGAGAAGGCGGCGAGCGTCAGATAGCGATGGTTGATCGCCGAGCGCAAAAGCGGCTTGTGAATTTTATTCGCGACCCAGAGAACGGAATTCGCGCAACGTCGCTGGAACGCCATCAGCCGGCCGATGAGGCTTGCCGACGATTTCGCCGGCTCGACATGGGAAAGGTGGGCCGGCAGGATCAACAGCGACTCAATGAGCGAGAAGACGAGCGTCGACATGACGACGATTGAAATCGCGCGCGTAAACTGGCGCGCATCGCCTGAGATCAGCATCCAGGGCGAAAACGCCATCATCGTGACTAGCACGGACGCTATCAACGGCTTCAGAACGAGCTGCGTCGCCAGTATCGAGGTCTCGACGCCGCCCTTCCCGCGTCGTTCGGCCTGTTCATAGACGGCCTCGCCGACGATGATCGCGTCATCGACCATGATCCCGAGAACGAGCAGGAAGCCGAACACCGACATGAAATTGAGCGACACGCCGGCATAGGGAAGAATGAAGAATGCGCCGGCGAAGGCCGTCATGACGCCCGCCGTCGCCCAGAAGGCGACCTTCGGATGCAGGGAAAACATCAAAAGGACGAAGATGAGGAAAAAGCCTTGCGCGGCGTTGGAGAAAAGAATGCCGGTCAGCGTGCCGAAATCTTCAGCCTCGTCGTAGAACATGCGAATGCCGACGCCTTCCGGCAGCTCGGCCTGCATTTCCTCAACGACGTTTTTAACTTCTTTCGATGTTTTCCAGATGTTGAACCGGTCGGCCGTCTGAACGGATACGAGGATCGAGGGATCGTCATCGAGACGGTTGTAGACATTGCGGTCCTCAAACCCGTCAACGACGGTCGCGACATCGCGCACGCGCACGACGCCGCCGTCGGCCGTTTCCCGCACGACGACGGCGCCGAAATCAAACGAGGTGTCGGCGAGATTGCGCGCGCGCAGCTGGAAATCGCCGTCGCCGGTGCGGACGCGGCCGGAGGAGACGTTCAGCGACGTTCCCTGAACGGCGCGCGAAACGTCGTCAAAGGTGAGGCCGTACCGGCGCAGGCCCTCTTCAGATACTTCGATTGAGACTTCCGGCCTGCGCGCGCCGACGATGATCGTGTTGGCGCCGCCGTCGACAAGCGCCAGCCGGTCGCGCAGTTTCATCGCCGCATCGCGCAGGGTTTTTTCCGGCGCATCGCCATGCACCGACATGATGATCGACCAGTTGCGCTGAACCTGGCGCTGGACTTGCGGCGGCTCCAGGCCGGGCGGCAGCGTCGAGATAGCGTCGACGCGCGTTTTCACTTCCGCCGTCAACGCATTGACGTCTGCGCCCGGGATCGCGAACAGGTTGACCCAGCCCGAGCCTTCGCTGGCGCGGCTTCTGACCCAATCGACGCCGTCAAGATCGGCTGTCGCCTCCTCGATCCGGACGATGACTTGAGATTCCATGTCTTCGGGCGAGGCGCCCGGCCAGACGGCGTTGATTGAGACGACATCGCCCCGACCGGCCGGCCAGAATTCCTTTTCCATCATGGAATAGGAAAGGAGGCCGCAGACGACGCAAGCGAGCATCACCAAATTGCCCGCGACCGGATTTCGCGCCCACCAGGCGACAATGCCGTTCATCATCGCCGCCTCCTATTCTTTCTCGGCGGCGGCGGCGATTTTTTCCTTCGCCGCCGCAGGCGCATTGATATCGCGCACTTTCATGCCGTCGCGCGGGCTCGGCAGGAACGAGGCGACGACCTTTTCGCCGGCTTCAACGCCGGTGCGGAAATAGAGCGTCTCGGCGTCCGCCATCGCCGGGGCCACTGCGCGCGCCCTGATCGCGCCTTCAGCATCGACGACATAGACATACTGGTTCTTTTTCAGCGCCGCGCGGGGAATCGCGACTAGGCGCTCGCTCGATCCGCTGTCGATCCGGACGTCGACGAAAAGACCCGGCGCAAGGGGCGCCGACTGGGTTGCGCCGAAAGGGTCGGCGACTTCGACAAGACCGTAAACAAGCCGCGTCTGGGGATCGACGGAGGCGTCGATCAGAGCGAGGCGGCCCGTCCATTCGCGATGATCGCCGGCGACGATCGCCGAGACGCGCGCGCGCGGCGCATCCTCCGCGCCGGCGACAAAACCCGGCGACAGGCCAAGCACCGCGAGATCCGCGTCAGTCAACGGTATGCGCACCTGCGCAACTTCAACCGCGAAGATCGAGGCGAGCGGTGAGCCGGGCGAAATGAAATCGCCGACATTGGCGGTTCGCGCCATAACGCGCCCGTCAAACGGCGCGCGCAGCTCGGTGCGTTCCAGATTAAGTTCGCTTTCGCGCACCGCCGCTTCGGCTGTTCTCAAATCAGCGAGCGCGGCGTTCACCTGCGGCTTTTGCAGCGTCAGGTCGGACGGCTGGCCGCTGAGGCCGAGATCTTTCCAGTCCTGCTCGGCGAGCGCGGCTTCAGAGCGCACGCGGGCGAGCGCCTCCCCGGCGCGCGCGACCTGGCTGCGGCTGCGATCGACCGCGAGGCGATATTCGGCGGGATCGATGCGCGCGAGCACCTCGCCTTTTTTGAAAAAGGCGCCAGGTTCCAGCGCCGGCGACATCTCAATGATCTGTCCGGCGACCTGCGCGGCGACGGCAGCTTCATTTTTGGATTTCACCTGCCCCTGCGTCGTGACGCGCAGCGTCGTCTCCTCCGTTTGCGCCGTCGCGATTTCAACCGCGATCGGCAGCGGATCGGCATTGTTCTTTTCCGGCTTCGGCGCCGTCGCCATCATGGTCATGACGCCAAGAACGGCGGCGACGAGAATAAGAAACGGCGCTGCGAAAATGACGATCCGGCGCGCAATGCCCCATTTGAGGCGCGCAGGCGCGGCGTTCGATATGTGCGTATCGGCCCTCATGTCCACCGGGCCCTCTCTTTCTGCGCTGGCTGTTTTTCGTTTTCAAAGTCTGTTTGCGCAGAATGATCTGTATTTACGCCTAAAAGCTTTTCAATACATCAACCGCCTGTTTTCGCTGGCCTGTTCAGCGCCTGCGGCAAGGCGAACGCTCAACAAAAATTAACGTTCGCTGAAACGAAGGCGAACTGCGACGAGCTGAAAAAAAGCGCCGCCTCAAGCCTTTCGGCGAGGCGGCGCGTCCCCGTCTCCCGAAGGAACGGGAAAGTGCGCGGTCTTGTTTTTATCTGCCGCGCATGCCGGAAAGACCGGATATCAAGGTCAGCAACCCGGCGCCGCCGCCGAGATAGGCGCCCCACTGGAGCCCGCCTATCCCTTCATCCGTGCCAAGCATCGTCATGGCGAAAAACCCGACAGCGGCGATGACGATCAATCCGGCGATCATGGTGATCGCGCTCGTCAGTCGGCCGATGACGGGAATAAGGCCGAGAAAGCCGAGAACAGCAGCGACAGCCGATACAAAAACGGCGGCGAAAATCGCCAGGCCTTTTGTTCCGCCCTGCGGCGCGCAATCGTCCGCGATGGAATAATTGCCGCCAGTCCAGCAATTGATGGTATCGCCGACATAATCCATGCCGGTCACCGTATTCGGCTTGACGATGCCGCCGACTTCGCTCGGTTCGCCCCCGAAAATCGGCGCGAAGAGCAGCGTCGCGATGACGGCGAGCGGAAGAAGAATTCGGACCATTGCGGACCCCCGTTGACCCCGTTGAACCCTGTCTTCACTCTAACCGGATGCGTCTCGAAGTGAAGCGGCCCGAAGGTCACACAGGCCGGCCAATTTCTTGCCGCAATGCAACATAGCGGCGCGCGCCGCGATCTGACGGGAACTCCATGGCGAGCAAGACATTTCGCATGGCGGCGGCGCAGGCGGCCTCCGTCCTTTTCGACAAGGGCGCCTCAACCGAAAAAGCCTGCAGGCTGATCGCCGAGGCGGCGAAAGGCGGCGCCGACATCGTCGCCTTCGGTGAAACATGGCTTCCGGGCTATCCCTTCTGGGTTGAAGGCGGCGTTCAGGACCTGACCTGGGAGGCGAGCGCCGACTATCTCGAAAACGCGATCCTGATCGGCGGACCGGAAACGGACGCGCTATGCGCCGCGACGCGCGAAGGCGGGATCGACGTGGTCATCGGCATTGCGGAAAAAGACCCGCACAGCGAAGGCGCGGCCTATTGCACGGCGCTGACGATCGGCCGCGAGGGCGAAATTCTAGGCCGTCATCGCAAGCTGAAACCGACTCACGCCGAGCGCCTCATCTGGGGCGACGGCGACGCGGCGGGCCTCAAGGCGCACCGGCGCGATTACGGCAAGATCAGCGCGCTCAACTGCTGGGAGCATCAGATGATGCTGCCCGGCTACGCGCTCGCCGCGCAAGGGACGCAAATTCACGCCGCGCTATGGCCGGGCTGGGAGAAAATCCCGCGCAAGGAAGAGTATTGCTGGGCGCGTCAGCATCTTCTTTCGCGCGCTTTCGCGAGTCAGGCCGCCGCCTATGTCATTTGCGCCGCGGGCATTCGGCTTGAAAAACACATTCCAGACCGCTGGAAACCGTTGGGCGTGTGGGAGCACACCGGACAATCGGTCATTATCGATCCGCGTGGGGAAATCATCGCCGGGCCGGCCGAGGGCGAGGAAATCATCTACGCCGAGGGATCGCTTGATATCGTGCGCGCGGCGAAAGCCGCCTGCGACATCGCGGGGCATTATTCGCGCCCCGACATTTTCCGCCTCGCCGTCGACGACACCGAACGCAAGGCGGCGAAATTCTCCAGCATGAGCGACACCTAATTGAAGAATGAGGGCTTTCATGAACAGAATTCTTGTCGCTGTCGCCGCCTTTCTCCTCGCGGCCGCTTGCGCGACGGAGAACGGGGGGCCGCCGACATTCCAATACGCCGTCGACTCTTCGGCGAAACCATGGACGCATGAGGCGTTCGATGACGACGCCGACAAGCTGACCTTCGCCGTCATTTCGGACCTGACCGGCGGTGAGCGCGAAAAGATCTTCGATATTGCGGTTGCCGGGCTCAACCTTCTCCGCCCCGAGCTCATCATGAGCGTCGGCGATTTGATCGACGGCGTCGGCGAGAATGAGGCGTCGCTGACGGCGGAATGGGAAGTCTTTGACGGCCGCACGACGAAATTGACGGCGCCGTTCTTTCGCGTCGGCGGCAATCACGATCTGACAGGAACTGTTCTGCGCGATCTCTGGAATGAACGATACGGACCCTATTATTATCATTTCACCTACAAGAACGCGCTGTTCCTCGTTCTCGACACCGAAGACCATTCGCCCGAACGCATGGCTGAAATAAAAAGAATTCGCGACGAAGCGATCAAGGCGCTGGACGGTCCGAACCCGCCGCCGCAGAGCGAACTCGCCTATTTCAGCCTACCAGAGCGCGTCACCGGCAATATCGGCGCCGAGCAGGCGGCGTATTTCGAGCAGGTCATCGCCGACAATCCGGATGTCAGATGGACGTTTCTATTCATGCACAAGCCGATATGGCGGCGCGAAGACCGAAATGACTTCAATCGCATTGAAGATGCGCTCAAAAACCGACCCTATACGCTCTTCAACGGACATTTTCACACCTACTCCTACAATGTGAGAAAGGGCCGCGACTATATTTCGCTGGCGACAACCGGCGGCGGACAAGGCGCTGAAGATGAAAATTCATTCGATCATGTGACGCTGGTGACGCTGTCCGACAGCGCGCCGTCGATCGTCAACCTTCGACTTGACGGCATTCTGGAGAAAACCGGCAAGCTTGCGCCCGCCGCGGACGGCGTCTGCTTTCAGGCCGCGCGTTGCGTCGGAGAAAACTAGATCAGCGCGTCAATCGCGGCGTCAAGCCGCGCCAATTGCGCCGGCCATTGATAATCGGCGAGGATGCGTGAGCGCGCCGCTTCGCCGATCAAACGCGCGGCGTCCGGATCATCCAGAAATCGAATGAGCTCCTGCGCAAAAACTTGCGGCGAGGCCGAGGCGATCGCCTCTTCGCCCATTTTCGCGTCGATGCCTTCAAGACCGGCAGGCGTCGAGACGACCGCCTTGCCCATCGCCATCGCTTCGAGAACCTTGTTCTGGACGCCGCGCGCAATCCGCATCGGCGCTGCGACGATGCCGGCGCCTTCGAGAAACGGGCGAACGTCGGCGACGCGGCCCGTCACCGAAACGCCGTTTGCGCCGTCGAGCGCACGAACGGCGCGCGCAGGATTGGACCCGACAACGCCGAATGTCGCGTCCGGGCGCGCCGCCCTCACCGTCGGCCAGATGTCGCGGGCGAACCAGAGAACCGCATCGACATTCGCCCAGTAATCCATGGCGCCGATAAAGACGCAGGAAAATCGCATCTCACCCGGCGGAACGGCGCCCGGCGCGAAATGAACGGCGTCAACGCCGTTGCAGAACCAGCGGACTTCCTTTTCAACGCCGTCGCGATTGCCGAGAAGATCGGCCTCCTCCTCGCTGATGGCGAAGCTCGCATCCGCCCAGTTGATGATGCGCGTTTCTTCCGCTTCAAGCCGGCGCCCCTCGCGCGCGTATAAGGCGTTCATAGGCCATGAACGGCGGCGGGCGTATTCGCTCCATTTGGCGCTGTCGGCGTCGCAAAGATCGACGATGCGCGGAGCGTTCGATTGCGCCGAAATATATTGGGCCATCGACGATGAGAAGGCGATTTCCGCCGACAAGCCGGCCGCACGCGCTTTTGCGACGGCCGCGCTCATCCGCGCGTCGCGATAATAGGGCAAGGTTAAGGGCTCGCCTGACAACAGCCCGCGCAGGCTCTTCAGCGTCGCCGCCTTTTTGTTCAACGGAACAAGCGCGACGCTTTCGCAAAGACTTTTAAGATGCGCCTCATGACGAAAATCGCGCGGATCATCGACGAACGCGGCGAGATGAACGCGAAAGCGCCGCACAAGATGAAGGAGCGTGTTGCACGACCGGATCTTGTCGCCCTTATCCGGCGGATAGGGAATGCGATGGGAAAGATAGAGGATGTGCGGCGCGCTCATGCGAAATTCCGCGCCAGAACCGGCCCCAAGGCGTTGGCGAGCGGCAGCGGCGTCCGCCGCCAGAGCGAAACGAAGGCGGCGAATTTCGGGTTCGCCGGATTGACGTTCGGCAGGCTCGTCGCCCGCACCAGCCCGACATGATGCGTGACGGCGCTCGGTTCAAACCCCCAATAGGTCTTTGTCGCGTAATGGGTCGAGCCGACCTTGCTGCGCCCGAAATCGAAGATGCGAACGCCGCGCGCGACCGCGCGGCGCATCAGGTCGTAGTAAAGAAAGTCGAAAGCGCGCAGCCTGCGCGCCTGCGCGTCTGCGCCGACATAATACGGCATGACGCGGTCGCGCCGCCAGAAAGATAGGAGCGCCGCGGCGGGTTTTTTCTTGCGCTCGATCAAGCCGATCTCGATTTCATCGCCGAAATTTCGCTTGAGCGCCGTCAGGAATTTTTTCGGCATCACCGGCGTTCCGAGATTGCGTGAGGATCGGGCGTAGATGCGATAGAAATCATCGACGCTCTCGCTTGTTCGGAACGCGAACTCGCCCGATTCTTCAAAAGCGAGCGCCTTTTTCACCTCAGCGCGGCGTCGGCGCGGCAGCCATGACAGGATCGCGTCGGCGTTAGCCGGCAATTCCTTCTCGAAGGTCGCATAGACGCCTGTCTTTTCCACGAACCGCTCGTCCGGCGCGTCGCCGCCTCGCAATTCAACATAATTGACGGCGCTTTCCCGGCCAAGATCGTGCGCGCGCGCCGCCAGCAGCATCGCCGCATCGGCGTCATCCGCCAGCGCGCCGCCGCCGACGCCGAATGCGGCGGAAATGAGCGAACGGCCAAGCAAGGGCGCGTCAACGAAGGTGAGCGGCAACACGCCGACAACAACGCCGGCGCGGCGCGCGATCAAATGCCGGTTTTCATAACCGTAGCCGGCGGCGACGGCGTCGCTCCAGCGCAGATCCTGAAACAGCGTCGATTGGGGGTGCGCGTCGACATAGGCGCGCCATATGTCTCGGTCCGCTGCGGCGAAAGAGGCGATGCTGATCGTCATGCGGCGGCGCTTCGAGCGTCCCGAAGCCCCAAGGCGTCATCGATCCGGCCCCATTTGAAATCCTGCAGCAGGCGATCGAGCTTTCCTTCCATGCGGTCGATATTGAGATAGTGCCGAAAGCGCGACTTCGCCCGCGCCCCTTCTATGCGCGGCTGGCCCGGATCAATCTCCCATGGATGAAAATAAAAAATCACGGGCCCCTCGATTGTCGCCGCCGCTCGCGACAGGAGCCGGCGCGACAGCGCGTAAGGCGCGGCGCGAAACCAGCCGCCGCCGGCCGCGCTCACTCGCCGGCCGAAAATTTCCGCTGTCGCCGCCGGCGCCTCGATGACGCCGTCAATCTTGCGCGGCCCACGCGGCGCATTTGGGTCTCCGTAATGATCATGGGCGATCGGATGGCTGCTTGAAGAATATTGATAGCCGGCTTCGCCAAGCGTCTCATACGCCCAGGGCGCGCGCGCATCGATCGAAAATCCCGCCGCGCGAAAACCGCGCACGGGAATTCCCGCCGCATCTTCGAGAATGCGCTTTGTCTTGATGATATCGGCGAAGAATTCATCGCGCGACTGATCGAAGACCTTCACATGTTCGTAGCCGTGCGAGGCGATTTCATGCCCGCGGGCCGCAATCTCCCGCACCAGCGCCGGCGCCCGTTCCGCGATCCAGCCAAGAATGAAAAATGTCGCCTTGGCGTTGCGCTGGTCAAACAGGTCGAGAATGCGGCCCGTCGTCTCGGCGACGCGCAGCTCATAACCCTCCCAGTCCGCGCGCGCGACGACATCTGAAAACGCCCAGACCTGAAAATAATCCTCGACATCGACCGACATGGCGAAGGTCGGCGCTGGCTTTGCGCAATATGATTTTTTTTCGGCCATCGGCGCGCTCCGCCCGGCCCTATCGCCAGGCGTTCTGGAATTCAGTCAGCAGCGATTCGGCGCGGTCAAGGCTCTCGACGATGCGGGTTCGCCGCTTGCGGCGACGCTTGTCGATATCGAGCATCTGCTTGCGCAAGTTGACGACGCTTTGATGCGCGCGTTTCAGCTCGTCGCGCGTTTCATTGATCGACATGACGACGGATTTCTTCCAGCCGCCAGGCGCATCAGCCGCTTCCTCCGGCGCCGCGGCGTCGGCAAGATCGCCCATGCCGGCCCGGCGCGCAGCGTTATCCTCACGCTCGGCCGCCGCCCCGGCTCTCGCGGCGGCGATCGCATTGGCGACGTCATCAAGCGTCGCCGGCTTCGGCGGTTCGTTTTCCTCCGGCGCCGGCGTCGCCGCCGCTTGCACCCTGCGCGCCCGCAATCTGTCGAACACGCTGCCTGCGTTAGCACTGCCGGCAGACGCCGTTTCCGTCGGAGCGCTGATAAGCGGGGCCGTCGTCGCAACAATGCTCGCTTCCGGCGCCCTATCTTCTTTCAGCTTCGCCGGCGCCGTTGTTTCAGCGGGAGCCGGCGCGATCTCTGCGACGCGATCATCGCGCTCATGCGCCGCCTCGAACGCAGCATCGACATCAAGGTCGTTGTCGGCGCGCACGGCGTCGACGGCGCCGTCCACCGCCTGTTCGACGTTCATGTCGGAAAGAACCATGGCGATCGTCGCACCGTCGATCGCGTTCAGTTTTTCAACAGAACAGAAAAGAAGCGCGCGATTGCAAAGCTTGTGGATCTTGCGCGGCAGGCCGCCGGTCGCCACCTGGATCGCGTCATAAGCGTCGGACGCAAATTTCGGCTCGCCCATCCAGCCGACAAGACCAAGCCGGTGCTCGATATATTTCTCGGTTTCCTCGCGCGACATCGGCGCCAGATGATAGGAGGCGATCACGCGCTGGCGAAGCTGCTCCATATCGGCGCGCGCCATCGTTTCGCGAAAATCCGGCTGACCGACCAGAAAAACTTGAAAGAGCGGCGTTCCCTCATATTCCAGGTTTGAAAGGATGCGCAGTTCTTCAAGCGTCTTGAGCGACAGGTTCTGCGCTTCATCGACGATCAGAAGGACGCGCCGCCCGTGATTGAGCTGGTCGAACAGGAAATCTTCAAACGCCTCGATCTCGGCCGCGTCGCCCTCGCCCGACGGCTCAATCCGGAAAGCCGACAGAATATGCGTAAGCAGGTTTTCGGGCGTGAGGTTCGGCGTCGTAAGCGTCGCCGCCAGCACAGTCGAGCGATCAAGCTGATCGAGAAGATGGCCGATCAGGATCGACTTACCCGCGCCGATCTCACCCGTAATGACGATGAAGCCTTCGGCCTGGCGCAGTCCATAATGGAGATACGACATCGCCTTGTTGTGGCTTTTTGAGCCAAAAAAGAATTTCGGGTCCGGCGCAAGTCGGAACGGCGAGCCCGAAAAACCGAAGACCTCTTCGTACATTAACCTAAAATTCCAGCTGCAGTCCCGCGGTGACTGTGTTTTCTCCGTACTCTTGGGCCGCGTTCTGCGAGAATCGTTCCGTGTGAGAATATTCGCCGAAGGCGCTCACATTTTGGTAAACGCGATAGGAAAGACCGATGCGCCCGCCGACGGTCGAATTGTCGCCCTGGAAGCCGATGACGGCGTTGCAGGAGAGCGCGGCGTCGAATCCCGGAACCGTCGGATCGAGAAAGAACAGCGTCGGGTCGGCAAGACACGAGGTCAGATCGGCCGCCGAATCGACATGCCGGTAGAAGATATTCGAATAAGCGGACATGCGGCGCGACATGGCGCGGCGCAAGCCGAGCGTGACGCCGATCGTTTCTATTTCGCGATACCCGTAATCGACATCGCGATAATGGCCGCTCATGCTCACGGTCGTGCGCCCGAACGCGCCGGCGAGCGTCGCATTCACATTGTTCGCAACGCCGAGGCCGATCTGCTGGACGCCGAAGCGCTGTCGCGCGACGCGCGTCAAGGCGTCGACGATGTCGCTCGCGTCGCCGGAGCCGCCGGCCCTGAGATTTTCGACGAAATCGAGCGTGCGGCGCTGCAGCGCCTGATATTGCGTCGCGGACGCAAGCGCCCGCGTCTGGAACGTGCGCGAGGCGTTGGCGGCGAAATGAATTCGCTCCGTGACGTCGTAGCGGATATAGCCGTCGATGAAATCATTGTCGTAACGGCGGCCGTATTTGATCAGCATGTCCGTCTTGCGGCCGGGCGTGAACCGGAAGCCGGCGTTCCAGAAGACGCCGCTTAACTGATCTTCCGCAAGAAACGAGGCGGGCGCGGTCGTATCAACCTCATCATAGCCGATCGTGCCGGCGAGCGCGAACTGATCCGACAGCGCGGCCTGAACGTCGCCCTGCAGCGATCCGCGCTCATATTCGTAATCCTGGATGAGCTGCGCGCCGTAGTCGCGCGTCTTGTTGCCATAGGCCGTCAGCGCGACGTTCACGCGATCAAGAGCGCGACCGCTGTCATAGGTGGCGACGACTTCCTGCGTGCGCGAATTGCGGTCGAAAATCTGGCGGTTGAGATTGGTCGAATTGTTCTCAATGAAAGCTTGTGCGAACCGATAGCGAAGTTCGACGGCTGATCCGTCCGGAAAACGCCGGTTCAAATAGGGGCTGACGGCGAAATCATGCACGTTGACGCGCTGATTGCGGCCGGCGTTGACGTTGTTCGAAAAACGCGCATCTTCTCCCGCCAGCTGGCGCGACGATGAGGCGCCGAGATCGACATAGAAAAGGTTGTCGGCGACCGTCGCCGTGCCGACCGCGCCGATATCCTGGCTGGCGACGAGTTCCGCCTGATCAGTCAGATAGGAAACGTCGAGCGACCCGTCGATGATGCCGGTGAACCGGTTGGTCGAGTAAATCGCGCTGCCGTCAGCGGAAACGCCGGCGGCGAATTCGTCATCGCGAAATCCGTCGGGCGCGAGAGAAATGTTGTCGGTGTAAGTGACCCGCGGCCCGACAGCGAGACCGTAGCCGAAATAGCTGTTGCGGAATTTCAACGGCGCCTGCGGACCCGCCGGCTGGTTTTGCGCAAACGCTGTCGCATGTCCGAAGGCGAAGGCGGCTGCGGTGGCGAGTAGCGCGGTTTTCGCCGCGCGCGGCAACGGCCGCATTATCTTTTCCCGATCGAATGACATCGATTCATCCCCTGTCCCGGGTCTCGGCGTCGAGACCGTCCCCGTCATAGCGTTTCTCATAATACTCATAGGCCGCATAGTGCGAACCGCCGGCCGGAACTAGACACCGATTCAGCAAAAGGCTGACATTGGGATTGAGATCGAGAAGCTCATCGAGCGCGGCCGCCACCGCCGGCTGCGCGGTCGAATCGGCCTCAACCACAAAAACAACCTCGTCGGCGTGGCGGGCGAGCGCAAGCGTCTCGGTCGTCGCCAGCATCGGCGGCGAATCAACAATGATCACGCCGTCCGGGCAAAGGGCTGAAAGGCTTGCGAAAACCCGGTTCGCCTCGATCGACCCGAACAGACCGGTCGCATCCGGAACGGGACCGCCCTCGCCGATGAGGGTGAGAGAGAGACCCGAGGCTTTGCGCGCGACAGAAGCGAGCGAGGCCGAGGGCTCTCGAATAAGGTCGGTCAGTCCCGGCCCCTCCGCCAGCCCGAAATAGGACCTGAGACGCGGGCGCGCAGGATCGCCGTCAATGAGAAAAACCGGGATCCGTTCTTCGAGCGCGAGACTCATGGCGAGGTTGACCGCGGCGAAGGATTTTCCCTCGCCCGGCCGGGTCGACGTCACCAGGATGAGATTGCGATTGCGGCCCGCGGCGCCGATCAGGCGCCGATCGCGACCGGCCCGCCGCATAAAGCCGAGACGCCGCAGGAGCCGGCGCTTGATCGCGCGCAGTTCAAACGCCTGAGCGTCTTCGCGCGCGGCTTCAGTGTAAACGCCTTTCGCGCGCAAGGCGTCGAAATCAATGGCGAACTCGGGAACGCCCTCGATCGCGACGATTTTTCTCGCGCCGATAGTCGCGTCCGCCGCAGCGCCGATCGCTTTGTCAATGAGCCCCATAACTCGCTCCTATCGCGCCGTCGCCGCAGCGTCCGCGATTTCGTCGGCGAGAAACGCCGTCGCATCGCCGCCTATCTCCACGGACGGCAGGCGCATCACTTCCCAATAAACGTAGAACGCCGTCACGCCGGCGAGCGCGACGCTGGCAAGCGCAAGGCGCAACCCGTCGCGCTTTCTGGCAAGAAGAACCGCTTCGGACTTCACCTCGCTCAAGGCGCCGAGGACCGGCAGGCCGAAAGCGGATTTCAATTCTTCCGTCTGCGAAAAGCTTTTCTGGATCCAGGTGAGCACAAACGCCGCGGCGAGCCCTGCGCCGACAGAGCCGAGAAGGACAAGCGCGATCAGGATGATCCTGAAATTCTGCGCGGCCGGGATGAGCGATGTCTCGGGGTGTTCGAATATCTTGTAGGCGACGCCCTGCGTCCCCGCGCCGAGATTGGCGGTGATCGAAAGCCGGTCGCGACGCTCGATCAGTTCCTCATAGTTTTTGCGGGTTTGTTCATAGTCGCGTTCGATGCGCTGGAGATCGGCGACGACGCGCGGCGCCTGGCCGATCGTCACCGCCAGAACGTCAAGGTCGGAGCGCAAACGCTTTTGCCGGTCGGCGAGACCGGCGACGACATCCTGCGCCGCGCGAAGGTCCGCCGAAATGCGCCGATATTCCGGATCGGAGGGGCGCGCATTCGCGCCCGCCGCTTGCAATTGCTCGATACGCGCCTTCACCGCCTGAATGTCGGGATAATTCTCCTGATATTGGCTTCTCAGCGCAGCGAGTTCGACCAGCAGCTTTTCAAGCTCGACGTTCGACGATGTCGACTGCGCGGACGCCAGTTGATTTCGAAGCGTCTGCACGCGCCGTTCGGCGAAAGCGAGTTCGTCGGTGACGCGCGAAAGGTCGGCTTCCATCAAATCGCGACGCCGATCATTTCCTTCAACAAGCGCCAGCTCTTCCGCATGCGCGCGGCGGAAGGCCGCCACTTCCCGCTCCTTTGCGGTCAGTCTTTCGTCGAAAGCGGCGATTTCGGCGTCAAGGCGTTTCCTCGCCTCTTCGTTCTCGGAAATCGAAGCGCCGAGATCCTGTTCGATCAGGAGATTGAGAGCGGCGTCGACGACATTGCGCGCGATCGCCGGATCGGAGTTCTTGTAGTCGATGTTGAAATACATTTCCTGGGGGCTGGCGATCTTGATCTCGCCAGCCACCCAGTCGATGAGCTTTTCCATCTGCGCGCGCTTCTCGCGCGGGTTCGTCGCCGTCACCTCCTTGTCGAGACCGGCGCGATAGATGATTTCCTCGACATTCGGCCGCGTCAGAAGCTGCAGCTTCATGACCTCGACGCGCTTTTCGTAATTGGGGCGCGCCGTAACGCCGTTCATGACGGGGTCGAGCACCGATTCCGTCTGCACATAAACGACGGCGCTTGATTCATATTTGTCGGGAATGAGCCACAGGGCGAAAAACCCGATCAGCGTCGAGGCCCACACGACAGCGGCGACGGTCCAGCGCCGCCGCCACAACCCGACGCCGTAGCGGATAGCGGGCGCGGGAAGATCGGCCAATTCAAAACTACGCACCATCCCCCAAACACCTGCACATTAGAGGGGCGCCGCTCATCGCGGCGGCCCCCGGGGACAATCCCTAGAAGAAGCTCTCCGGGATCAGAATGACGTCGCCCGGCAAGACCGGAACGTTCGCCGAGATTTTTCCTTTGCGAAGGAGATCGTCGAGGCGCAGGCGATAGGACTGGCGGTCCTCGCCCGTGCCGCGAATGAGAACCGACTTGTTGCCGGCTGCAAATTGCGTGAGCCCGCCGACGGCGACCATCACGTCAAGGACGGTCATGCCTGACTGATAAGGAAGCGCGATCGGTTTTTGCGCCTCGCCGATGACGCGGACCTGCTGGTCGAAGGTCGACTGGAAATTCGAGACGATGACGGAAACCTGCGGCGATTTCACATACTGGCCGAGCGATCTTTCAAGATCGGTCGCAAGCTGCGTCGGCGTCTTGCCGGCCGCGACCATGTCTTCAACCAGCGGCGTCGAGATGCGCCCATCAGGACGCACGGTGACTTTCGTCGACAGTTCCGGCGCGCGCCAGACGAAGACTTCAAGCTGGTCGAGCGGCCCGATCAGATAATCGGGCGACGGCGCAACCGACGCAATTGACGACTCGGGCGCTGAGCTGAGCGAGCCTGCGCCGGGCAGGCCGGACGAACAGGCGGCGAGAATGACCGCAGCGGCGGCGGCGGCGAGTGTGCGGAAGAACATCGGTTTTAACCTCGTTTCTGATCGATCGGGTCCGCTCGCGGCGGAATGGGCCGCGAATCGCCGTTACCCTAAACGTCCAGCAATTTCTTTGCCATGGCGGCCCTGTCGAATCAGGGCGTCTTATGGCTGATTTTTAACCTTGTTTCGGGCGTTTTCGTTCTTATCCGCGCCAGATTCTTCCACAGCCGCGCCGGCGGACGCCTGATTTTTGATCGCCTTGAGCAGCGATTGCGCGTCATCGCCGCGCCCGAGCCGCGTCATCGCCTCGACATAGCGGCGCGCAATTTCCTGATTTGCCGGATCGGCGATCAGCGCTTTTCTGAGCGCCGCCGCCGCGCCTTCATCATCGCCGGCGATGAAAAGCGTCTCGCCGAGAATTTTCGCATCCGTTGCGCCTGCAGCGGCGGCGATCAGCATGGCCTCGCGCGCGGTGCGCCCGGCTTGCGTCGCCGCCGCAGCATAGGCGCGCGCCGCTTCAGGCGAAGCGAACAGGATTTCAGGCGCGATGCGCGCATAGGCGTCGGCGGCGGCGTTAAAATCGGCCGCCGCCTCATAGGCGCGCGCGAGCGCCAGCCGCGCCTCGACATGGTCGGGATGCGCCTCGGCGAACCTGCTCAACAGTTTTATCGCTCGGCTGTTAGCGCCCCGTCTCCGCGCGAGGTCGGCCGCGTTCATCACCGGCCTGAAAAAATCCGGCGCGACGACGCTGGCGCGCACATACATCTCATCGGCCTTCGCCCACTCGCCGAGCGCTTCATATCCAGCCCCGCCAAAAGTCAGGACGATCGGATCAACCGCGCCGCCGGCGCTTACGCTGTCGGGGTCGATCGCTTTCACCTCATTCGCCGCCAGCGCCGCGGCGAGCGCGATCAAAGCGCGTTCGCCCTGCGTCGCCTCGCGCAACGCCTCGGGAAGGTCGGCGTCTGCACCGAGCAGCGCCGCGCCAACGCCGGAAATATCGCTCGCACCGGAAAGCGTCGCCAGCGCCGCATAGGCCGCGTCCGGATCGGTTTGCAGCCGCAGCCTCCGCACTGTCGCCAGCCCCGGGCGAGATGCGGCCAGCCGTTCGATCAGCCGATCGGCCTCCTCGCCCTTGCCCATATCGCGCGCAATCGCCGCCAGGAGATCAAGCGCCATCCAGTTTTGCGGCGCGAGGATGAGTTCGCGCTCGGCCTGCGCATAGGCCTGCGCGATATCGCCGGCGCGCCATTTCGCAAGAGCGGCGAGAAGATCGTTCGGGCCGTCTTTGCCGCCCGCGGCGGCGAGCCGGCGCGCGGCGGCGCGCGCATCGCCCTGCCGCAGGCTGATCATCGCCGCGAGACGCGCATCCGCATCATCGGCGCGCTTTTGACGATTGCGCTCGGCGAGAAGACGCGCGGCGGCGGCTTCCTCGCCGGTTCGAATAAGGCTCTCAATCGCGACAGCATTAACATGCCGCTCGCCCGCGCCCGCCTCACGCGCGCGTCGGCCCGCAGCCGCCGCCGTCTCAAAATCGTTGACGTCGAGCGCAAGGCGCGCGCGAAACAGCCACGCTTCAGCGGCCAGCGCGTCAGGCCCGCGCAAGGCGTCCTGGAGATCGTCAAACACCGCCTTGGCGTCCGGCGTCAGCGCATAATGCGCGCGAGCGCGAATAAAAGAAAACCACGGATCATCGCCGTCGCGGCGGGCTGTCTCATTCGCATCGTCATAGCGACGCTGGCGCAGCATGGCTTCGCTTGCAAACAGCAATCGCGCGCGCTCATCGGCGGCGAGCAACCCGCCATCACGCAGTTCTTTCAGCAATTCGTCATAAAGGCCGGCCGCCGCAAGGGCTTCGGCGTATCGCAGCGCCAGCGCATCGGATTTGACGAGACGCCAGCGCGCGCCGATCGCACGCGCCTTGGCGGGGCTGACCGGATCGCCGTCGCTTACGGAAATGTCGTTGGCTGCGAAATAGACAATCGCGCCGGCGCCGAGCGCGAGAACGCATCCGAGCGCCAGCAGCATAGCGCGGCCGATCCTGATCTTTTGCAAGGGAGAAAGCCTCTTTCCGCGCGCGCGCCTCACCGGCTTCCAATGCCCATGAATGCGACCCGCACCGTCAAGAGGACGATCAGGCCGTCAAGCAGCGGCGAATAATTCTTGATGTAGAAAAGATCGTAGACAAGCTTGTCGCGCGCGCCGTCGACGGACGCCGTGTAGCAATGCTTGACCTGCGCCCAGCCGGTGATGCCCGGCTTGACGGCGTGACGGTCGTGATAATGCGGGATTTCCCGTTCAAGGATTCCGACGAATTCCGGCCGTTCCGGTCGCGGGCCGACGAAGCTCATTTCGCCGCGCAGGATGTTGATCGCCTGCGGAATCTCGTCGATGCGCGTGCGGCGGATGAAGCGACCGACCCGCGTGATGCGGTCGTCATGCTCGCTCGCCCATCTGACGCCGTCGCGTTCGGCGTCCTGCCGCATCGAACGGAACTTGAAAATCTCAAACTCCCTGCCGTGAAGGCCGATCCGCCGCTGGCGGTAAAGAACCGGCCCCGCCGAATCGAGACGGATGGCGAGCGCGACGATCAGGAGAACAGGCGCGGAGAAAATCAGAAGGGCGATCGCCGCGGCGATATCGAAAACGCGCTTGAACGCCCCGTGAGCGCCAAGCATCGAAACGGGGGCGGCGATGATGTGATTGTCATTCGCCGGGCGATCGGCGGACCGTCCGACGATCTCCGGGGTCAAAACCGGCGGCGGCGGAAACGCCGCGCCGGCGCCCGCCGCGATTCGCATGGTTAAATCGCGCGACTGAACGCCGGACACTTCAGACCACCAAACAGACATTCTGTATCGCTTTGCGACTCGCAAGGCCCAAAAAGCGCCGAAAAAACGCTCTGACAGACTTGGCAAGCGAAAAACGCGCCTAATGAATCCTTAACGGCGGAGGGCCGTAGAGCGCAATCGTCGCAGGCGAATCGCCTCGCCGACTATCCGCGCCGCAACGATGCTGACATTTGCATAGGATCAGCCCAATCCGGGGGCGGCGCCTGATCGAAACGGCCAAGGGTGACGCGCCTGATGCGGCTTTTGACTTTCACGACCCTCTATCCGAACGCGGCCATGCCCGCGCATGGCGTTTTCGTCGAAAACCGCCTCGCCGCCTGGCGTCGCCGCACGGGCGGCGAGACGCGGGTCATCGCGCCGGTTCCCTGGTTTCCTTCCGCCGCGCCGCTTTTCGGCCGCTACGCCCGCTTCGCGGCGGCGCCGGCGGCGGAAGAACGCCACGGCATCGCTATCCGCCATCCGCGCTATGTTCTGCCGCCGAAAATCGGCATGAACTACGCGCCGGGAGCGCTTGCGCGCGTTTTCGAGCGCGCGGCGCGCGCGCTTCTCGCCGAAGGCTATCAGTTCGATCTCATCGACGCGCATTATCTCTATCCGGACGGCGTCGCGGCGGTGCGCGCCGCGCGCGCGCTCGGCAAGCCGGTCATATTGACCGCGCGCGGCAGCGACGTGACGCAACTCGCCGGCTTTCCGCGCCAGCGCGCCATGATCCTTGACGCCGTCTTCAAGGCGGATGCCGTCATCGCCGTCGCAAAAGCGCTGAAAGACGGCCTCATCGCGATCGGCGCGCCGGCGGAAAAAATCACGGTGATGCGCAACGGCGTCGATCTTGAAAAGTTTCGGCCGCTCGACCGCGCGGCGATCCGCAAACGAATGGCGCTCAACGGCCGCGTCATCGCCTCTGTCGGGGCCCTTATAGACCGCAAAGGTCATGACATCGCCATCCGCGCGATAGCGAAACTTTCCGACGCGACCTTGCTCATCGCCGGCGAAGGCCCCGAACGCAGGCGCCTTGAGGCGCTGGCCGAGGCTGAAGGCGTCGCGGATCGCGTTCAGTTCTTCGGCGCCGTGGAACATGAACGCCTTGTCGACATCTACAACGCCGCCGACGCGCTCATGCTCGCCTCTTCCCGCGAGGGCTGGCCGAACGTGCTGCTTGAGGCGATGGCCTGCGGCGCGCCCGTCGTCGCGTCAAACGCCGGCGGGTGCGCCGAAGTCGTACGTTCACCGGACGCCGGCCGCATCGTTGAAACTCGCGATCCGGACGTCTTCGCCCAAGCGCTGAAAAGCGTTTTCACCGCAAGCGATCGCGCCGCCGTGCGCCGTTATGCCGAAGCGCATGACTGGGACGAAACCTCGGACGCCCTCAGCGCGCTTTATGATCGCGTTGTCAGCGCGAGCACGGCGCCGATCCGGACGACGCGGATCAGCCTGCGCAAGGAAAAGCCGCGACTGATATTCACGATCGACACGGAGGAAGCGTTCGACTGGTCGCATTTTGCGCACGGCGATTATCGCGTCGAACGTCCCGACGGTCTTGAGCGCCTGCAATCGCTGCTTGAGGAATTCAGCGTCAAGCCGATCTATTTCCTCACCTATCCCGTGATGACCGACGCCGAGAACGCCGGCTTTTTCCGTCGGCTCGCCGAACAGGGACGCGCCGATCTCGGCCTTCATCCTCACCAGTGGAACACGCCGCCGCTCGGCGGCTATGACAGCGCCTATTATTCCTGGCAATGCAATTTGCCGCTTGACGCGCAGATCGCGAAACTGAAAGCGCTGTCGCAAACCTTCGTGCGCTCGTTCGGGTTCGCGCCCCTCGCCCATCGCGCCGGGCGCTACGGCGTCAACGCGAAGGCTTATCGCGCCATCGCCGCCGCCGGCCTTCACCATGATTTCAGCCCGTCCGTCGCGTTTGATTTTTCGCCGGGCGGCGGGCCGGATTTTTCTATGATGAGCAATGCGCCCTATGAAATCGAAACCCCGGAAGGCCGCGTGTTCGTAACCCCCGTAAGCGGGGCGCGAGCGATCAAGGGCGGCCGCTTCTTTCTCGATCAGGAAAAGGCCGGCGCGCGATCGGCGTCGGCGGCCCTCACCGCGCCAATGCGCCTTTCCTGTGAAAACACACGCTTCGATGATCTCGTCGCGCTGACGCGGCATCTCGTGAAAAGCGGCGCATCCGCGCTCACCTTCTCGCTTCACTCAACGACATTGACGCCGGGGGGCAACGCCTACGCGCCGGATGCCGCGCGCGTCGACGCGGCGTTCGACCTGACGCGCCGCTATCTTGAATTCTTTATGAAAGATTACGGCGGCGCGGCGGCGAGCCTTGGCGATCTCGACGATCTCTACGCGCGCGGCGGTTAACCTTAACCGCGCATTAAGCCCGGAAATCTAATTCTATCTGCGGCGACAGGCGTCCGGGAGAACGGGCGTCCGCGCGCGAGGGAACGCTCATGGAATTCATCGATATCGCCCGCATCGGTTTTTCGCTTGTCGCCGTTCTCGGCATGATCGGTCTCGCCGCGTTCGCCGCGAAGAAATTCGGCCTTCAGAACGGCGCCATCGCCGGCGCCCGCGCGCGCCGCCTTGCGCTCGTCGAAACCCTGCCGCTCGATCAGCGACGCCGCGCCGCCATCATCTCCTGCGACGGGCGCGAACATCTCGTCATTCTTGATCAGGGGCGCGTCACTCTCATCGAAAGCGGCATCCCAGCGCGCGACGCCGGGAACGCGGAGGACCCGCTCATCCGTTTCGCCGACAGCCCCGCAAAGAAAAAGCTTCATGTGCCGCAGTCTGTCGTCAAATTCCTCCAACGCGCGCCGCACGATGAAACGACGGCGCTGCGCGCCGCCGGAATCCTATGATCGCTCGCGCGCGCCTTTTGACGCTCGTCATTCTCGCCGCGGCCCTCCTGCCGTCGGCGGCGATGGCGCAGACCGTGACGCTCGACATGGGCGAAGGCGGCGGATTCTCCTCGCGCATCGTCCAGCTTGTCCTCTTGATGACGGTCTTGTCGCTGGCGCCGTCGATCCTCATCATGATGACGTCCTTCATCCGGATCGTCGTCGTTTTGTCGCTATTGAGAACCGCGATCGGCGTGCAGCAGAGCCCGCCCAATCCCGTCATCATGTCGCTCGCTCTTTTCCTCACCGCCTTCGTCATGGCGCCGACATTCAGCGAAGCTTACAGCGCCGGCATCGCGCCTTTGATGAAAGAGGAAATGCCGATCGAACAGGCGTTGCCCGCCGCCGCAGCGCCGATGAAGGAATTCATGCTGAGCCAGACGCGCGAGAAAGACCTCGCGCTCTTTTTCGATCTCGCCAAGGTTCAGCCCGAAACGCCGGAGGCGGCGCCGCTCCATATCGTCACGCCGGCCTTCATGATTTCGGAGCTGCGCCGCGCGTTCGAGATCGGCTTCATGATCTTCATCCCCTTCCTCATCATCGACATGGTGATCTCGTCGATCCTGATGGCGATGGGCATGCTGATGTTGCCGCCGATCGTCATTTCGCTGCCGTTCAAACTGATCTTTTTCGTGCTGATCGACGGCTGGCGGCTGGTCGCCGGCAGTCTGGTGCAGAGCTTCGGGACTGGTTGAGGTAATTACTCAGACCCCACAACCGCTCATTCCGGCGGAAGCCGGAATCCAGATTTCAAGGTCGCATGGATCCCGGCTTCCGCCGGGATGAGCGGGTAACGAAACGCCCCCACAGATTAGCGTTTTTTCTTCGCCTTCTTCTTCGCCGGCTTTTTCTTGAACTTTGCAGCGCGGGCGGCGGCGTCGAGCGCCAGCGTCGTCCAGCGCTTTAGTTCATCCTCATCGTCATAAATGTCTTCAGGCGCGTTGTAATAATTCATAACGCCCGATGAGCCGTCTTTCATTTCAAAGACGAAGGGCTCCAACCCTTGCGCCTCGAACGCCGCGCGGGTTTCGTCGTCGACTTTGAGGTAGATCGCCTCGCCGTCCATGATGGCGAAGAAAAGATCGTCGCAATAAACGCCGGCGCCGCCGAACATCTTCTTGACGCGAATGTCGCCGAAGGGCGCGAACAGCTCCTTCGCGTGGTCTATGGCGGTTGCGGATACGGCCATCAGCGCCTCCGGTGCGGCTTTGCAGGAGCCTATCCTAACCTCCCCCTTGCGGGGAGGTCGAAATTCCGCAGGAATTTCGGGTGGGGGAAATGTCGGTGAAATAACCCCCACCCGAAACGGCTTCATCGTTTCGGCCTCCCCCCAGGGGGAGGCTGGGCGTCGAATTACGCCTCTTCCTTCGCCGGGATAATCGTCACGCTTTCGCCGCAGCCGCAGGCGTCGGTCTGGTTCGGATTGTTGAAGACGAAACGCTGGGAGAGTTTTTCAACGACGAAATCGACTTGCGTTCCGATGAGAAACAGGATCGCTTTCGGGTCGATGAAAACCTTGACGCCGTTTTCTTCAACAACTTCTTCGAGCGGCTTCGCCTCCGTGGCGTAGCTCATCTCATATTCCATGCCGGCGCAGCCGCCGTTCTTGACGCCGATGCGAACGCCGATGAACTGCTCCTCCGCGTCGGCCATGATCTCTTTCATCCGAGCGGCGGCGGCGTCTGTCAGCGTCACGACTTTCGGTCTTGGTCTCAGCGCCATTACAAATATCCTAACTCAAGTTTCGCCTCGTCGGACATGCGGTCCGGCGTCCAGGGCGGTTCGAAGGTCATCTGAACTTTCACCTCTTCAACGCCTTCAATGCCGGAGAGCGCGCCCTCGACCCAGCCGGGCATTTCGCCGGCGACGGGACAGCCGGGCGCCGTCAGCGTCATATCGACGGTGAGGAGGCGCTCATCCGACAGGTCGACTTTATAGATGAGGCCAAGCTCGTAAATGTCGACCGGGATTTCCGGATCGTAGACGGTTTTGAGCGCCTTGATGACGTCCGCCGTGATCCGCGTCATTTCCTCATCGGGGATGGCGCCGCCGCCCGCGACTTCCGCCTGGGCGCGCTCCTCCTCCGCATTGAGATCGATTACATCGCGCATGTCTGTCACCGGTCCATCCTATTTAAGCAGCTCGTGCGTTTTATGAAGACCCTTGAGGAGCGCCTCGACATCCTGATGGGTGTTGTAGACGGCGAAGGAGGCGCGCGCGGTCGCCGAAACCCCGAGCCTTTTCATCAAGGGCTGGGCGCAATGATGACCGGCGCGCACCGCGACACCGGCGCGATCAAGAATTGTTGAGGCGTCGTGCGGATGCGCGCCGGCGACATTGAAGGCGATGATCGGCGCCTTGCCCGTCGCCTGGCCGAAGACGCGCACGAAATTGAGCTTCCTCAATTCCGCCATTGCGTGCTCGGCGAGCGCGGCCTCATGCGCGGCGATTTTCTCGACGCCCTTTTCCATCATCCATTCAAGCGCGGCGCCCAATCCGATCGCTTCGAGGATCGGCGGCGTTCCCGCCTCGAAGCGGTGCGGCGGATCGTTATAAGTGACGTAATCGGTCGCTACGACCTCGATCATCTCGCCGCCGCCGCGGAACGGCGGCATCGCTTTCAGAATCTCGCGCCGCCCGTAGAGAACGCCGATCCCCGTCGGGCCGTAAAGCTTGTGACCAGTCATGGCGTAAAAATCGCAGCCGATATCTTGAACATCGACTTGCCCGTGCACAGCGCCCTGACAGCCGTCGAAGAAAATCTTCACGCCCGCCTCATGCGCGACGCGCGTCAATTCCGTCGCCCGCGTCGGCGCGCCCAGCACGTTCGACATATGCGAAAGGGCGACGAGTTTCGTTTTGTCCGTGATGAGCGCCTTCAGCGCCGCCGGGTCGATCTCGCCGTCATCGGAAACGTCGAGCCATTTCAGAACGACGCCCTTCCTCTCGCGCAGGAAATGCCAGGGAACGATGTTCGAATGATGCTCCATGACGGAGAGAATGATTTCATCGCCCGCCGCCATGCCCTGCCCGAGCGAATTGGCGACGAGATTCATGGCGTCAGTGCCGCCGTTGGTGAAGATGATTTCCTCGCTCGACGCCGCGTTCAGAAATTTCGCCGCCGATTTTCGCGCCGCCTCGAAAGCCGTCGTCGTCTCATTGGCCAGCGTATGAAGCCCGCGATGAACATTGGCGTAGCTTCCCTCCATCGCCTTCGTCATCGCGTCGATCACCGCGCGCGGCTTTTGCGCGGACGCGGCGTTGTCGAGATAAACGAGCGGCCTGCCGTTCACTTCCCGCGCAAGGATCGGAAATTCGGCGCGCAGGGCGGCGATGTCGAGCGCTTTGCTCATGCGCCCTCCAACCATTTGCCGACGCGATGGCGCAAAGCCTCGCCGACGCCTGGATGGGCGACATTGTCGAAGGTTGAGCCGATGAACGCCTCGATCAGCATCGCGCGCGCCTCACGCTCTGAAAGCCCGCGTTGGCGCATGTAAAAGAGCGCGCGTTCATCGAGCGCGCCCGACGTCGCCCCATGCGCGCATTGAACGTCGTCAGCGTAGATTTCAAGCTCCGGCTTGTGATTGGTTTCGGCCGTATCGGAGAGAAGGAGCGCATCGGCGTTCATCCGCGCATCCGTTTTCTGTCCGGCCCGGTCGACTTGGAACTTTCCCTGAAAGACATTGCGCCCCTTGTCGCGGACGACGCCCTTGTGGGTCTGTCGCGTCTCGCAGCCTTCAGCCAAAAACCCGATCGCGCTGGTGAAATCATTATGCCGCTCGCCGGACAGAAGCGCGGCCGTCGCGATATTCGCCCTCGCGCCGGCGCCGACGAATTGCATGCGCGCCTCATGGCGGCTGAGCCGCGCGCCGATCGAAAGCGCCGTCATGTTGAACATTGCCCCCGCTTCTATTCTTGACGCGAAAAGCGAATGAATGACGGCGTCGGGGTTGGCCTCGCAGATGAGCGTGCGGTCAAGCGCCGCGCCTTCTTTCAGCGCCAGATAGAAACTATGCGAATGAAACGCGGCGCCGGCGCCTTCGAATGTCTCGATAACCGTCGCGCGCGCACCCTCGCGAAGGCGCATCATCGTTTGCGCGAATGAAAAGCCCGCGCCCTCGTTGATGTGGCGAATGAGGATCGGCTGCGCGCACTCGACATCTTTCTCGATCTCGATACCCGCGGCCTTTTTCACCATGGCGGCGTTGAGCGCGGCGACAGGATTTCCCGCAAGCTCCATGATGTCGCCGCCGGCGTCGATGACGCCGCAATTCATGCCTTCCGGCGCCGCATCCGCCGCAATGTCGATGCGGCCGTTGACGATCCGGATTTCAAAAGGCTTCAGCCCGGCGATGTCGTCAGCAAGCGGCGGCGGCGCCTGATGGATCGGCGCCGACGAAGGCTCCGCATCCCTCAACGCCGCGCTCAAGTCCGACCAGCGCCAGCCTTCCATGCGCCGGTTCGGAAAGCCTGTGCGCGCGAAGTTGCCAAACGCCTGCGCGCGCGCCGGCGCGAGTCCTTCGGCGCGCTTTGCAAGCGCGGTTTCCAATGCCGACAATGCGCGCGCAGTACTCATGCCGCCTCGATGAACTGTTCATAGCCGGATTCTTCAAGCGCCTTCGCAAGCTCCGGCCCGCCCGATTTGACGATGCGACCCCCGGCGAGAACATGCACGCGATCCGGTTTGATGTGATCAAGCAGCCGTTGATAATGCGTGATGACAAGGAAACCGCGCGCCGGCCCGCGCAGGGAATTGACGACATCGCCGACCATTTTCAGCGCGTCGATATCAAGCCCTGAATCGGTTTCGTCCATGATCGCGAATTTCGGTTCGAAGATCGCCATCTGCAGCATTTCCATGCGCTTCTTCTCGCCGCCGGAAAAACCGACATTGAACGGACGTTTCAGCTTCTCATCGGAAAGACCAACGATTTTCGCTTTTGCGCGAATGAGTTTCAGAAAATCCGCGGCGGAAATCTCCGCCTCGCCGCGCGCCTTCTTCTGCGCATTCAAGGCCGTGCGGATGAAATTCATCGTCGCGACGCCCGGTATCTCCATCGGATGCTGGAACGAGAGGAAAAGTCCCTTCGCCGCGCGCTCGTTCGGGTCGAGGTCGAGCACGTTCTCGCCGCCAAGCGTCACCGCGCCCGCCGTCACATCGTAATTTTCGCGGCCTGCAACGGCGTAGGAAAGCGTCGACTTGCCCGACCCATTCGGTCCCATGATCGCATGCACTTCGCCCGCGGGGACTTCAAGCGTAAGCCCTTTGAGGATTTCATGGCCGGCGACGGCGACATGGAGATCAGCAATCTTCAGCATCAGTTCTTAGGTCCCTTCGGCTCGACAATGATGTAGACGGCCGTCGTCTCGCCGATATTCAACGCTTCATGCCATTCAACGCCGTCGCTTTTCCATGTCGCGCCGGTAGGAACAGCCTGTTCGCGGGTTCCCGCCTTGTCGGTGATGCGCATCTTTCCGCCTTCAAGAACGTAGCCGAAATGCGGCGCATGAAAGTGACGCTCATGGCCGACGCCCGGCGCGAAAGAGCATTTGAGTGCGCGGAATTTGTCGCTTTCTTCCAGCACGACGCAAACCTTCTCGTCTTTCCAGCCCGCCGCCAGCGGATCAGGCAATGCGTCTTTCGGCATGATGAGCGCGCCGCCCGATGGCGGGATCGGGTTTTCGTTTTCCTGTTGGGCGAAGGCGTGAGAAGAAAGCGCTGAAAGCAGGGCAAGCGCAGCCCAACCTCCCCCTTGGGAGGAGGTCGAGATTTTCGAAGAAAATTTCGGGCGGGGGTA
>CALAZI010000171.1 GCA_937895955.1 uncultured Alphaproteobacteria bacterium | reverse complement strand
TATGCGTGCCGCCGTAATTATGGCCGGATTCATGAACGACGAGATTGGCGAGCGCGGTCGACCAGCGCTCCAGCGTTGAATTCGCTCCGGCAAGTTCCGCGCCGGCCCACCCTTGAAGCTCCTCAACCCAGAACCGGGCGTAATCCTGCGCGTCAGCGTCATTCGTGTCGACGGCCTGCGCCTTGCCGATCAGTCCCGTTCCGGTCGCGTCGGTTCCAATGCCGACGATCTGCCTGCGCGGCTCGCTCGGCGACGGCGTCGTCGTTCGCGTTCGAACGTCCACATCAAACTCGCAATAGCCGGCCTCCGTCAGCTGTTCGACGCGCTGCTGCATCTGGGCGGCCGTGCCAACCGAAGGATCAAGGTCCGCCATATTGAACGGGTTAAGCGGCGATGTCGGCGCGCCGCCATAGCTTGGGAAAGTCGCGTCTGCAGTCGTCGGATAATAAAGATAGAGCGACGAGCTTTTCGGCATGGCGACAATTGACGACGGACAAGATTGAGCCGCTGCGAATGCGGGCGCCAGCGCGAGGCTGGCTGAAAGAAGAAACAGGGTGCGTGAGATTAGGGCTGTCATAATGATCTCCCCGGATCGCCGCCGAAGGCCATCCTGCGACGGAACCGCCGTCGCGCATTATCGGCCCGCCCGCCCGCTCCGCCTGTGAGAAACGACACTAATTCCCGCTGATATCGGCTTCCTTCTGACGATGGTCCGCCCCTGGCTCCCACCCCAGCAATGCTCTCCGCGTTTCAGCTCTTGCTAATTACTGACTGGTCAGTTATATAATGCCAATGACCCTGACGACGAAGAAACCGGCGGTCGGAAGGCGCAGCGAAAAGGCGAAGAAAGCCGGCCCCCCGAAATTCCGCCGCCGCGCCGAGGCGCGCCCCGACGAAATCCTCGACGCCGCCCTCGCCGTCTTCACCGAGAAAGGCTTCGACGCGGCGCGGGTCGACGATATCGCTTCGCGCGCCGGGATTTCGAAAGGCGCGGTCTATCTCTATTTCGACAGCAAGGAGGCGCTCCTTCGCGGCCTCATCGAGCGCGAAGTTGCGCCGGCCGCGCATCGCCTCAAAGCCCTCGCCGACGCCGGCGGCGCGGATCCGAAAGCGACGCTCACTCTCCTCATCACCGTCGCGACCCAACTCCTCAACGATCCTCGCATGTTCGCGACGCCGAAGCTCGTTCTTTCGGTCGCGCCGCGCTTCGCCGAAATCGCTGAATTCTATCGCAAGCGCGTCATCGACGAGGCGATCAGCGCGATCGCGTCGCTGCATCGGCGCGGCGTTGAAACCGGCGTTTTCAAAGACGTCGACTCTGATGTCGTCGCGCGCATGGCGATGGGACCGATTCTCGTTCACGCCATGCGCAAACACGTGCTCGGCGCGAAGGACGGCGCACCGCCGGAAGCGCGCGCGAAGGCTCATCTGGAAATTCTTTTCGAGGGGCTCGCCGTATGACAAGCCGCACAATCGCTGTTCTTGCCGCGTTCCTGCTGGCCGCCTGCGCAGAAGAGGATAATGGGGCGTTCGCGGGCTATGTCGAAGCGGATCTTCTCTATCTCGCGCCGCAGGATGCAGGGATCGTCAAATCGCTCGCCGTGAAAGAGGGCGACAAGGTCGCCGCCGGCGACGTCGTTTTCACCCTCGATCCGACACGCCTTACTTTCGCGGCGGCGCAGGCGAGAGCCTCGGCGGACAGCGCGGCGGCGCGCGCTGAGGACGACGGCGCAATGACGAAGCAGATCGCCGAGGCCGAAGCGGCGCTGAAACTCGCCGACCAGACCTTCCGTCGCTCGCGCGCGCTCGTGAAAGACGGCGCCGTCTCGCGCGAAAAATACGACAGCGACGCGGCGACGCTCGCCGCGGCGGAAGCGCGGCTGGAGCGGTTGCGCGCAGAACAAGAGGCTATGCGGCGCGAGTGGGACGCAGCGGTCGCTGCGGCCAGTCTCGCCGAAAAACGTGTCGCCGATCTTGCAACGGCGGCGCCGGCGGCGGGAACGATCGAGCGCATCTATCGTCGCCCGGGCGAGATCGCTGTAACGGGCGATCCTGTCGTCGCCCTGCTGTCGCCGGAAAACGTCAAGCTCAAATTTTTCGCGCCGGAAGAAAAGCTTTCATCGCTGGCGCTCGGCGACGCGGTTGAATTTTCCTGCGACGGATGCGCCGCCCCGCGCAAGGCGAGAATTTCTTTCATCGCCAGCGAACCGCAATACACGCCGCCCGTCATTTATTCGCAAAAAGAGCGAACCAAGCTGGTTTTCCTTGTCGAGGCGCGCCCGGACGAACCGGAAAGCCTTCGCCCCGGCCTTCCGGTGACAATCGCACTTCAATGAACGGCGGCCTCGTCATCAATGTCAAAGGGCTGACGAAGAAATTCGGCCCCAGAACCGTCGTCGACCAATTCGATCTTTCCGTGCCGAAAGGCGCGATATACGGCTTTCTTGGCCCCAACGGATCCGGCAAAACGACGACGATCCGCATGGTGTGCGGCTTGCTGAAACCGGATGACGGCGCCGGCGACGTTCTCGGTCTTGACGTGCGCACGCAAAGCAACGCGATCAAAGAGCGCGTCGGCTACATGACGCAGCGCTTCTCGCTTTATGAAGACCTTTCCATTCGCGAGAATCTTGAATTTATCGCGCGGCTTTATTCGCTCGACCATGTTAGCGACCGGGTCGAGGCGTCGCTGAAATCGCTCGGGCTCGCCGATCGGGCGAAACAACTGGCGGGCAAGCTTTCCGGCGGCTGGAAACAGCGTCTCGCCCTCGCCGCCTGCATGATCCATGAACCGGAGCTTCTTCTGCTTGACGAGCCGACAGCCGGCGTCGATCCGAAGGCGCGTCGTGATTTCTGGGACGCCATTCGCGACTACGCCGCCGAAGGCGTCACGACGCTGGTATCGACGCATTACATGGATGAAGCCGTTCAATGCGACCGCATCGCCTTCATCGCCTATGGCAAGAAACTCATCGACGCGCGCACGTCGGATATTCCTGAACAGGTCGGCCTTGCGGCGTGGCGTATCGAGGCGCCCGATCTCGACGCCGCGACGCGAAGGCTGAAAGCGGCGGGCGGCTATGACGTTCTCGCGCGCTTCGGCGCCGCCATCCATATCGCCGGGCGCGATCCGGCCGGCCTCAAACGCGCCGTTGACGCGCTCGCCGGCCTGTCCGGGCTTGAAGCGGAGCCGATTGAAGCGGGCCTAGAAGAGGCGTTCATCTATCTGATGGCCGGCGCCGCCGACAATTTCGCCGACAGTCTCGAAAGGCGGGTCGGTTGATGATCTCGCTTGCGCGCATCAAGGCGGTGTTTCTCAAAGAACTGGTGCAGATGCGCCGCGACCGGCCGACCTTCGCCATCATGATCATGGTGC
>CALAZI010000170.1 GCA_937895955.1 uncultured Alphaproteobacteria bacterium | reverse complement strand
CGTGTCTGAAGAACAAAAACCCGCGCATTCGCGCGCGGGCGTTTTATTCAATCGCGTAGATGATCGTGACGCTCGCCGACATGGTCGATTCGCCGCGTTCTATCGCGACAGCGTTGGCTTCGTCCCTCTGCATGCGCATCGCCGGCATCGGGCCCGGAACAGGCGCAAAGCTGTCGGAGATCTGCATCACGGGGCCAAGCGTGACGCCCGCCGCCTCAGCGTAAAGCGCGGCGCGGTCGCGCGCATCGGCGACGGCCGCCTTGCGCGCCTTATCCATCAGGGGTTTCGGATCGGCGAAGCTGAAGGAAAGCGAATTGATGCGGTTCGCGCCGACGCCGACCGCCTTGTCGATGATCGCGCCTGCTTTGTCGAGATTGCGCAGCTTGACGCTGACCATGTTCGACGCCTGATAGCCGATCAGGCGCGGCGGAGAATTGTCGCGGGAATAGTCGTATTGCGGGCTGACATTGAGGGTCGATGTCTGGATGTCTTTCTTGTCGACGCCCGCATCGCGCAGCGCCTTGATCGTCGCGTCCATCTGCGCGCTGTTCTTGCGCAGGGCTTCGGCGGCGGTCGCGGCGTCCGCGTCGACGCCGAGGTTGAGAATCGCGAGATCCGGCGCCGCGGCGGCTTCGCCGTCGCCGGTGACGACGATCGTTCGTTTCATCGGGTGCGGCTCGGCGGCGCTTGCGGGCGCGGCGATAAGGACGGCGGCGGCGAAGGCGGGAAGGACATGAGCGAAGGCGCGCATGAAATGCTCCATGGATTGGCGAGGCGCACCAAACAGCGCCCGAATGGCGAATTCAAGGCGGAAACCGCGCGCCGGCGCGGTTCGCGCCTTCAACCGCCGCGGCAATGCTGTTATATGCGCCGTTCTCCGGCGCTCGCCGCGAGGGCCTGTAGCTCAATGGTCAGAGCTGGCGGCTCATAACCGCTAGGTTGGGGGTTCGAGTCCCTCCGGGCCCACCAATTCTTTAATGAAATGAGCAGCTTAGGGCCGGTCGAGGACATTTTTAAAGCGGCTGCGTCTCTCTGTCTTTCTCCGCACGCTTAACCGCTTTGCGGAAACAGATTTCGGCGAGTTCAGCCGCTCGCGCCCAGTTGAACTTTTGCGCCTGCGCCAATGCGCGCGCCTTCAGCGCCGCCCAATCTTGCGGCGCGTTAAGAAACGTCATGATCGCGCCTGATATTTCTCTTTCCTTATACGGATCAAAATAGACGCCCGCGTCGCCGACGATTTCCGGCAGGCTGGAGACGTTGCTCGATAGAACCGGGAGGCCGCAGGCCATCGCCTCAACGGCGGGGAGGCCGAAACCTTCCCAGAGCGAGGGAAAGACCATCGCGTCGGCGGCGTTGAATAGGTCGGCGAGCGCGGCGTCGGGAACATAGCCCGGGAATTTGACGCATTTCGACAACGCGGCGTCGCCCCTGACGGTTTCCAACAATTCGTCGCGATTGTCCCAGAACCCGCGGCCGGAAAGATCGCCGACCACGACGAGAACCGCGTCAGGCCGGGCCCGCGCAACATCTTTCATGGCGTTGAGCAGCGAAACGACATTCTTGTGGCGATTGAAGCCGCCGACATAGACGAGAACGGGCGCCTGCGCGCCGATCTCAAACTTGGCGCGGACGGCTGCGCGGTCCACCGCAAGCGGCTTGAAAGCGGCGTCCGGGCCTTCGGTGATGACGTCGATCTTATCGGCTGGAATGCGAAGGATAGTCTCAAGATCTCGCGCCGATGATCTCGAGATCGTCATTGCGCGCGTCGATTGCAGGCGCGCGGCCGCGGTTTTCACCGACCACAAAAAGGCGTTGAGCCGTGACGGAAAAATCAGTTTTGGAAATCGTTCCGCTGTCGCATCATGATAGCAGACGACGCAGGGCGTTCTCGACGGCAGCGGGTAATAGGAAAACACCGCTGGATAGAAATAGACGTCGAAGCCCGCGTCAGCGGCCAGTTTCGCTGTCTTGACAAGGCGAAACGGAGAGCGCGTCGCATCGGCGGTCTTCGCGCGCGCGACGTCAAGATCGGCGCTGATTGCGTCAACGCCGGGCGGCAGAGCGAAGTCGGGCGGCCGGTCGAAAACAAGCGTGTAGCGAAATTCGCCCTTACGCGCGGCGAGCGCGGTCAGCAGGCTGCGTGTAAACCGTCCATAGCCGCGGTCATTTATCCAGCAGGTTGCATCGACGCCGACATGGATCATGCTTGAAACGCCATCTTCATCATTGAGCTCATACGCTAGACTCAATCGCGCGTTTGCGCCAACAGGTGTTTTGCAGCGAGACGAACGCTTCTATGGTAAGCGTCGTTCAACCTGCGCTAAACGGATCCAGAGAGTGCGCATTCTGATTTTCTGCACGAAATTCGGCGTCGGCGGCATTGCGCGCCATGCGCTTGAGCTTGGCTCATGGCTCGCCGGCGGCGGTCATCAGGTGACGTTCGCCGGAACGCCTGGACCGTGGCGGGGCCCCGACAGCGACCCGGATTTCGTCGAACTCGCGTCGCAGGATGTTTCCGGCGGCGATCACGGCGCAGGCATGCCGAGCCGCCTTGCGGCGCTTATGAAAAGCGTAGCCGCTCTGCGGGCGCATCTGAAAAATAACCCTGTCGACATCATTCATGCGCATGAATCGGCGCCGGCGCTCGTCGCGCGTCTTGCGACGCTTGGCGCTGCAACGCCTGTTGTCCTCACTTTTCACGGCGCCGAGCCCGGACGCATGAAACAATACGCGACAATAGCGAAATTCTGCGCCGATCGGCTCATCTCCGTCAGCAAGCGCGGCGCCGAGGATCTCGTTGCGCTCGGCATGCCGCGTGAACGGGTCGTCGCCATCGGCCTTGGCGTCAGACCGCCGCCCGCTATTGATCCTGTTCGCGTCGCGGAATTGCGGCGCGAATTGCTGGGACCGGACGGCGCGCGGCTTGTCGTCACGATCGCGCGCCTAACGCCGCAAAAGGGGATAGAAACGCTGATTGCGGTGTCGAAGCGAGTCCGGGAGTCGGCGCCGGGGGTGAAGTTCGTGGTTGTCGGAGACGGACCGCAGGAAGAAGAGCTGTTAGCGCTCGCACGCAGGGAAGGTGCGTTAGACGGGTTGCATTTCGCCGGGCGAAGCGAAACGCCGCATCTTTATCTTAACGCCGCCGATGCTTTCCTTCTGACCTCGCGCTGGGAGGCGTTACCCTTCACGATCGTCGAAGCGTACCAGGCGGGATTGCCGGCGATCGCCACCGATTGCGGCGGCGTCCGCGAACTGATTTCGCCGGAAACAGGCCGCGTGACAGAGATCGGCGATGTCGACGCGATCTCAAAGGCTGTGATTGAACTTATCGGCGACGACGCCCTTCGGGCGCGTATGTCAGCGGCGGCGCGGAAAACACTGCTGCAGGACCGGTTCAAACCGGCAGTGATGCATGCGCGCATTGAGGCGCTTTACGGCGAACTCATTTCCGCTGATTGATCTTTCGAGCGGAAAAGGATGACGCGGCCGTCGCCAAGCGAGCCCGGCCAGGCCCCGGCGACGTCAAAGTCGCGTTCCAAAACCGCCCAAATATCGGCGTTGGCGCGCGATGTTCTTGAAGGAAAAGCGACAACGATCCAGACATGGCCGTCGGTCGGTTGAAGCTTCGCTAGATCAGCCGCTTCATAAAGGCGCGTCCAATCTTTCTCGTAGAAGCTGAGATAGGGCGCATAAGCCCATCCGACAACGCCGATAGACTGCGCTTTGACGCCCTCATTTGCGAGAACTTCAAGCGGCGCCTCGAAATTCTGTTTCGGCATCTGGTAATTACGTGACGCCATCATCACCGCCGCTGCGAGCACGACCGCTGCGCCGGCGATAAACAGCCTTTGGGAACTGAGATTTTTCACCCCCGCCTGCGCGGCCTGCGCTGACAGCATGACGGCGATGGCGAATACGCCTTCGGCGATGAAAACGCTTGCAAAGGCGAATTCAGTGAAGAAAAACCGCGGCCATATCCGCATTGAGACAAGCGACAGCGCAATGATGGTGACAGGCGCCTGCAATAGCGCGACAAGAACGAAAACCGGCGCGCGTCTCCACAGCGAGACGGCGCCGATGCAGACGACGATCGCCGCCGCCGGCGCAGCGAAGGCCATCAGCAGCGAGTCGCCGACAAGCGTTCTGTATCCTTCCATGAGCGACCAGACAGGACTTCTATATTCGGCCATCACATCGACGCTGACAGTGTCGTCTACCGCGCTGATGAGAGAAATCATTTGCGGAATGGCTGGAAGGCAGAGGATGACGGTGATGACGCCGCCAAGGATAAAGCCGAAAAAGGGCGTCCACTGCGCAGCGCCCGCAGGCGCTGCGAGCGCTTCAGGCGCCAGACGCGGGAAGCGGCGCGCGGCGAGTGTCGCGAGCCAAGCGAGGCCGAGCGAACCAATGAAAAAGGCTGCCGTCAGGTGCGTGTACATCGCTCCGGCGAGGCAGAACGCGAAGATGATCCAGCGTCGCCAGTCGCTGTTATTCCTGTTCGCCTCGAAGGCGGCAAGCGCGGCCAGCGACCAGAACATCAGTTCGGTGTAGCCCCGCGCATTCTGGGAAAACCAGATGTGATGATATGAAACAGCCAATAACAACGCTGCAAACAGCGCGACCTTGGCGGCGGCAAATCGCCGTGCGATTCGCCAGACAAGATAAATCGAGCCGACGCCGAACAGCATCGCCGGCAATCTCAACGACCACGGATGCTCGCCGAAGACGAGTGTCGAAATTTTCGCTTGTATGCTGTAAAAAAGATGGTTGTTGAACGACGAGTAATCGCCGATCAGCTGTCCGAACGGCGTGCGGACGAAATCGACAACTGTCGCTATTTCGTCGAACCAGAGCGGCGCGTCCAGCTTGTATATGCGCAGCGCCAATGCAAGCGCCAGTACTGCCCAGAGCGCGCGTTTCTCCCAGGATTCGACCGCACCGACCGTCACGATGTTTCCTTATCCGCCAAGATTTCGCGAAGCCATAAACGAGTTCTTCTCCCAACCCAAGCCGACATGCGGAAGGCGAGGGCGTTTACCCCTTGCGAAAACGGCGCCGCGCTTGCACGCGCCGCGCGAGCCGTTTAAGGCCGCATGGCCCCGGCGGGAGACGAATTGGTCATGGTAAAGACGCTTGATCCGGAAATCTCGGTCGTCGTGACAGTCGTTGACGGCGGCGCCGCTCTCGATCGCTGTCTCGACTCCCTTGACGCGCAAGAGGATTCGCCGCGACTTGAGGTGATTGTCCCTTATGACGACACGATGCGCGAAATCGGCCTCATTCAGAGCCGCTATCCTTTTTTCACTTTTCTTGATCTCGGGCGGCTGATTGACCATGCGCCGCGCAATGAATTTGAAAAGCATGACCTTTACGACCGTCGCCGCGCGGGCGGGCTCAAAGTCGCCAAAGCGCCGCTGATCGCCATGATCGAGGATCGCGGCGCGCCGCGCAGGGATTGGGCTCGCGCAATGACGGACGCTCATCATCGCCATGATGACGCGGTGATCGGCGGCGCTGTTGAGAACAATCCGAGCGACATTGCGCGCTGGGCGATCTTTTTCGTCGACTTCAGCCGTTATCAGGCGCCTTTCGACGATCTGCATCCGGAATACGTTACGGATACGAATATCTGTTACAAGCGCGAGGCGCTTGAGGCGGTCCGCGACGTCTGGGATACGAAATATCAGGAAGCGGCTGTCAATTGGGCTTTACGCGACAAGGGATATTCGCTGAGGCTGGACCCTGCGCCGCGCACAGTTCAGGCGCGTGAGGCGATCGGGCTCGGCGCGATGGCGAGCGAGCGTTTCAACTGGGGCCGCGTATATGGCGAGCAACGCGCGCGCGAAGCGTCATTCGTCGCCCGACTGAAATGGATGGCGGCGGCGCCGCTCCTGCCGGCGCTGCTTTATGTGCGTCATCTCGGCAAACAAATGCGGGTCGGACGCCATATCGGCGCGTTTCTCGCGGCGACGCCGGTCATGCTTTATCTCATCGCCTTCTGGGCGCTGGGCGAATTCCGCGGGTATCTCGACGCGGGAAAAAAATCCGCCTAGCGCACCTTGCTCAGGGAATTGCCAGCGCCGAACCAGTAACCGACGACTTCGCCGGCGCCCCAAGAGCAGGTGAAGGCGGCAAGCATCGGCAGCGATGGCCACAGGCGATCGAGATGACGGCCTTTTTTCATAATGCGCTGGACCGTGCGCACATACATCAGCGCTGGGAGGACGAAAGCGGCGAAGCCGTATGCGATGCGCACCGGCGCGCTCTTTTCGCGAACGCGCGCGCCCGCGTAAGAGCGGGCATAAAGGTAACGTTGAGAGAGATAAAGTTTGAAGGTGTAATGCATTTTATGGCCGACAATTAAGTCGGGCAGCAGGGTGAGCCTTACGCCGTCGGCTCGCATCGCGTCATGCAGGCGGTTTTCCCATTTTCCTTCGTCGATGACGGATTGATACCGGCGCAACAGATCCGAGCGGTAAGCGACATTGTTGCCGGGCAGCCAATCGCTCTCGCCGCCTGGAAGCGGCGGCAAGATCGCGCTGTATTCGCAAAGGAAAGCGGCCCAGTCGACCTGCGTATCAACGGCGGCGTTTTCAACGGGACCGCCGACGACATCGGCGCCGCCGTCGATGGCGGCTTTTATTCGCGCGGCCCAGTCGTCCGGGACGATGACGTGATCCTCGATCACCGCGATTATCGGCGCCGCCGCCGCCGCGAAACCGATCTTGCGCATTTCGGGTATTGTCGCATCGGCGGGCGTCGCTATGATCTTCGCGCGTGGAAACTCATCAGTGAGCCGCAGACGAACATCTTCGCCCGTGCGATCAACGATAATCGCCTCGACCTCGACGCCGGATTGACGCATCAGCGCGCCCAGTGCGCCGCGGATGTCGTCGAGGCTGTTCACTAACGGGACAATGACGGATAATTCTGGACTGGTCACGGCAACTCGCGATTTAAGGCCGGTCGCTTCAAGCAAATGACGCGCCTCCTGTCGAGCGGCGGCTGACCAACGGCGCCTGTTTACCAATTTTTTCACGTTTTTGGTCGAATCGGGGGCAAAGAGATGTCCTGCAGACGAGGAATGCGCGATGCGGTTTGGATTGGTCGGCGCCGGCAAGATCGGCGCATTGCGGGCGGCGGCGGTTCGCGCCCAGGCGAATGCGGAAATCGTCGCCGTCTTCGACGTTAATCAGGCCGCTGCAAGCAAGGTCGCGGCCGGGGCGCCGGTTTTTGACGGCCTCGAAAAATTTCTAGATGCGCCGATGGATGCGGTGATCATTTCGACGCCGCCCCACCTTCATGAGGAAGCGTGCCTTGGGGCGTTCTCTCGCGGGCTGCATGTCCTATGCGAAAAGCCGATGGCGAGCACGGTCGATGCGGGGCGCCGCATGGTGGAAGCTGCGCGCAACCATAATCGAGTTCTCGCAGTCGGGTTCAATTTTCGCTACTATCCGTTCGTCAAATTTGTGCGCGCAGCGGTCGACGCCGGCAAGATCGGAAATATCGATCACGTGCGTCTTTTCGGCGGCCATGACGGGCTGCATAATTTCAGCGCCGACTGGCAATACAAGATGCCGCATTCGGGCGGCGGCGCAATGATGGATATCGGCATCCATCTTTCCGACCTTGCCCGCTATTTCCTCGGCGAGGTGACGCGCGTTTCCGGCGTGATGAGTGAAAACATCTACAAGCTGCCGGGTTCTGAAGACAATGCGATGGCGATCTATGTCAATCCGGAAGGCGTTGCGGCGACCTATCACGCAACCTGGGCGGAATGGCAGGGCTATGAAATCGCGGTCGAGGTTTACGGGGATCGCGGCATGGTGCGGGGGTCCTATGCCCCGATGCAAAACATACTGATCGAAAAGGATTCGCCGACCGGCCCCGCCAAACGCACGGTGAAGCGGTATCCGGAAGTCATGTTGCGCGAGAAACTGAAATCATGGACCAGCACGGCGCTCATCACCTTTGAGGAGGAGGTGCGGGATTTCATGGCGATGGTCGGAGGGGATGCGAATACGCCCCTCGCCGACGGGCTTGCGGGCTTGCGCAGCCTTGAGGTCGCCGCAGCAGTCAGGGAAAGCGCGAAAACCGGACGCACGATCGATTTGCCGCCCCTTCGGTGAGCAAGCGCGTCAGTCGGCGAGCCAGCGCGACAGGTCGCGACCGATCATCGGGCCGAGCGCCTCGATTTCATCTGAAAGCGCGTTTTTAAGCCTTCTGCGCGCGCCAGGCGGGCAGGCTTCTTTTGTCATATTCCATCCCGAAATTGCGTCACGAACGCGACGACGAATATCGACAGGAATAATGCTGAAAAGTTTCGACGCCGGCGTCGGTTTCATGATGAGGTCCTGAAACGCCTTGTTGCGCGGCACGCCTCCCGCATTTGGGCGATAATCGACATCGGGCGCGAATGTGTCATCGACGCCGATGAACTGGAAGACGCTTTTCATCACCTCAATCGGGCGTTCCTCAAAATCCTCATAGAGATGGATCTGGATTTGCTCGCGCGGAAAGGCGTCGTAAAAGGTTTTTAGCTGTTCGGCGTAACGGGGGAAGCGCGCATAATGAAACATCGGCTGCCAGCCGGCTTCTACGCGCGATTGTTCTGCGTCGAGCGCCGCTTCGAAATCCTCTAGCGGCTCGAGCATCTGACGGCGCGCATAGAGGAAATGCGAATAGGCCTGGTCGATCGGATTGCGCAAGATCGCGATCAGCTTGACATCGGGGAGGCGCGCGCGGATGCGCGCCGCCGTTCCCTGCACGTAAAGGTAAAGCGGTGAGGCTTCGCCGCGCGCTCGATAGCCGCCGCCGTCAGCGAAGAGCGCCTCGTAATCCTCAAGCCGCGTCACTGAATTGTTAATATAATCGGCCCCCGGTCCGGCGCAGTTGAGCGTTTCGCCTTCATAAGCGAAGAAATTCGTTTCTTTCGCCGGGCTCATGAAAATCTCGGGATGCTGCTTCAGATATGTGTAAAGGCCCGTTGTTCCTGATCGCGAGGCGCCGAAAACAATGAAGGTTGGAGCGTTACGCATTAGGGTCTTTCTGCAATAAACGGGCTCGGGGAGGCCGCCGCCGACGCTGCTCCCGCCTTCGTAAGACGTTAAAGCGATGTCCCGCCGCCAGCGTCAATGCCGGGCCGCCGCGGTCGACGGCTGGGCGCGCCCGGTCCGCGCCGTCATTGCGGTCTCCGGCGAGCCCTTCAAACCACCCTCTGTTAACCATTAATTTGCGCCCAGGGCGGCAATTTCTGGCGCAGGCCTTGCTTTCCCTGGCGCATCATTGACCTTGATGAGCGAACCGGATGAACAAGCCTGTAGCAACGAAAATGGCCGTCGATTTCGCGGGTGCGACCTCAATGATTAAACAGCTGACGATTGTCGTGCCGGCCTTCAACGAGGCGGAGGCGATCGGACAGACGATGTCGGCGCTGAAATCGATGCTCGACAGCGCCGGGATCGACGGGGAGATCGTGGTTGTCGACGATGGATCGTCTGACGGCACTGGCGATGCGGCGGAAGCGGCCGGCGCGCGCGTTATAAGGCTCGGCGAGAACCGCGGTTACGGTTTTGCGCTTAAAACAGGCATTGCGGAATCCGATTCGAAATTTGTCGCTATTATCGACGCCGACGGGACTTACCCGGCCGAAAAGATTCCCGAAATGCTGGAGCTCTGTAAAACCGCAGACATGGTCGTCGGCGACCGCGGTGCGGCGATGAAGAACGTTCAATGGATCCGCCGTCCGCCGAAATGGGTTCTGAACACCCTTGCGAATATGCTGGCGCGGCGCAAGATCCCCGATCTCAATTCAGGTTTGCGCGTTTTCAAACGCTCATCGCTTGAGCGGTTCGTGCAGCTCCTTCCTGACGGCTTTTCGTTCACGACGACGATCACTTTGAGCATGATCTGTTCGAATCTTCGCGTCATTTACACGCCGATTGAATACCAAAAGCGTGTCGGCCAATCCTCGATGCGGCCGACAGCGTTTTTCACGTTCATCCTCCTGGTCTTGCGGATTATCGTTTTCTTCCAGCCGTTGCGGGTCTTTATGCCTCTTGGCGGCGTCCTTTTCACGCTCGGCATAGCCAAGGCGATTTACGACATTACGAAGATGAATTTGTCGGAATCGGCGATCTTCGGCATTCTTGCCGCGCTGATGGTCTGGTCGCTCGGGCTTATCGCCGACATGATTTCCCGTCTGCATTTGCGGCCGAGGCCGCACGGCGAATAAAATGACAAATGAAAGAAGATCAAGCGCCGACAAGAAAGGCCGGGCGATCGGTTTTCTTCGCATTGGCGTTTCGATCCTGCTCCTTGTCGTCTTGCTCAAACTCTTCAATTTCGAAAATATTCTTTCGCACATCGCTTCCATTTCGCCGTTTCTCTGGCTTTCGGTTTTGGTCGCCTTTCTGGGCGGTCACGCTGTGGCGGCGGCAAAATGGCGATTGCTGATCGGCGTCGACACGCCTTATCTCAAAGCCTTGCAGGCGCATTTCGCCGGGCTCGCCGCCAATATCGCGCTGCCGGGAGTCGCCGGCGGCGATCTCGTTCGCGCAAGTCTTGTGATGAAGGGATCTGGCCGCAAGACCGCGCTGGCGCTCGGCTCATTCGCCGATCGCCTCATCGATACGGCGGTGCTTGTGCTGATCGCCGCCGCTGGCGCGATCTGGCTTGGGGTGCGCGCCGGCGTCGATCCAGCCGGGTTGATCGCCGCCGCTCTATTGGTCATTGCGGGCAGCGTCGCTGCGATCATCCTGATGCGCCCGATTGCAGGATTGCTGAGAGCGAAAGCGCCGGCGGGAAAGGTTGGTTCAATCATCTGCGATATCGCAGAGACGATTGAAGGACTCGCCGATAGGCGCAGCGCGCTTTTCCTTTGCATTGCGCTGTCTTTTGCGATCCAATTCTCCTTTGCCGTTCTCAATGCGATGATCGCGCAGAACATTGGCGCGGGAACATCCATAGCTGAGTGGATTTTCGCTTGGCCGCTGGCAAAACTCATCGCCATATTGCCAATCAGCTTCGGCGGTCTTGGCGTGCGCGAGGCGAGCATCGCAAGCCTCATGACGCCTATGGGTCATGCAGCGGCGCCGGTCATCGCCGCATCGTTGATCTGGCAATCGATCCTTTACGCGGGCGGACTGGCCGGCGTCATTGTGCAATCGGTCGGTCTGCGCCGACTGCAAAAGAATGAGGAAGCCGAGCATGGATGATGCGCGCGGCGACGCTGCGATGACGGAGCGCGTTCCGAAAATCGCGGTTCTCGGCGGCGGGCCGGCCGGGCTTGGCGCGGCGTGGAAGCTGGCCGAAAGCGGACTTGCGAAGACGCACCTTTTCGAAGCCGCATCTCGGCTCGGCGGCAATGCCGGCAGCTTTGAAGCCGAGGGCGTCATGTGCGATTTCGGCAGCCACCGATTGCATCCCGCGTCTGATCCGGAAATTCTCGCTGACGTTAAGAGCCTGCTCGGGGACGATCTGCTGCTTCGCCCGCGCCACGGCCGCATACGTCTCAAGGGGTCGTGGATTCATTTTCCGCTGAAGCCGATCGACCTCGCAACGAAAATGCCGCCTTTCGTTTCAGCCTCGCTCTTTTTCGACGCGGCGACGGCAAAGCTTCGCGCGCCGAAAGTTGATGTTGAGACATTCGGTTCTGTCATGCTGTCGGGTCTTGGCCGAGCGATGTGCGAGTGGTTTTATTTTCCCTATATGAAAAAACTCTGGGGACTTGACCCAGACGCTCTCGCGCCGACGCTCGCCAAGCGCCGCGTATCTGGAAGCAGTTTGCCGAAGCTGATCCGGAAAATTTTCGCCGCCTTGCCGGGATTGAAATCCCCCGAGACGGGAAAGTTCTATTACCCGCGCCGCGGCTTTGGCGCAATTTGCGACGCAATCGGAGATGCGGCGCGGAAGGCGGGAGCGGCAATCCATCTGAATTCTCGGGTTGAAGGGATCGAGATCATCGATGGGCGCGTCAGAAGCGTGAGCGTGAGCGCCGGCGGCGCTGCGTTAAAGCATGAAGTCGATGCCGTATGGTCGACGCTCCCGCTCACGGCGCTCGTGCGCGCAGCGGGCGAGGCGGCGCCGGAATATGTGCGCCGCGCCGCCGCGGCGATCCGGTATCGCGGCATGATACTCGTCTACATTGTGCTTGAAACCGATCAATATACGGAATTCGATGCGCATTATTTTCCGGAACTCTCGATTCCGATCTCACGCTTGTCGGAGCCGAAGAATTACTCAGCGTCATGCGAGCCGGTAAACCGGACGATCCTGTGCGCCGAATTGCCGAGCGATCCCGGCGACCAGTATTGGTCCATGGGGGATGAAGAATTGGGCGCTGCGCTTTATCGCTGGCTCGGCGAATGCGGTTTGCCGCAAGATGCGAAACTTAATCGCGCCTTCACCAAGCGGTTGCCTTTCGCCTATCCTGTCTACGATCGCGATTACGAGGCGCATTTTAACATCCTTGACGCATGGATTGGCGGGATTGAAGGCCTGCTGACTTTTGGTCGGCAAGGTTTATTCGCGCACGACAACACGCACCACGCGCTGGCTATGGCCTATGGAGCCGTCGATTCTTTCAAGATGGGAGTCTTTGACAAGGAGAAATGGGCTCAGCATCGTCAGGAATTCCTGACTCACGTCGTTGAGGACTGATTTGAGCGGGGCGAATGAGAAGCTGGCGATCCTGACCTTCCATTCGATTTCGAATGGCGATGGGCCGACAAACATCCCGCCTGATGTTTTCGCTATGCAAATGGAGACGATCGCCGAGTTAGGCGTCGACGCGATCAGCCTTGGCGACGTCAAATCTTGGCTCTCTGGCGTCTGCGACCTTACGCGGCCGACCGTCGCAATCACTTTCGATGATGCGTTCGAGGATTTTGCGGAGACGGCTTTTCCCATTCTCGAACGGTTTGGCCTAAAATCCTGCGTCTTTGCGCCGACGGGCCGCATCGGCGGTTTGGAAGAGTGGGCGCCTGCGGGCGAGGCGAAACGCAAGTTGATGAATTGGGCGACGGCTGCATTTCTTTCGACGAACGGCGTCGACTTCGGCTCGCATGCGCGTACGCATTGCGACTTGCGGACGCTCTCCGATGCGGCGCTGGAGAACGAGCTGACGGCGAGCCGAAAAGCGCTTGAAGATCGCTTGTCGCGGGAGATTTTGCATTTTGCGCCGCCCTATGGCGCGAGCGATGCTCGCGTGCGGGCCGCTATTGCGCGACATTACGCTCTGTCGGCCGGAGTGCGCCTCGATTATGTTCGGAAGGCATCGCCGACTTACGACCTGCCGCGGATAGAAATGCATTATTACCGCAATCGGGCGACATGGCGCGCATTTCTTTCCGGCCAAGGCCAGGCGCATCTGAATTTTCGCCGCGCCCTGCGCGGCGCCAGAGGAGCGCTAAGCGCGCTCACCCAAAAACAATCGCGGCGAATGCAATGACATGGCTTGACGCATATGTTTTGTGCCGCGGAGATTGCGCGAAAAAGGCGCAGGTAGGGTGCTTCCGTCGCAGGCTTTGGCCAAACAGGAAAAGCCGTATGGTGTTTGCAGAGGAAGCGTTCCTCTCGACCTTTCAACTGTGGCGGGAGAAATTCGCTGGAGCAAGCAGATGACAGTCGGGGACAAGCTAACGATCAGCGTGATCGTGCCCGCCTATAATGCGGCGCACTATCTTGAGAAGTCGCTGCCGCCGCTTCTTGCGATGCGCGAGCGCGGCGAAATTCTGGAAGTTATCGTTGTTGACGATTGCTCGCCCGATCCGACGAACATTGCGACTGCTGAGCGTCTTGGGGCGACTGTTGTAAGGATGCCGGTAAATGGCGGGCCGGGCGCGGCGCGCAACCATGCGGCTAAGATCGCCGGGGGCGACATCTTGTGGCTTGTCGATGCGGATGTCGTCGCGCATGAGGATGCGGCAAGAGTGTTGAGGACTGCCTTCGGCGGCGAAAAAATAGCGGCGGTGTTCGGATCCTATGACCCCAATCCGCCGGCGCAGAACTTCGCTTCGCAATACAAGAACCTGGTGCATCGCTATTACCATCAGCGCGGCCGGCATGAATCCGACACGTTCTGGTCAGGTTGCGGCGCCATACGCCGCAACGTCTATTTTGAGCTTGGCGGATTCGATGGCGCGCGGTTTGGACGACCTTCGATTGAGGATATTGAATTCGGTTTCCGTATGCGCGCCGCCGGCTGGCGCATTCGCCTTGCGCCGACGCTGCTCGCCACGCATCTTAAATACTGGACGCTGCCCGAGGTCATCCGCACTGACATTTTCCAGCGCGCCATACCATGGTCGGAGCTCATAATAGACGGCCGTGCGGTCAGCAATGATCTTAACGTATCGACAGGCGAGCGCATCAAATCAGTATTAGCCGGATTCTGGGTCTTAAGCGTCGCAGCTGCGGCGATTCCGCCGGCATGGCCCTATTCGATATGGGTGGGCCTCGCGATGACGATCGTCGTCATCATCTCGAACTGGAAACTGATGCGATTCTTTCTTCAAAACCGCGGAATCGGCTTCGCTGTTTCGGCGACGGCTTTCCATCAGATCTATTACATTTACGCGGCCGCGACATTCGTGTTGGTTTGGTCCGGCTTTTTGGGTGATGCGCGTAAAAAAGGCGTGGCGAAGCCTGCGGCGGAAGACGGCGCCGCCGCCTAATATTTGCGACAGTCTTAATTGACGGGTTCAGCGGTCCAGCTAGAATTGCGGCCATGACCGCACTTGATTCGAATAAGCCGGCCAGCGCCAAACCTGCGCTTCTCATCGCATCTGTCTTCCTGATAAGCGTCGCCTATTATTGGCAAGGGCTGGGCCCCCTCGGCGACGCCGAAAGATATATTCAGTACGCAATGATTTGGCGCGATTCGCCGCCCTATCTCGGCGATACGCACTGGGCGCTTCGCCACATTTTTGTCCTTCCGATGGCGGCGTCATTCAAGCTGTTTGGAGCTAACGAATTTACTGCGACTTTGCCGAACATCGTTTACGCTGGCGGCCTTGTCGCAATCACCTTCTATTTTGCTCGCAAATATGTCGGCTTGAGCGAAGCTGTTTTCGCCTCCGTTCTCGTGTCCACTTCGGCTTTCCTCGTTTCAAAGCCGTTGGAAATTGCAATCTATGGGCCGGAGGTTTTTTTCTGCGCCCTTGCAAGCTGGCTGGTCGTCGCGGCCGAAAACGAACGCCGAAGGATATTCCTTCTTGCCCTTGCGGGGGTTTCGGTCGGATTCGCCTGGACCCTGCGTGAGCAAACATCGGCTATCATGGTCGCTTTCGCCGTTTTGATGTTGCTGATGCGCCGTCAAGTCTTGCTATCCTGGTTTGCGCTCGGCGTGGGATTCGGCTCAGTCCTGGCCATCGAATTGGTTGTTTACTGGGCGGTCGCCGGCAATCCCTTTTATCGTTACGACATCGATCTCCACCATCGCGTTACGGGATGGGGCGCTGCGAAGCCGATGACGGTTCCATACTGGGTGCGCGTGGTGACGCCGATCAAGGACATCTTGAGCGACCCTTTAACGACGCCTGTCTTGTCGTTGAGCATCGGGCTGGCGCTCATCGGCAAACGCATAGGGATGTTCGAAAATCAGCCCGTATCGAAGTCGCTTTTTGCGTTCGGCGTGATCGCAATGGTTTGCGTGCCGATCGCGGCCATCGGATTCAATCTCGCTCTTCCGCGCTATTATCCGATCTTCCCCTATTTCATCGCTCTTGTTAGCGCGTTTTCAATTGCTGCGCTTGTGCGCCGCTACGGCGTCGGTGCCGGCGGAGTTGCCGTCGCGGTTATCATTCTCACCAACGTCGCCGTGGAAGAGTTTACAAGCTACAAGGAATATTCAGAGGCGCGCATCCTCCTGCGCCACGTTGAAGAAGCGAATGAGCCGATTTTCACGGATCCGCTCACGGCCAGCCGGGTGCGCCATCTTCTATTGATGAAAGGCATGGAAAGATCCGAAATATCCTCGCGCGTGCGCAGTACGAGGAACGCGCCTGCCGGCGTTCTTTTCTATGAGGCTAATCCGCTTAACAGAATTGAGGCGTTTGGGTGCGTTATTGCGTCCGAGGCGCCGCCACGCGGGAACTGGATGCATTGGCTTTTGAGGCGAACCGGACTTGGCGAAAAGTTGGGAACGAAGGTGCGGCGGATCGTTCAAGAACCTAAGCCTGTCGAGCTTGTCCGGGTGGCGCCGCCCGGCAGCGAACTCAATTGTCGATCGGCGCGTTGATGCGTAAAAAAAAGAGCGCCGCTTGAGGCGCTCTTTCGTTATTGTTCAACTCGCCTTATGCGGCCGCGCTTGATCGGGCTTTTTCGCGCTCGGCTTTAACGCCCTCGGCGCTCTTCTTTTCGTCTACTGTGAAGTCTTCATGATAAGAGCGCTCGACGTTGACGTTCCAAAGGTCATGCTCTTCGCCCAGAATGTTCTTCGCCGCCAACATCGCCGTCAGCATGGAATGGTCCTGATTGTTATAGCGATGCATGCCGTTGCGGCCGACCGTCTGGAAGTTTTCAAGGCTCAATATCCAGTTCTGGACGATGTCGAGCGCCTCGCGATACTCGCCGTCATAGACCGGATAGGCTTTCGGCTGTCGGATGACAGTGCCGTCGACGACATTCTCTTTCTTTGCAAGGCCGAGATATTCAAGTTCGAGCGCCGCCTGCTTGATGAGTTCAGCATCGTCGCTCGCCCACAGGCCGTCGCCCTCATGACAGAAATACTCCATGCCGATCGAGGCTTTGTCGGCGTCCGGCACCATCTCGGGCGACCACGAGCGGAAATTCTGGATGCGGCCGACCTGGACTTCCGGCGAATGGATGTAAATCCAATTGTCGGGGAAGGGATCGGGATGATCGAGCACCAGCGTCACGATCAGGAAGTCGCGATATTTCAGCCGATCGGCGGCGCGGACGACATGCGGCGGCGGCGGCGGATCGAAGGCGTGAATGAGATCTTTGATCGCCATTGAATTGACGAAGTGGTCGGCGCGCAGGCGGTAACTGTGCGGCTTCGCGCCTGAATAATCGACGACCTCGATAGCCTCGACGCGCTCGCCGTTGCGGATGACTTTGGTGACCGCGCTTTGCATGCGAACCTGGCCGCCCTGACTGCGGACCTTGTCGCGGAAACGCTCCCACATCTGGCCGGGGCCAAGGCGCGGATATTCAAATTCCTCAATCAGGCTCGTCGTATCATTGGCGCCGGTCAGCGCATTGAGGACGGCCTTTGTGAGCGACAGGTTCTTGATTCGCTGCGCCGCCCAGTCTGCGCGGATTTCCGTACAAGGGATGCCCCAGACCTTTTCCGTGTAGGATTTGAAGAAATGTTGGAATAGGCGCCGACCGAAGCGGTTGGTGACCCATTGCTCGAAGTTTTCTTCTTCCCTGAAGGGGCTCACCTGCCATTTGAAATAGCTGAGCATGATCTGCATCGCTTCAACAGGCCCCATATTCGAAAGCGCGTTGAAGATTTTGAGCGGATAGTCGTAATATTTGCCGCGATAAAAGATGCGGCTCATGCGCGGGCGCAGGACGAAATCTTCGCCGCCGACCTCGTGCCAGAGCGCTTCAACTTCCTTGACCTTGGTGAAGAAGCGATGACCGCCGATGTCGAAACGGAAGCCTTTATACATCGCGGTGCGAGAAATCCCGCCAACCTGATCCGATGCTTCGAACACAATCGGCTGATGTCCGTCTCTGCTGTGCTTCTGGAGTTCGTAGGCGGCCGTGAGGCCTGCAGGTCCCCCGCCGATCACGGCGACGGAGTTTTCTCCAGCGTCTTCGACCGGAAGAATGGTGGCGGAGGCGGTAGTATTGGTCATCTGCTTCCTGAACGGGTTGATCGGGGCGGTGCGATCATTCGCGGCTTTGTCTTCAATTCGCGCCAGAGAGGCGATTTTTTGCGGTTCGGGCGCGCCTGTCAGCTTGGCGACAAACCAGTCGATGGTCCTGTCGAGACCGTCGAGCAGGGTGGTTGAGGGAAGCCAGCCCAGATCCCGTTCGGCTTTGCTGATATTGGGGCGACGGATCTTCGGATCATCGGCCGGCAGCTCCTTTAGAACGATTTCCGAGGAAGATGCCGTACGATCCTTAATTATTCTTGCAAGCTCGAGAACGGTGTGTTCGACCGGGTTGCCGAGGTTGATCGGCCCCAGCCGCCCCCCTTCGGCGTTCATCAGTTTGATCAGGCCTTCGACGAGATCGTCGATGTAGCAGAAAGAGCGGGTCTGCGAGCCGGCGCCGTAGACTGTAATCGGTTTCAGCGTTAACGCCTGGGCAAGAAAGTTCGGAATGCAGCGGCCGTCCTCTGGGCTCATGCGAGGCCCGTAGGTATTGAAAATCCGCGCTACGCGGATTTCGACGTCGTGCTGACGGTGGTAATCGTAAAAAAGCGTTTCAGCGGCGCGCTTTCCCTCATCATAACAGGCGCGCGGTCCGGAACAGTTGACAAGGCCGACATATTCTTCCGGCTGGGGGTGAATGTCGGGGTCGCCGTAGACTTCGCTTGTTGACGCCTGAAGGACCCGCGCGCGCATCTTTTTGGCGTATTCCAGGACATTGATCGCGCCGATGACGCTGGTTTTCAGGGTGCCGATCGCATCGCGCTGGTATTGCGGCGGCGAGGCGGGGCAGGCCATGTTGTAAATCTGGTCATACTCGCCTTCGGGCAGCCCTTCGCGGACGTCGCCAAGAACGAATTTGAACCGCGGCGACTGGAACGCCTCGTTGAGATTGCTCTTGAAGCCGGTGTCGAGATTATCGAGACAGGTGACGTAATGACCTTGTGAAAGCAAACGATCCACAAGGTGAGAGCCGATGAAACCGGCTCCGCCGGTCACAAGAATACGCAATTGGTCTTGCACTCAAACCCCCAGGCTGGCTCGGTTAGGGCGTTGCAACTGCAAGGCCTGTACCAAGCCGGTGCGCCCCTTCGCAGACGCACAAAATTCCTTTACAGCTTGTTAATGAGTTTGGCCATCCTCCCAATGGTTGTGACCGCCGCGCACGCACCCGCCGCAAGGGGAATCGAAAAAAGTAGGGTTGCGGGCGTTGCTCTCATCTCCTTTCCATATGGGCGCGCGGGCGCGAGCGAGGAATGACAAAGATCACCAATCCGTGGCGATTCTGCATCGCGCCGATGATGGACGGCACCGACCGGCATTGCCGTTATCTGCACCGGCTGCTGACCAAAAAGGCGCGGCTCTACAGCGAAATGATCGTCGCTGAAGCGGCGATACGCGGCGACCGGGAACGCTTGCTCGGCTTCCTGCCGGTCGAGCGCCCGCTCGCCCTGCAGCTCGGCGGATCCAATCCCGCGACGCTCGCCGAAGCGGCCCGGGTCGGGGAGGGGTTCGGCTATGATGAAATAAATCTTAACGTCGGCTGCCCGTCCGACCGGGTTCAATCGGGAGCGTTCGGAGCGTGTCTCATGAAGACGCCGGCGCTTGTCGCCGACTGCGTCGCCTTAATGCGGGACGCCGTCGCCGCGCCCGTCACCGTGAAATGCCGGATCGGCGTTGACGATCAGGACCCCGAAACGAGCCTGTTCGAGTTCGTGGACAAGGTGGCGGCGACAGGCTGCGACGTTTTCATCGTGCATGCGCGCAAGGCCTGGCTCGAAGGATTGAGCCCGAAAGAAAACCGCGAGATCCCGCCGCTCGATTATGAGATTGTCCGCCGTTTAAAGCGGATGCGCCCTGACCTTACGATCGTCCTCAATGGCGGCGTCGAAACGATTGACGCCGCGGTCGACCATTTGCGCGAGTTTGACGGCGTCATGCTCGGCCGCGCCGCCTATGGCGCGCCGTCGATTCTCGCCGACGTCGATCGAAAGGTTTTCGGCGCCGCCGCGCCGCCGCCCGCCATCGAAGACGTCGTGCGCGCCATGTCGGCTTACGTAAAGGCGCGCGCGAAGGAAGGAACCTCGCCGCACCATGTCACGCGGCATATGCTCGGCCTGATGCATGGCCGGCCCGGCGCCAGGAGCTGGCGCCGCATGCTGTCCGAGCAGGGGGCGGCGACGTCGCCGGATATTCTCGATCGCGCGCTCGATGCGATGAAAGGCGGGGCGCCGGCTTTCGCCTGATCGCTTATTGGACGCGCTCGACCTTGAAGCCCCTGTCGCGCAGGAGGTCGACGACGCTGCCCTCGCCGATGAGATGCCCCGCGCCGACGGCGATGAAATAGTCTTCATCGCCCGCCATCATCGCCTCGATCTCGCGCGCCCAGTTTTGATTTCTGTCAGTAATCAGTATACGGAAGGCATCAGGCGCCTTCTTGCGCATCGCAGAGAGCGTTTCTTCTTCAAGCGCGCCGATATCGCCGCCCGTCCAGGCGCTCAGCATGCGATCGGCGTAGCGGCTGAAATTCTCATATTCCTGCAGCGAGGCGTCAAAGTCGGCGAGGATTTCCTCTTCGCTGAGGCTTGCAAGCGCCCGGAGCTGATATTCCGCCGACTCAAGATGGGAGATTTCGTCTTTTTCCTCATCCGCGCGCTTGAGGATCGTTTCTTCCGCGCCGCTATCGGCGTCGAAACCTTCTTTCTGCATGATGGCGACCGACAGGGCGATCATCGCGAGCCACGGCTTCATCGGCTCAAACATCGCCATCGGCAAATCGTAGCGCTCCGTGATCGCCGCAAAGCGCACCGCGCGGGTCGGGCCCAAGAGGCCGGTGAGCGTGACGCCAGGCGGATTAAGCCCCAATTCCTGGACAAGCCGCGCCATTTCCGCCTGCGCCGCCGGGCTCTTCGCGTCGACCTCGGTGATGGTGATCGGCGTTTCGCGCATCGCCGTCTCAATCGCCGGCGTCATCCATTGCGTTTCTTTCGGCAGGATATGGAATGTCCCGAAAAGATACGCTGAGGAATCATCATCGCTGATCCGCCACATCGCCGGGCCTGCATCTGCGCCGGAGGGTTTCGCCTCGTTCGGCGGCGAAGATTTTCCGCAGGCGGCGAGGACTAGCGTTGCGGCGGCGAGAATGATCTTCAGCCTGCAGGGTTTTCTCATGCGCCGCGTCCTTAAATCTTCTGATTGTAATCGCCGACCTCGGCGTGTTCGCGAAGAACGGCGTCAAGCTCCTTGAACATTGCGCGCATGTTCGCTTCCGATGTCGGGCTTTCGACGACGACGACAAGCTCGGGCTTGTTCGACGAGGCGCGGATAAGACCCCAGGTGCCGTCTTCCGCCGTCACGCGCACGCCGTTCACGGTGACGACATCGCGGATTTTCTGGCCGATGATCTTGCCGCCTTGCCCGGCGCGCGCCTCTATCTTCTTTACGACCTTGTCGACGACGCCGTATTTCGCCTCGTCCGCGCAATGCGGCGACATGGTCGGCGACTGCCAGGTTTTCGGCAGCGATTTGCGCAAATCCGACAGCTTCTTGTCAGGATTGCGATCGAGCATCTGCAAGAGCGCGATCGCTGCGACGAGACCGTCGTCATAGCCGCGTCCGACCGGCTTGTTGAAGAAGAAATGGCCCGATTTCTCAAAGCCCGCGAGCGCGCCAAGCTCATGGTTCTTGCGCTTGATATAGGAATG
>CALAZI010000169.1 GCA_937895955.1 uncultured Alphaproteobacteria bacterium | reverse complement strand
CTTCGATGAGAAGCTCGGGATTGGGCCGCGCGCCCGCCTGCCGGTAGGCGCCTTCAGACGCGCGAAGCCCTTCCTCGCTTGCGCGAATGATCGGCGCGGTTTCAAGGGCGCGCTCAACCGCGTCGTCAATCGTCAGCGTCGATGGCGCGCTCTGCGCGTTGACGCCGCCCGCGAGCGCGGAAACGAGCACGCATGCAGCAACGCCTGCTGCGAGGCGCGGCGCTGATCGGCGTCGCCATGGACACAATAACACGGGAATCCTCCTCGGACTGACTTCAAAACGGCGGCGGCGCAAAGCCGCGCGGACGTCAGGTCAGGCGCGAGGGGGGCGAAAAAGACCGTCGAGATGGCTGGCGGGTGAATAGCTCTCATCGTAGGCGACGAACAGCGCGCGCAACGCCGAATAGACGACAGCAAATGCAAGGCGCGCATCGGAGAGCTGGATATGGCAGGCCGCGCCGCAATGGGTGTGGCCAGGCGTATCCGGATGCTGGTGCTGCGGAACGCCGCCCTCCGGCGCGTTCGCGACTTGCATCGCCGGAGACGCATCGCTGTCGGCATGCGCAGCGGCGTGATGCAGTTCCTCGGTGAGTTCGGAAACCGGCGCGACCAGGCTCGCCGCCGCCAAAAACAGGGCGGCAACGAGCGCGAAAGTGGCGCGTAGGAAGGTCATTCCAAAACTCATCGCGTAGCTGTCTAGACTCCTTTCACCAATAAATCATTAGGAAAATCGAAACCTCCGGCTCACGAATCGTTCACTCGGGCCATCGCCAGCCCCGCAAGTCGTAATAGCGCCGCCTTGGCGTCGCGGTGACCGGGTCGATCTTGTTCGCCGCGCACCAGCGGTAGTGAAAGACGACGCCGACCACGCCCGCAGCCAGCGGTACAGCAGCCGCCCACCCGCCGATGCCGAAAGAAAGGCCGATCGAGATCGCCGACACCAGCGCCCATTTGAGCGCCTTCCGCCATCCCGGCGTTTCGACCTCGAATACAGCGAAATGGGAAGCGCCAATGATCACGGTCACGAGAAGGCTGCCGAGCGTCAAGGTCAATCCGGACATATTGTTTCCCTTAATACGTGACGTGTTCTTGCACGCTAGGCGCAGGGCTGGAGGCGCCGATCGCTATGGACCCCCGTCCGACGCGACGTTCGTCGATCGCCTGGCGAATGATCTGGATTGAAGAATTCAGGAACAGCGCCGCGAGCGCGGCCGCGACGATGAGATCCGGCAGACGCGATCCGGTCGCGAACACGGCGGCCCCGGCGGCGATGACGGCGACGTTGCCGATCGCGTCGTTGCGCGAGCAGAGCCACACTGAGCGGACGTTTGAATCGCCGTCGCGCCAGCGCAGCAGAATGAAGACGCTGGCGACATTGGCGGCGAGCGCGAGCGCGCCGACGCCGCTCATGATCGGCGCCTCGGGCGTCGCTCCGTCGAAGAAGCGGAGCGCCGTCGTCGCAAGCACAAAGAGCGCAAACGCGGCGAGGCTCGCGCCCTTGAAGAGCGAGGCTGTTGTGCGGACGCTGAGGCTCGCGCCGATGACAGCAAGGCTCAGGGCGTAGGTCGCGGCGTCGCCCGCGAAATCGAGCGCGTCGGCTTGCAGCGCCTGCGAGCGGCCGAGGGCTCCCGCCGTCATTTCGACTAGGAACATGCCGGCGTTGATGGCGATAACGGCGATCAGCGCGCGCCGATAGGCGGGTGAAACGCCGTCGAACTTCGCTTCCTCGCAGCTGCAGTCGGCCATTCCTCGGCGCTCCTTGCCTGGCGACGACAGCTTACCTAGTCTCTACAGCAGCTGTAGGGTCAAGAGGCGAAATGCGGAGCGCGACGGCTGAAGCAGCGATAACGCCGAGTTGAGTTTCATTTCGCAGTACTCGCGAGTTCTTTCCGCGCATCGGCGACGATCGACCACGCCGAGTGCAGGAAGAGGCCCGCGATCACGACGGCGACTGCGAGATCAGGCCAGGCGGTGCGCGTCCACGCGACCAATCCTGCAGCGATGACGACGGCGAGATTGCCGATGGCGTCGTTGCGCGAGAACAGCCAGACCCCGCGCACGTTAGCGTCTCCTTTGCGGTGCGGAAGGAGGACCGCGGCGGCGGCGATGTTGACGGCAAGCGCGATGACGCCGAACAGGCCCATCAATCCGGCCTCCGGCGCTTGCTGGACGATGACGCGGTAAATCGTGTTGCCGAGAACGCCGAGTCCGAGCGCGGCGAGAAAGAGGCCCTGCAGAAGCGCGGCGCGCGAACGCCAGACGAGCGGCCAGCCGATCGCTGCAAGTCCGAGAAAGGAGATCAGGCCGTCGCCCAGAAAGTCGAGCGCATCGGCTTTCACCGCCTGCGAGCCGGCGATGAAACCGCCGACGATTTCGATCGCACCGTAACCGACATTGAGCGACACGACGACCCAGAGGGCGCGCCGGTATGCCCGAGTGGCATGAGCGCCGTCCGGATCATCGTCGCGGTCCATGCGATCGGTCCGGGCGAGGCGATACCCAAGCTCGGCCACGGCGTGCTCGACTTCCGCGATGGCGTCTGGTCGGTCCGTTTCGAGCGTCATGGTCTGGCTCGCGAGCGACACCTCGACATGGCGTACGCCGCGCGCAGCGCGCGCTGCGGTCTCGATCTTGGCGACGCAGGATGGGCAGTCCATCCCGGTCACTTGGTAGGTCACCGTCTGCATGCGATCTCGTTCGGCTTCGCTTCGGATGCGCCACCTTCGGACGCCCTGTCCGCGACGGCGCGGTCGTCGGCCCTAGCCTGTTCGTGCGCGCAGGGCCGGGCCGCGTCCTCGCAGGGCTTTCGGGCGACGAACCAGGCAAACTGGCCCCACATTTCGCGGCTGTCGACAATCACAAAACCGGTTTCCTCGAGACCTGCGGCGAAACCTTCGTGACCGAAGCGGTCGTGCATGGGATGCACCAGAATGCGCCGCCAGAGCGGATCATGGATGAATTTGTCCAGCACTTCCTCCGCATAGAAGCGGCCGCCGGGTTTCAACACGCGGTGCACTTCGCGCAGGGCGCTGCGCCAATCGGGCACGTGATGGACGATGCCAAAATCGAAGACCGCGTCGTAGGCGCCGTCCTCGGCGTCAATGTGCTCCACGTCGCCAACAAAGAGGCGGACGCGATCGCCCGAGCGCCGGAGCCGCTTTGCGGCGAGCGCCACCATGTGCGGGTCGAGGTCGAATGCGTCGACTTCATCGGCGCCTGAGAATCTCAAAATCAGTTCGGCGCCGACGCCCCGGCCGCAGCCGATTTCGAGCGCCCGCCCGCCCTGCATGCGCCCGCCCATCTTCATCAGAATGGGCATTTCGAAATGGCGCTGGAGAGTGGTGCGAACGGGATTGTTCACAATCGCCTTCTCGACCCAGTTCATCAGCATCGTCGCCTCCATTACGCTTGCGCCTGTCCCACATGCGTTATTCCTGATGTAGACGGCTCTCGCCGCCCGCCGGATTTACCGACGGCCGAGCGCCCCCGCCGTGATCTCGACCAGGAACATGCCCGCGTTGATGGCGGTGAACGCGATCAGCGCGCGCCGATAGGCGGGCGAAACGCCGTCGAACCTTGTTTCCTCGCAGCCGCAGCGGGACATTCTCGGCCTCCTTGCCTGGCGACAACGACATACCTAGTCTCTACAGCAACTGTAGGGTCAAGAGGGAAAATGCCGGAACGGACGGAACAGCGCGCGACGACGATCGGCGGCCTTGCGAGGGCGTCCGGGGTGAAAGTCACGACCATCCGCTATTACGAGAGCATCGGCCTCATCGATCCGCCGGATCGATCGGAAGGCGGCCAGCGAATGTATGACAGGAACGCCGTCGAGCGGATGAATTTCATTCGTCACGCGCGCGATCTTGGATTTTCGCTCGACGCAATTCGCGAGCTGATCGCCCTATCGGCGAACACCGAGCGCTCCTGCACCGAGATCGACGAAATCGCGCGGCGACACGCCGCCGACATCCGCCATCGCATCAAGCGCCTGAAAGCGCTCGAACGTGAGATGGAGCGGATGATCAAGTCCTGCTCGGTCGACAAAGTGGCCGACTGCCGCATCCTCGCGGTCCTCGCGGATCATCATCTGTGCGCCGAAAATGATCACGGACGGAACGAGGAAGCCGTTCGCGCGACCAAACGTCGAAAACGCGCTTAACCCTACAGCGACTAAAGGAATTACCAGAGCGAACCTCGTTTGCATAAGGACGAATTATGCCGCCCCTCTGGACTCCCCTCGCCGCCCTTGCGGCCGTCATCACGGTCTCGGCGCTGCGGCTCCGCGCCGTTCAATCAGCGCATGGCGTCAAGGCCTATGGCTTCGGACGCCATGCTGACATTCAACGCGTCGCCGAACGCAATTGGCGCCTCGCCGTCGCCGCGACGATCTTTTTCGCATCGATTGCTTGGGCGAGGCCCGAATGGGAGATCGCGCTCGGTCGTACCGATTGGGCGGGCGGGGCGGCCTTGCGATGGACGGCCGGAGGGTTGTTTCTCGTCTCCTTTCTGATCATCGCCGTGGCGCAGATTCGAATGGGCGCCTCCTAGCGCATCGGCGTTCCGAAGGAAGGCCCGGGGGCGCTCGTGGCGCATGGCCTTTTCCGCTGGTCGCGCAATCCGATCTTCGTCGGCATGATTGGGACGCTGGTCGCGCTCTTTCTGTGGTCGCCGCATATCGGCACCGCAGCGGTGCTCGCTGCAATCTGGACGCTCGTCCTGATTCAGGTGCGCATCGAGGCGGAAGCGCTGCGGGAGAAGCACGGCGCGGCTTACGATGAATACACCTCAAAGGCGCCGCGCTGGATCGGCTGGCCGCGAGGCGGAAGGCTAGAGCGCCGCAGCAGGTGAAGGCGGGTCACACCGCCGATCAAGATTCGGTTAACCGGCGCGAACTATCTTGAATTTGATGGCTTCCAATGCGGAAATTGAATTTCCCAAAGCGGCAGCGAAGGGCTAGATTCCGTCCATGAACCTCTGGCGGCGCATCACAGCAATCGTTCTGGCGGCGGCGATGGCCGTCAGCCCGGCCGTTGCTTGCGCCGATTTTTGTCCGCAGCCCAGTTCGGCGGCTCAATCGGACGAGTCTTCGTCTCCAAAACCGGAACCGGCGACCTCCGTTGAAGCCGCGATGCCGGCCGACTGCGCCGATGCGACGCCGAGCCCGCTCGGAGACCAATCGCAGGCGCCCGGGCATGACCCGAATTGCCAAGGTTGCAGCGACTGTCCGGCGATCGCCAGCGCCAAGTCTCCGGCGCTCGCTTTCGCCAGCGCGGTTTCGGTTGACGCGCCGAGCGTCATTACGGTCGATCTGGCCATTTCGCCGGTCGCAAATTCTTGGACTCCGGCGCGTCATCGATTGACGCCGCCAGCCAATGGTCCGCCGCACGCGGAGACTCCGGTCACGCTCAAGAACAATCTCCGCCTCTGATCTCCTGTTACGGACCGGCCCGCTCCCGCGCGGCCGTTTTTGTTGTTCGTAACAGGATCAATTCTCATGTCGAAATCATGCTTGCCGGCCGCAAGGCCGCTCTTCGATCGCCGCAAAGGGGCGGCGACGCTTGCCGCGCTCATTCTCGCGGTTTCACCGGCGGCCGCGCTGGCGCAAACCGCCAGCGCAACGTTCGAGCAGCTGGAAGCACGGCTCGCCGATCATCCCTCGATCGCAGCGTTGCGGCGGGAGGGAGAGGCGCGCGAAGAACTCTCCACTGCCGAGCGCGCGTTGCCCGATCCGGTCTTTTCATTCGGCGTCAGCGATATTCCGGTCGGCGATGTCGGATTCAGGAACGACCCGGACTCGGCGAAGATGATCGGCGCTTCGCAGGAGATTCCCAATCCTGGCGTCAGGCGCGCGCGCTCGGCGCGCGAACGGTCGGAGGCGGCGGCCGTCAGCGCGCAATTCTCCTACCGGTTGGCGTCATTAAAGGCCGAACTCATTGCGGCTCTCGCCGGGAAGCGGCGCGCCAGGGAGCAAATCGCCTTTGCGGAGATGCAGCTCAAAAAATACGGCCAGCTTCAGGATATTCTGCGCGGCGAGGTCGAAGCCGGCAGGCCGATTTATTATCGTTTGAGCGAGGTTGACGTCGAACGCGCCGACGTCGAGCGAACAATCGTGGCCTTGCGAGCGTCGATAACGCAGACGGATGCGGCGCTTATCGATCTCGTCGGGGATGCGCCCGACATCGCGCCGCCCGAAATCGCGCTGATCCCTTGGGACGGCGGCGCGCTCGCTCTTCACGCGACGCGGATCGCGGACGCGGGCGTCGACGTCGCCAAGGCCGGCGTTCGCGAAGGCAAGGCGGCCTTCGGGCCGAATTTCGGCGTGAACTTCACCTACATGCAGCGCCAGGACGGCGTCGGCCCGTCAGGCGATCCATTCGCTGGCGACGACTGGTTCGCGGCCGGCGTATCGGTCTCGGTGCCGCTCTGGGCGCCGAAGAGCCAGTCGCCCAGGCTTCGCGCGGCGCGCGCGCGCCAGTCGGGCGCCGAGCTGTCGTATCAGGCCGTCTATCGCGACGTCACTCAGCGGCTGACCTCTCTCAGGGCCGAGCACGGCGCGGCTGAGCGCAATATCGCGCTGCTTGGTCGGAAAGCGAAGGCGCTCGATGAAACCATCGCCGCATTGAGGCGCAACTACGAGGCCGGCAACGGCGATTACGCGCAAGTGCTCGACGCGGAAGTCGGGCAACTGATCCTTCTTTCTCAACTCGCAGCCGAGCGCGCCAACGCGGTAGCGCTCGCGGCGCAATTCAACAGCGAACTGGTGACGCCATGAAACGGACCCTTCTCCTCATCCTGATCGCGCTCACCGCCGCCGGGTGCGGCGGCGGGACGAAATCGGAAGCGCCCGACAAGTCGGACTCCCGCGAAAAAGCGGGCGCCTCCGAGCGCGGGAAAATCCTCTATTACCGCGACCCCATGGGCGGTCCGGATACGTCGCCCGTTCCCAGGAAGGACTCGATGGGAATGGATTACATCCCCGTCTATGAGGGTGAGGCGCCGCCTGACGAGGGAGCGCCTCCAGCAAGCGAAGGTTCCCCAAGCCGCGACAAAAGTTCGGAACCTGCCGAGGGAAAACGCTCCGCAGGTAAAGGAAAGCTCCTCTATTACCGCAACCCTATGGGCCTTCCGGACACGTCGCCCGTTCCGAAGAAGGATTCGATGGGGATGGACTACATCCCCGTTTACGAGAACGAAGATTCCGGCGGCGGCTCAGCGGTCGTCGTCCCTGCGGAAACCATCCAGACGCTCGGCGTCAAGATCGCGAACGCCGAAGAAGTCGATTTCGGCCGCACAATCCGAACGTTTGGAGCGGTCGCCGACAATCAAAGGCTGCTAACGGAAGTCACGTCGCGCGTCGACGGCTGGGTCGACGAACTCGTCATCACCGCCGTTGGCGATGAAATCCGCAAGGACGACTTAATCTTCAAATTGAGGAGCCCCGATCTTATCGCCGCTAGGCGAGATTATGTGACGGCGCTGAAATCCGGGTCATCGAGCTGGGCGGCCTCGTCCGCGACGCGGCTCAAATCTCTCGGCGTGCAGGACCAGACGATCGCGGCGATCAAAGCGGAAGGTTCTGTCCAGGAGCTGACGCCCTTCTACGCCGAGCGGGACGGGATCGTCTCGATGCTGAATGTCCGCAGGGGCGCCTACGTCGAGTCCGGCGACGTGATCGCGACAATCGCCGACTACGGCGAAGTCTGGATCATCGCCTCGATCGCCGAACAGGATCTTCCGCTGGTCGGGGCAGGCGCGCCTGCGACGGTCGCCTTCCCCAACGCGCCGACGGCGGGACGGGCCGCCATTGTCGATTACGTCTATCCGACTGTCGATCCGAAAACCCGCACCGGCAAGGTCCGCATCGTCCTCGCCAATCCGAATCTTGCGTTGCGCCCCGGCGCCTACGCGGATATTTCCTTTGAAATCGATGCGGAGCCGCGGCTGGCCGTCCCGTCGGAGGCGATTCTCCGCGATCAATCGGGCGCGCATGTCGTCATGGCGATGGGCGACGGGCGGTTCATGCCCGTGTCCGTCAAGACCGGCCTCATTGCGTCCGGCTTCACAGAAATCGTCGAGGGCCTCGATGCTGGCGACCCGATCGTCGTCAGCGGCCAGTTCCTGATCGACTCCGAAAGCAATCTCAGGGAATCGCTCGGCAAGCTGACGCCGGGGCATGCCGGCCACGGCGCCGGCGCCTCATCGGGAGAGAGCTCCGCTGAGGCCGAAGCGCCGGAAGTCGGCGGTGTCGGGCGAGCACGCACCGAGGCGCCGCCGCTCGAACATGAGCACGACGAGACCGGGAGCAATCTATAATGTCTGATGAACACGCGCAGAGTCTCGCGGGTCACGATCCGGCAAAGAGCTGGGTCGCGCGCCTGATCGCCTGGTCCGTCTCAAATCAGCTGATCGTCGCCTTCCTCGCGGCGGCGCTCGTCGTCGCCGGCGTCATTTCGATGCAGCGGACGCCGCTCGACGCAATTCCGGATCTGACCGACACGCAGGTGATCATCAGGACCGATTTCGAAGGGCAGGCGCCAAAGATCGTCGAGGATTTGGTCACGTATCCGTTGTCGCGCAGCCTTCTTGGCTTGCCGCGGGTCAAGGACGTGCGCGGCCAATCCATGTTCGGCGTCAGCTTCGTCTATGTCGTCTTCGAAGAAGGCGTCGATCAGTATTGGGCGCGCTCGCGCGTCGTCGAGGCGCTGTCGAAGATCGGCGGCTCGCTGCCTGACGCCGCCGTTCCGCGCATCGGGCCGGACGCCACGGGCGTCGGTTGGGTCTATCAGTATGCGCTGGTCGACAAGACGGGGCGGCGCAATCTCGCCGAACTGCGCTCGCTTCAGGATTGGTTCCTCAAATTCGAACTCACCGGCGTTCCGGGCGTCGCCGAGGTCGCCTCGGTCGGCGGCTTCGTCCGCGAATACCAGGTTCTGATCGATCCCAATCGCCTGCGCGCTTACGACGTCTCGATTGAACGCATCGCAGAGGCGGTCAGAGCCGCGAGCGGCGAAGTCGGCGGCCGCGTCGTCGAACAGGGCGAGACCGAATACGTCATCCGCTCGTCCGGATACGCTGACGATGTCGGCGACCTCACGCAGGTCGTCGTCTACGCCGACAACGGCACGCCGGTGACGCTCGGCGACCTCGCGACCGTCATGGAGGGACCGGCGCTGCGGCGCGGCGTTGTCGAGCTCGACGGCGAAGGCGAGACCGTCGCCGGCATCGTCGTCATGCGCGACGGGGAGAACGCGCTCAATGTCATCAAGGGCGTCAAGGATAAAATCAAGTCGCTACAAGCGGGGCTTCCTGACGGCGTCGAGATCGTCACCGCCTACGACCGCGCGCCCCTGATCGAAGGCGCCGTCGATTATCTGGGCAAGAAGCTCATCGAGGAGGGGATCGCGGTCGCGCTGGTTTCATTGATCTTCCTTTTGCATGCGCGCTCGGCCTTCGTCGCGATCGTCACCCTGCCGCTCGGCATTTTGGGCGCCTTCATCGTCATGTCGGCGCAAGGCGTGACCGCGAACATCATGTCTTTGGGCGGCATCGCCATCGCCATCGGGGCGATGGTCGACGCTTCGATCGTCATGGTCGAGAACGCAACCCGAAAACTGGCGGCGCTGGGCCCAAATCCCGATCCCGCTGAACGGAGGATAGCGCTCGTCTCCGCCGCGCAGGAGGTCGGGCCCGGACTGTTCTTCTCGCTCCTCATCATCACGGTCTCGTTCCTCCCGGTCTTCGCGCTCACGGGGCAGAGCTATCGCCTGTTTTCGCCGCTCGCTTTCACCAAGACTTACGCGATGGCTTTTGCCGCGATCCTGTCGGTGACCGTCGTCCCGGTTCTCATGCTTTGGCTCATCCGTGGACGGATCGCCGCCGAAGACAGGAATCCGGTGAACCGATTCTTCATCCGGATTTACGAGCCGCTCCTCGCTCGCGCGTTGCGATTCAAATGGGCGACGATCGGCATTGCGGGACTATTGCTCGCGAGTGTCGCCTGGCCGCTCATGCGAACAGGTTCAGAGTTCGTGCCCCCGCTCTATGAAGGCGAACTCCTCTACATGCCGATGACGCTTCCCGGCGCCTCGACGACGAAGATGCGCGAAATCCTCGGCCAAACGAACCGGCTTTTGAAGACCATTCCCGAAGTCGAGCACGTGTTCGGCAAGGCGGGCCAGGCGGAGACGGCGACAGACCCCGCGCCGCTCAACATGATCGAAACCTGGGTGCGCTTGAAGCCGCGCTCGGAATGGCGCGCCGGCCTGACGCCGGACGCGCTGATCGGCGAGTTGAACGATCGCCTGAAGTTGCCCGGCCTCATCAACAGTTGGGGTTATCCGATCAAGATCCGCATGGACATGGTTTCGACCGGCGTCAGAACGCCGGTTGGAGTCAAGATCAGCGGCGATGATCTAAAAGAGATCGAGCGCGTTTCGGCCGACGTCGAACGCGCAGTCAACGGCATCCGCGGCGTGCGCTCGGCCTTCGCCGATCGCGTGCTCGGCGGCAAGTATCTCGAAATCGTTCCCGACCGCGCCGAACTCGCGCGGCGGAATATCGACATGGGCGCCTTCCAGGACGTCGTCTCGACGGCGCTTGGCGGCATGAAGCTCGCCGAGAGCGTCCAGGGCCGCGAACGCTACGACATCATGCTGCGCTACGACCGTCCCTTCAGGGAGACGGCGGAGGCGCTCGGCGACGTGCTCGTGCCGACGCCCGAAGGCCAGCACATCCCGCTCGGCGAACTTGCGTCGGTCACCTACACCGAAGGCCCGCCAATGATTCGCTCCGAGAACGCGCGGCTCACAGGCTGGGTGTTCGTCGACATCGCGGGACGCGACCTCGGCGGTTTCGTCGCCGAAGCGCGACGCGTCGTCGATGAGACCGTCGAGCTGCCGATGGGCTATGCGATCGAATGGTCCGGACAATATGAGCAGCTTCAGGAGGCGGCGGCGCGTCTCAAGATCGCCATCCCGGCGGCTGTGGCGATCATCTTCCTGCTTCTCATGCTGCATTTCGGGCGGCTAGACCGCACGCTGATGATCATGCTGTCCGTGCCGTTCGGACTCATCGGCGGGCTGTGGGCGGTCTACCTCGCCGGCTACAATCTCTCAGTCGCCGTCGCCATCGGCTTCATCGCGCTCGGTGGAATCGCCTCCGAAACGACGGTCGTGATGTTGCTCTACATCGACAAGCAGGTGCGCGACCATCCGCCGGCGACGCTCGCCGAACTTCACGACGCGATCGCGCACGGCGCCATCCTGCGCGTGCGCCCGAAGCTGATGACGGTCGCCACGATCATGGCGGGCCTCTTGCCGATCTTCCTGACCGAAGGGCTCGGCTCCGATGTGATGCGCCGCATCGCGCTTCCCATGCTCGGCGGCATGGTCTCGACGACCCTCCTCACCCTGATCGTCATTCCGGCCATCTATTTGATCTGGGTTGGAAGGGCGCTCCGACGGCATCCCGAAAAATCAGGTCAAACGGCGCCTCTCGTGCCCCAACGTGTCAAAGGATAGTTCCCATAGAACATTCCACCTTGATCGAGGTCGCGATCGCCGCAAATGTTGCGGCGCTGTCTGCTCCGACCCTCGGCGCGAACGCCAGCGCGAAAATGGGAGAAGCAGGAAGGTCGTGCGATCCAGACGACGCTGCTAAGAGTCGCAATTATTCTTCTTCCCAGACCGGGGATAGGGAGCACGGGTTAAAACCCTTAATGTCGGGCAGAGCCAGAATGGTCTTCGGGCGGCGCATCGACGGAGGATGTGAGTGAAATGCGAATGACGACAGATGCCGGGTTCGGCGCTCGGCGAAGAAATCCGACGCGTCAACCGCGATATTTTCCCATGAGATCGACGAGCTCCGTGAACTTCGCGCGCTGGGCCTTGGCGTCGCCGTCGCGGATCGCCTCTTCCACGCAATGCGCGGCGTGGTTCTTGAGGAGTTCATCCTCGACTTTTTTCAAGGCGGCCTTGATCGCCTGCACCTGGGTCAGGATGTCGATGCAATAGCGGCCTTCGTCGACCATGCCGGCGACGCCACGCACCTGGCCTTCGATCCTTCGCAATCGCGTGATGACGGCTTTTGATGGGGTGTGGTGCATTTGACATATACCTCTGAGGGGTATAGATAGGGCGCATCGAAGGGATGGTCAACGGTCGTGATCGGCGCCGCAAGACAAATGCTTCTGGCGATCGCCGCGCTGTTCCTGAGCGCGGGCCACGCCGCGTGCGCCTGCCTTAGCGCTGCGCAAGAGGCGGCGCCTTTTGTTCAGTCTTCGATGAGCGACGCGGACCACGCGCATCATCATGGTGACGAAGGTGTCGGCGAAACGCCGGATCATTCGGCGCCATCCCCAAGCGACTGCAGTCACTGCGAGACCGTCGCGCTCGCAGGCGATGGATCATTGGCGACGGGATCCTTGCAGGCCTTGCAAAAGAGCTTCGCGTTAGCGGCGTCGCTCGCGATTGCATCGACGCCGCAGGATAAGTTCGGCGCGCTGGCGCGCCGGCTTCATTGGGCGGCGCCGCCGCGACGAACGCCCGTCAGCCTGAAGACACGGTTGCGACTCTGAGACGACGAGACAGCGCCCGGCTGACGGGCGCGGCTTCGTCGTGCTTTTTCGCAACCCTTCGCCGCATGAGCGGCAACCTCTTCAGGAGACTTCACCCATGAAACGACTCATTCTCGCTGCAGCTTTTTTTGCAGCCACACCCGCCTTCGCCGCCGAGCCCGCCGCATCCTCGGCCCATCCGCCGGGCCATCAAATGGAGCCTGCGGGCGATGCCGGCGCCAAAGCGATGGATCATTCCGACCACTGCGGCCTGCCGATGGGCGACGGCGTCATCACCGCCGTCGATGTCGCGAAGGCGCGGGCGACCATCAACCATAAGCCGATCCCGGCGCTCGGCTGGGATGAAATGACCATGCCGTTCGCGGTCGACAAGGCGGTCGACCTCGCCGCCTTCGCGGCGGGCGACCGCGTACATTTCCTGCTCGCGCCCGAAAAGAAAGCGAAAGGCCAAAAGATCGCGGCCCAAAAGATCGCGTCCATGTGTTCGCCGGATGCGGAAGCGGGGGCCCACGAAGCGTGCATGGCCTCGATGCACAAGGCGGCGATGAAGATCGCAAGCGATGCCGGCAAGCCTTGCGCGACGGACGGAATGGATCACGGCGCCATGGATCACGGCGCCAAGAAAAAGGACGCAGCCGCGGCGTCCGGCGACCACAGCCAGCATTAGCCGCGCGCGAGGCCGGCCCGACGCTAATGCTGCGCCGGCCGTTTCCTTTTCAGTCCATCTGGAGCCACTGATGTTCTCGAGACGAACCCTGTTGAAGTCGGCGGCTGGCGGCGGCGCCCTCGCCGCGACGAGCGCGCTTCTCCCAGCCTGGGCGCGCAGCGCCACCGCCGGCAATAAAGGCATTTTCGAACTCGCCGGAACCGAGTTCGATCTGACGGTTGGCCACAGCGCCGTCGAGATCGGCGGCCGCGCCGGCCACGCGATCACTGTCAACGGGACGCTACCGGGGCCGCTCCTTCGCTTTCGCGAAGGCGAAAAAATAACCCTCCGGGTAAGGAACATGCTGGACGAGTCGACCTCGATCCACTGGCATGGGCTGCTCGTGCCGTTCCAGATGGACGGCGTTCCGGGCGTCTCCTTCCCGGGGATAGCCCCGCGCTCGACCTTCACCTATGAGTTCGCCGTCCCGCAAAGCGGCACCTACTGGTATCACTCCCATTCCGGCCTGCAGGAGCAGGCGGGCCATTACGGGCCGCTGATCGTCGATCCGGCGGGCGAGGACCCGATCAAGTCCGACCGCGAGTATGTGCTCGTGCTTTCCGACTGGTCGTTCGATCATCCGCACAAGGTGTTCGCGCGCCTGAAGAAGAACAACGAAGTCTATAATTTCCAGCAACGCACGGCCGTCGACTTCGTCAAGGATGCCGGCCGCATCGGCCTCAAAGGCGCGATCGCGGATCGCGCGATGTGGGGCCAGATGCGGATGTCGGCGACCGATATCTCGGACGCGACGGCGGCGATCTACACCTATCTCATCAATGGGCATGCGACGGCGGACAACTGGACCGCGATCTTCAACCCCGGCGAATGCGTGCGCCTGAGGATCATCAACGCCTCGGCGATGACGATCTTCAATTTCCGCATTCCGGGACTGCCGATGACAGTTGTCGCCGCCGACGGCCTCGCGGTGCAGCCGGTCGAGACGGACGAGTTCCAGATCGGCGTCGCCGAGACGTATGACGTGATCGTTTCGCCGGAAAAGCCGCGCGCCTTCGCGCTCGTCGCCGAGGCGATCGACCGCTTTGGGCAAGTCGTCGCGACGCTCGCCCCTGAGGCAGGGCTTGTGGCGACAGCGCCGCTGTTGCGGGAACGGCCGATCCTTACCCACAAGGACATGGGCATGGCGGCCATGGATCACGGATCGATGGGCGACGCGCCGATGGCGGGCATGGACCACGGCGCTATGGCCGGCATGGATCACGGCGCGATATCAGGCGATGCGATGGCAGCCGAAGCGATGCAGGAGCACGATCACAAGCGCGGCGCCGGCGTCGATAATGTCGCGATGGCGCCAACCAATCGCCTTGATGAGCCGGGCCTCGGCCTTGAGAACGTGCCCCACCGCGCGCTGCGCTATTCGCAGCTGCGCAGCCTGACGCGCAACCCCGATCTGCGCCCGCCGGAACGCGAGATGGAAATCCATCTCACCGGCAATATGGAGCGTTACATGTGGTCGTTCGACGGCGTGAAGTTTAGCGCGGTCGATGGCCCGATCATCTTCAACGAGGGCGAACGCCTGCGCGTGACGCTCGTCAACGACACGATGATGACGCACCCGATCCATCTTCACGGGATGTTCTTCGATCTCGTCGTCGATGACAGCGACTTCAAGCCGAGGAAGCACACGGTCAACGTGAAGCCCGGCGACAAGCTCTCGTTCGATGTGACCGCCGACCATGTCGGCGACTGGGCCTTTCACTGCCACCTTTTGTTCCACATGCACGCCGGCATGATGCAGGTCGTCTCGGTCATGCCGCGCAAGACCGCGATGCTCGGCGCAGGCGACAAACCCGCAATTTCCCCTGCGCCCGATGCGACGAAGACGGACGATCATGGGGGCCATCACTGATGCGCGCCCCGTCGATCTTCGCGCTGAGCGTCTTCATGTCCACGGCCAGCGGTCTTCCCGCTTCGGCGCAAGGGCCACTTCCCGCCGGCGAACAGGCGGCCGCCTATTGGGACGCGGACGCGCTTGCGGCGTCACGCGCCGCCTTGCGCAAGGAGCACGGCGCGGGTGTTTCCTATTATGTCCTCGCCGACCGCCTCGAATATCAGTCCAATGACGGATCACCGACATTGTTATTTGACGGTCAGGGCTGGTGGGGAAGCGACAGCAACCGGCTCTGGATCAAATCCGAGATTGAATACGATTTCACCGCCGATCGCTTCGAGGAAGCAGAGCTGCAAGCGCTGTGGTCGCGCCCGATCGCCCGCTATTTCGACGTTCAGACGGGCGTGCGTCATGACTTTCAGAGCGGCGCCGAGCGCACTTTTGGCGTCGTCGGCGTGCAAGGTCTTGCGCCCTACTGGTTCGAGATCGACGCCGCGATTTTCGTCAGCGGTCAGGGCGACGTCTCGGCGCGATTTGAGGCCGAGTACGACCTCCTCATCACGCAGCGTCTCATTCTTCAGCCGCGCACCGAGCTGAATTTCGCGGTGCAGGACGTTGAGGACGCGGGCGCCGGGTCGGGCCTGTCAACGGCGGAATTAGGCCTTCGCCTGCGCTATGAATTCACGCGTCAGCTTGCCCCTTATGTCGGGGTGAACTGGGTCCGCGCCGTCGGCGACACAGCGGACTTTGCGCGCGCCGATGGCGATGATCCGGGCGCGGTATCCCTCGTTGCCGGCGTCAGGCTGTGGTTTTGATCATGCGGGACCGGCGACACGCTCAATGGTTTATAACCCTGAAGGGAAACACGATGCGCCTTACGAAAATCATCTTCAGCGCTTTGGTTGGCGTCGCCGCGCTGGCGGGAGCCGCGTTCGCGCATGTCAGTCTCAAGTCTACCAACATCTCGGCGGGCGCTGTCATCGAAACACTGCCCGAGACATTTGCAATCGCCTTCAGCCAGCCGGTCGGCCTCGCCGCCTTCACACTTGAAACCGGCAAAGGAGCGCCAGTCGTCCTCGATTATGCCCCGCCCAAGGGCATGCATGCCGAGTTCTCCATTCCGCTGCCGCGCCTTGCGCCCGGCGTTTATCTCGCGAAGTGGCGGACGATCTCGAAAGACGGGCATGCGATGGCGGGCGAAGCCCAATTCACGCTGGCGGAGCCGAAGGCGCCTTGACCGATGCTGGCTGCCGCCGCCTTCGCATCGAAGCTGCTGCTCTACGCCGCTTGCCTTGGCGCCGCTGGCGCAGCGCTGCATCGATGCCTTGGAATTGTCTCTGAGCGGCGCGTGCTCGTATGGCTCGGAATGTTGGTCACGGCTGCGGCGTTGCTCCGGCTGCTGATCGTTAACGCGCAAATGGGCGGCGGGTTCGGCGCCGCCTTTTCGGCCGCGCAGTTCGAATGGGCCTGGGCAGGCGTTGGAAGCCAGACAACGGCCTTCGTCGCCGGCGCTGCGTTGCTGGTCGCCTCAGCATTGGCGCCTTCACGCCTTCTATCGGCGCCGGCGGCCGTCGTCATCGCCGCAGGATTCGGCCTCGCCGGACACAGCGCCGGCCTCGCGGCGCCGGGCGTCGCGCCTTATGCGGTCATGGGTCACGTCCTCATTGCAGCATTCTGGTTGGTCGCGCCCCTCACGCTCTGGCCTCGCGATGCGGAGACCGCCGAAATGACGCTTCACCGTACACGGATGTTCAGTCGTACCGCTATAATCATCGTACCCCTCCTCTTCCTTTCCGGGGCTTGGCTGTTGTGGCGCATCGGCGGCGGAATCGACGGGGTGCTCTCATCCCTTTATGGTCGCCTTCTGCTCGGCAAGCTCGCGCTTGCGATGGCGATCCTCGGTCTCGGCGCCCTGAACATGACCGTCGTCACGAAAGAGCTCGAGACCGCACCGGCTTCTGGGCGCAAGGCGCTGCGCGCGACATTGCGCATCGATGCTGTTTTGTTTTGTGGCGTGCTTTTGTTGATTGCGTCCGCGACGACGTTCACCGGTCCCACCGAATAGGAGAAGTCTATGAAGCTCGTTTCCCTTGCCGCCGCCTTAGCGTTTGGCTTTGCTACGCCGGCATTCGCCGCCGACGCTCAAACGCCAGTCGGCGTCGTTGACGCCTTTTCCGCCGCGCTGAAAGCCGGCGACGCGGCGGCGCTCGAAAAGCTGCTGGCGCCTGACGTCTTCATCGCCGAGAGCGGCGGCGCGGAGCGTTCCTTTGCGGAATATGCGGGCCACCATATGCCGGCGGACATCGCGTTTTCCAAAGCGGTCGCGACCACCATCAAGGATCGCCGCGTTTTCGAGAACGGGTCGCTTGCGACGGTCGTCAGCGAAGCGGTTTCCAAAGGAACCTGGCGCGACAAGCCGGTCCACAGCCGCCTCATGGAGACGATGACGTTGCAGAAGACCGGCGACGACTGGCGGATCGTCCATATCCACTGGTCGTCGGCGAAAATCGAAGAGCATGACGCGCACTGACGGCGGCGGGCGACCCTAATACCCCCTTGGGGTACTTGACTTGATACCTATAGGGGGTATATCTGAAAGCGTCTATCGATCTACGAGGAGGCTTTCATGCCCGCTGCGATCCTGTCTGACCCCTCCGCCCGAACCGGCGCCGTCGATCCCGTCTGCGGCATGACGCCGAAGCCGGACACGCCGCACCGGACCCGGCATCAAGGCGCCGAAGTCTTGTTCTGCAGCGCCGGCTGCAAGACGAAGTTTGAGGCCGATCCGGCGCGTTACGCGAACGCGCCGCCTGCGCATCATCGCCATCATGACCATGCCGCGCATGCGGCGCCGCCAGCGCAACGCCATGCCCCCAAGAAGACCGAGGTGGCGCTGAACGGCGGCGAGCAGTGGACGTGTCCGATGCACCCGGAGATCGTGCGTGACGGTCCCGGGTCCTGTCCGATCTGCGGCATGGCGCTCGAACCGATGACGCCGTCCGCAGCCGCGGGACCGAATCCCGAGCTTGCTGACATGACCCGGCGCTTCCTTGTCGGCGCGGCGCTCGCGATCCCGGTCCTCGCCCTTGAGATGGGCGCGCATTTCCTCGGCCTCGACCGCCTGATCCCGGTACGGATCAATTCCCTGCTGCAATTGGCGCTGGCGACGCCGGTGGTGTTGTGGGCCGGATGGCCCTTCTTCGAACGGGCGTGGGCCTCGATTGTCAACAAGAGCCTCAACATGTTCACGCTGATCGCCATGGGAACGGGCGTCGCGTGGGTCTACAGCGTCGTCGCCGCGCTTGGCCCCGCGCTGTTCCCTCCGGAATTCCGCAGCGCGCATGGAACAGTAGCGGTCTATTTCGAGGCGGCGGCGGTGATCACCGTCCTTGTCCTTCTCGGCCAGGTCCTCGAACTTCGGGCGCGTGAAACGACAAGCGGCGCGATCCGCGCGCTGCTCGACCTCACCCCGCCCCTTGCACGGCGCATCCGCGCGGACGGAACCGACGAGGAGGTCGCGCTCGACCAAGTCAATGTCGGCGACCGTTTGCGCGTGCGTCCGGGCGAGAAGATCCCGGTCGACGGCGTCGCCGTCGAAGGCCGCAGCGCGGTCGACGAAAGCATGGTGACCGGCGAATCGATGCCGGTGACAAAGGAGGCGGGCGCCAAACTCATCGGCGGCACCGTCAACGCGACCGGCGGGCTTGTCATGCGCGCCGAAAAAGTCGGCGCGGATACGCTGCTGTCGCGCATCGTCCGCATGGTCGCCGATGCGCAGCGGAGCCGGGCGCCGATCCAGCGCCTCGCCGATCAGGTCGCCGGCTGGTTCGTTCCCGCGGTGATCGCGGTCGCCGTCGCCGCCTTCCTCGCCTGGTCGAACTTCGGCCCCTCTCCCGCCATGACCTATGGCCTCATCGCCGCCGTATCCGTCCTCATCATCGCCTGCCCCTGCGCGCTCGGGCTTGCGACGCCGATGTCGATCATGGTCGGCGTCGGCCGCGGCGCGAGGGTCGGCGTGCTCATCAAGAACGCCGAGGCGCTCGAGCGCCTCGAAAAGGTCGACACGCTCGTCATCGACAAGACCGGCACCTTGACCGAGGGAAAGCCGAAAGTGGTCGCGCTCGCGCCCGCCGCCGGCTTCACGGAAGACGACATGCTCCGCCTCGCCGCCAGTCTCGAACGCGCGAGCGAGCATCCCTTGGCCCTGGCGATCGTCGCAGGCGCGCAGGAGCGCGGGCTTAGCCTGTCGGAACCGCGAGATGTCGACTCGCCGGTCGGCCAGGGAATCTTCGGGTCGGTCGAAGGCCGGGCCGTCGCCATCGGCAACGCAAGGTTTCTGACACAACGAGGCGTCGCGCTCGGCGCGCTCGAGCGCCAAGCCGACGTTTTGCGCGAAGACGGCGCGACCGCAATCTTTGTCGGCATCGACGGCAAGGCGGCCGGCGTGATCGGCATCGCCGATCCGGTGAAGGCGACGACGCCGGAAGCGCTCGCCGCGCTGAAGGCGGCAGGGCTCCGGATCATCATGCTGACCGGGGACAATCGCAAAACCGCCGAGGCCGTCGTGCGAATGCTCGGCATCACGGATGTTGAAGCCGACGTTCTCCCCGATCGCAAAGCTGCGGTCGTCGCGCGCTTGAAGTCCGAAGGCGCAGTCGTCGCCATGGCCGGCGACGGGGTCAATGACGCGCCGGCGCTCGCCGCCGCCGATGTCGGGATCGCCATGGGCTCCGGAACCGACGTCGCGATCGAAAGCGCCGGCGTCACGCTCCTGAAGGGCGACCTCAACGGGATCGTCCGCGCCCGCGCGCTCAGCCGCGCCACGATGCGCAACATCCGCCAGAACCTCTTCTTCGCGTTCATCTACAACGCGGCCGGCGTGCCGATCGCCGCCGGCGTTCTGTATCCGGTCTTCGGGCTGCTTTTGTCGCCGATCATCGCCGCCGCCGCGATGGCGGCGAGTTCAGTCAGCGTCATCGCCAATGCGTTGCGGTTGCGGAGCGTCAAAATATGACGGTTAATCCCGCGCGTTCGCAACCTGAAGAAAAAGCCTTCACTCCGGCGCTCGGGCTTCGCGCGCTGACGCCGCTTTACGACTCGGCCATCGCCTTGCTTACCCGCGAGAACAGGTGGCGTTCAGCGCTCATCGAGGCGATTGCGCTTCAGCAGGGCGAGCGTCTGCTCGATGTCGGCTGCGGAACCGGCTCGCTGGCGGTGCGGCTGGCGACCGTCGAACCCGGGGCGCAGGTTCACGGAATCGATCCTGACCCTGACGTCCTGCGGTGCGCACGGTCCAAGGCGGCGGCGGCGGGCGCGAGGATCGCGTTTCACGAGGGATTCCTGACGGACGAATTTGTCGCCAGCGCCGAGCCTTTTGACATTGTGACGTCGTCGCTGGTGTTCCATCAGGTTCCGCTTCCCGGAAAGCGCGACCTTCTCTCGATGATGCGCCGCGCGCTCAAGCCGGGAGGGCGCCTCGTCATTGCCGACTATGGCCTCCAGCGCACGGCGTTGATGCGGCGCCTCTTCCGCGCGACCGTGCAGACGCTTGATGGCGTCGATGACACGCAACCGAACGCCGACGGCTTATTGCCGGAGCTCGTGAATGACGCCGGATTTGCCGGAGTCCAGGAAGCGTGCGTGATTCCGACAGCGACGGGGTCAGTTTCGATCCTGACCGCGCGTTCCTGAACGCACGCTCCATGATCGCGTGTCGCCATCTGGCGGCGCGATATCGGCGCGCCTTACTTGATCAGCGACGCGGCTGGTAACGGTGATGCCCGTGAACTTTAGGAGCGCGCGAAACGGCGCGTCGGGGACGCGCTCAATCGAACCGAAACGCCGAAATCGCGGTCTGCATGACGCGTTCGGAATAAATGCGCCGGCCCGTGCTGCTCGACGCACCGGCGGCGACCATGAGCGGCAGAAGATGTTCTTCACGCGGATGGGAAAGACGCCCCGAGGGCGCATCGCTCCATGAAGCGAGCAACGCCGCGCGTTTATCCGCGTCGCTTTCGGCCGCCGCGGTGAGCCAATCGTCGAAGGCCTCGGACGGCGCGGTGAAGCGGGGATCGCCATAGCCGCGCATGTTGTGAAAGCTCATGCCGGAGCCGACGATGAGAACGCCCTCGCTGCGCAGCGGAGCGAGCGCTTTGCCGGCGTCGAGGTGCAACTGCGGATTGAAACTCTTCTCGACCGACATTTCGATCATCGGGATGTCGGCTTCCGGAAAAGACAGCATCATCGGAATGAAGAGGCCGTGGTCGATGCCGCGCGCTTCATCGACCGAGACTTCGAGTCCTTTCGAACTCAACAACTCCGCCGCGCGCGCGGCGAGCGCCGGGTCGCCGGCGACCGGATAGTTCAATTGATAGGTATGCGGCGGAAAGCCGGAATAATCGTAGATCATCGTCGGACGCGCGGCCGCGCCGAAAGCGAAACCTTTCGTCTCCCAATGTGCGGAGACGACGATGATCGCTTTCGGCCGTGCGGTCAGGTCTTTTGGATAGCCGCGCAGGAACGCCGCCATACCGGTCCAGATCGCTTGCGGATCGTCCATGAAAAAGCATGGACCGCCGCCATGGGGAATATAGAGACTGGGTTGCACTGCTCTGACTTTCTTGGCTGGCTTTTGTTGAGGATGGGCGGCGCGATCGATTCGTCTCACGCCGCGCCGATCTCGGCTTATTCGGCAAGGCCGATCTGCTTCATGAATGCCTGATTGTCCCAATAGAGCCATTCCTCGGCCATCACGCCGTTCTCCCAGCGGCCGACAGTCAGCATGCCGAGCTTGAACCGCTTGCCGTTCGGCTCGATGACGCTTCCGTCAGGAAGCGGCATCGGCGCCGAGAATGTTCCTTCCATGAACCCTTGCACCGCAGTGTATTCGCCGTCCGCGAGCTTGATCGGATGCTCCTTGATCACCGTATCGGGCGCGAAGACGAATTGGGGTTTCAGCATTTCAAGATGCTCGGGCAAGCCGGTCGTCGTCCCGCCATCCGGATAATGGACGATGATATTTTCTGCGTGGCTCTTGTGAAACTCGTCCCATTTCTGGTCGCTGTAGACGTTGAAATCGAGGTCGTCGAAGGTCGCGAGATTTTTCTCCTGCTCAGCGGTGCGTGTACCCGCTTGCGCTGATGCGCTCTTGCCGGCGCCGGTCGGCGAACATGCCGCCGCCGCAAGAACCGCCGCAGCTGCGGTTAGAATCGATAGCCTCATTGGAATCCTCCTCTTTGTGTTGTGGTTGACCTCATCCATCACGAGTCTTCGCTTGCCGCCTCGGTGCGGATGATCGAACCCGCTTCGAGCGTGCGCTGAACTGGGCACTTGGCGGCGATTTCGATCAGTTTCTCGCGCTGCTCAGCTGAGAGCGCTGGTCCGTGAATATGCACGGCCTTGCGGAAGACGTCCGTCTTGCCGTCGCGGCCTTCGACGATCTCCTTGCGGTGCGTCACATCGACGGCGACATGATCGACGGGCCATTTCTGGCGCTCGGCGTACCAGCGGACAGTCATCGCCGTGCATTCGCCGAGTGCGGCGGCGAGCAGTTGAAAGGGCGACGGGCCGAGATCGGCGCCGCCAGTCGCCGCCGGTTCGTCGCCGATGATCGCGTGACCGCCGACGTCGATACGCACCGCAAACCGGCTAGCGCCCGTCTCGGCGACATGGGCGGAGATTTCGTCGGTCATTTCGATTGTCCTTCGATGAAGCCGGCAAAGCCGGCGACGAAATTCTTGAGGCGCGCCCGCATCGCCTCGTCGGTGAGAGCGCCATCTGCATCAAAGAGAGCGCCCGCGCGAGAGACCAGCATGCGGCCTTCGAACCACGGCTGCATGCCGAGCGTTCGAAGGACCGCAAGCCAAGCGTCCTGCGCGAGTATGGTGCCGAAGCCGCCGGGCGAGGCGCCGATCAGCGCAACGGGCTTGCCGCCGAAGACGCGGCCGATATCGTCGGCGGGCCGCGAGGCCCAGTCGATGGCGTTCTTGAAGACGCCCGGAATTCCGTTGTTGTATTCAGGAGTCGAGAGGATGACGCCATCCGCCGCGGCTATCGCGTCTTTCAGCGCCGCTACTGCGGGCGGCAGGCCCTCCGCCGCTTCGACGTCGGCGTTGTAGAGCGGAATGCCGTCTATCGTCCTCACATCGAAGCGGACGCCTGGCGGCGCTGTTGCGGCGGCGGCTTTCAGCAGCCCGAGATTGAGGGATTTGCGCCGCAGGCTCCCGGCAATTCCGACGATAGCAGTCATGAAAGGTCTCCAAATAAGCGCGCCGGCAAGTCAGTCGGCGCATGAATGTTTCGTTGCATATAGCGCCAAGCGTGCGCGACCGGCGTCGCTGCGCCGTTCGTGCACGACGCCTATCGGCGCGGGGTGTTGTAACTGGTGATGAGGTTCCGATAATCCGGAATATGGTTCGAAAAGAGCGCGCCGAGGCCTTCGACGTCATTGCGCCAGTCGCGATGGAGTTCGCAAGCGACGCCGAACCACGTCATCAACTGCGCGCCGGCAGCCGTCATCCGACTCCAGGCTGAATGGCGCGTCATTTCGTTGAACGTGCCCGAAGCGTCGGTGACGACGAAGACGTCGTACCCCTCGGCGATGGCGGAGAGCGCCGGAAACGCGACGCAGACTTCGGTGACGACACCGGCGATGATGAGCTGCTTCTTGCCCGTCGCTTTGACGGCCTGGACGAAATCCTGGTTATCCCAGGCGTTGATCTGGCCGGGGCGCGCGATATAGGGCGCGTTTGGAAACGCAGCCTTCAGCTCCGGCACGAGCGGTCCGTTGGGACCATCTTCGAAGCTCGTCGTCAGGATGGTCGGCAGCTCGAAATAGTTCGCGAGATCGCTGAGGGCGAGGACGTTATTCTTGAACTTGTCGGGATCGATGTCGCGAACAAGTGACAGAAGGCCGGTTTGATGATCGACGAGGAGAACGGCGGCGTTCTTCTTGTCTAGGCGAATGTAAGGGTTGGTCATGGCTTATTCTCCCGTAAAGCCCGATGAAACCGCAGAGCGGCATGGCGCCGGTCGCGGGGAACGGCGCGAGCCCCGCCATTCCTGGTGTCGTAACCAAATGAAAAATGGGCTCCGGTTTTTGGAACCGGAGCCCCAGTCTACGCAGCCATCGCGCCGAACTTGCCGTTGTTGAAGTCCTCGAACGCCTGACGGATTTCCGCGTCGCTGTTCATGACGAAGGGACCCATGCCGACGATCGGCTCGTCGATCGGCTCGCCGGTGAGGACGAGAAGTGTTGCGTCGCCATCAGCGTGCACCGTTGCGTTCGTCCCCGCAGGGTCGAAAAGAACGATCTCCGCCTCGCCGGCGGCTTCTCCGCCGTTGACCGTCACATGACCGCTGAGGACGACCAGCATCGCGGTATGCCCTTCCGGCAAGTCGAGCGTCATATCCGCGCCGCCGTTGATCCGCAGATCCCAGACATTGACCGGCGTGAAGGTTTTCGCCGGGCCTTTGGCGGCGCCGAATTCACCAGCGATGATGCGCGCTGCGCCGGCGCCATCGGCGAGATCGACGACGGGAATGTCGCTGCTCAGAATACTCTGGTAGCGGGCGAGCGCCATTTTGTCCTTGGCCGGAAGATTGACCCAGAGCTGCACCATGCGGAACGGGCCGCCGGATTTGGTGAAGCCTTTCGAGTGAAACTCCTCATGGAGAATGCCGCCCGCCGCCGTCATCCACTGCACGTCGCCTCGGCCGATGACGCCGCCATTGCCGGCCGAGTCGCGATGCTCGACTTCGCCGTCATAGACGATGGTGACAGTTTCAAAGCCGCGATGGGGATGCTCCCCGACGCCGCGCGGGCGATCGGCGGGCTCGAAATAATGCGGGCCCGCGTAGTCGAGAAGCAGGAACGGGCTGACGCGCGCGCCGTGGCTCGAATAGGAAAAGAGCGAGCGCACCGGAAAGCCGTCTCCGACCCAGTGGCGGCGGTTGTTGCCGAGGCGGGCGAGAATTTTCTTGGTCATGGCGTTTCTCCGCTGCGGCCAAAGCCGCTGTTGGACGGGAGATAACGCCGGGACGCTGATCCTAGAAGATTGCCAATCCAGACGCTGCGTCCTATTAATAGGACGATGCAGGACCTCAACGACCTCTATTACTTTGTCCAGGTGGTCGACCACGGCGGCTTCGCTCCCGCCGGCCGGGCCCTCGGCTTGCCGAAGTCGAAGCTGAGCCGGCGCCTTCAAGAGCTCGAAGAACGCTTGGGCGTGCGCCTGATCCAGCGCTCCTCGCGGCGCTTTTCAGTGACCGAAATCGGTCGCGAATTCTACGACCGTTGCCGCGCCATGCTCATCGAAGCCGACGCGGCGGAAGCAGTCATCGCAGAAGCGACCGCTGAGCCGCGAGGGTCGCTGCGCGTCGCTTGCCCGACCGCGCTCATCGCCTTCCAGTTCGGCGCGCTCTTCGCGCGCTTCCTGAAGGAGCATCCGGGCGTCGAACTTCATCTCGACAGCACGCATCGGCGGGTCGATGTCATCGCCGAAGGCTTCGACGTCGCCATCCGCGTGCGCTTCCCGCCGCTCGAGCCGACCGATCTCGTCATGCGAAAGCTCGACGACAGCACGCAATGCGTCGTCGCGAGCCCCGCGCTCGCGCCGCGCGCGCTTCATTCGCCTGCGGATCTTTCCGCGCTGCCGAGCCTCGATCAAGTCCGCGCCGATCGAGATCATGTCTTCCGGCTCGAACGCGCGGGCGGCGAGACCGCCGCCGTCGCGCACAAGCCTCGCCTCGTCACCGACGACATGGCCGCCTTGCGCAACGCGGCTCTCGCCGGAATCGGCGTCGTGCAGTTACCGACGGTCATGATCTATGAGGATGTCGCGGCGGGACGCCTCATTCATGTCCTCCCGCAATGGCGGCCGAAAGCCGGGATCGTTCACGCCGTCTTTCCCTCGCGGCGCGGGCTCCTCCCCTCCGTCCGCGCGCTACTCGATTTCCTAGTGCGCGAATGCGCCGCCGCCCGCACGGCGGCGGACGCGGCGACGGGGACTGTGTGATTAGCACGCGTCGGACCTGAGCCCTTCATAGACATGCGAGGTGAAACTGATGCGATTGGCGAGTTGAGTCGGGATTGAGGGCAAAGCGGAGTTTGAAGAGCCGCCAAGCAGCTTGTCCGTTAAGTGTAGCAGAAAGGCGCTGACACACGCTGTTGCTGCATGGCCCGGACCTCGTCGCGCGGAGCAGTCAGGATGTGGATCAAACAGGTTCGTGCAATGGAGGATAGTGAATGGCGAGAGGAAGGCGCGGGGGAACGCTCGAGCGGTGGGAAGTCGCAATCATCAAGGCGATGCTGGGGCGCGGCGGCTATAACGATCAGGAAGTACTGAGCTACTTCACGCGACCGACGCGGTCGATCAACCACCGCGTGATTAGCGAGATCCGGAAAGAAGAAAAGCACAGGGCCCTTCGACCCGCAACCGAGGAAGCGCTCAACGAATTCCTCGCCGCCTGGCCGGACATCGATCCTGGCACGGGGCTTCATCGGTCCGGAGACGAACTTCTCCTCAAGGCGCGCGAGGCGATGATCGCCGCCGTGCACATCTTCAATTCCGCGGGGCTCACCTTCCGGGCGGAGCTCTTCATCGTCACCAGCATCATCGCCTGGACCTATTTCCTGCACGCCTGGTTCAGGAAGGAGGGGATCGACTACAGATATATGAACACGGATGGCGTGCCAGAGACGACGCGCGAAGGCGGAGAGAAGTACTGGGAGCTCTCGAAGTGCCTTAACCAACAGAGATGCCCGTTGTCCCCGGGAGTGAAACGCAACTTGTCTTTCCTTCTCGAAATCCGTCACGAGATCGAGCATCGCTCAACGAGCAGGATCGACGACGCGATCAGCGCGAAACTTCAAGCCTGCTGCATCAATTTCAACGATGCCATAAAAAACCTATTCGGCGGTCAGTACGGTCTCGAAAAGCGGCTCCCGATCGCGCTGCAGTTTGTCACATTCGACGCGACTCAGCGCAGCGGTTTAAAGCGGGCGCGGACCCTGCCCGCGAACATCGCGGCGATGATGCAGAATTTTGAGGAGAACCTAGCGGATGAAGACCGCGCCGACCTCGCCTACGCCTACCGGGTCGTCTTCGTGCCGAAGCTCGCGAACCGGCCCTCCGGCGCCGACGAGGCGATCGAATTCGTGCGCGGAGATTCGGAGGAGGGAATGGCGATCAACCGCGTGCTCTTAAAGGAAGTCGATAGACCTCGATACACCGCGACGCAGATCGTCGAGCAAATGCATGAGGATGGTTTCGCCCGTTTTTCGGTTGGGGCGCACACCCGGCTCTGGCAGGAGCTTGACGCAAAGAATCCGGGCAAGAATTTCGGGCTGGCTGGCGACTATAGAAACACGTGGGTATGGCGTCAGTCATGGCTCGAGCGCGTGCGCGCTCACTGCCAAGAACAGGGCGACCGTTATCGATAGCGCGCCGGTTCGAAGCTTAGTTTCTTTGTCTTTCCGGCCCACGCGCCAAACCGCGCCACAAGACCTGGCTGCTTGAGTTTTTACTTTATCGCGATATAGCGCACTGGATTTGCAGCGCCGCGCCGGCGCAGCTCGTCGGGCATGCGCTTGCGAAGATATAGCTGCTTGATCACGTCAGGCGCTTCCTCGCCGACAAATCCAGTCCTCCCGTCGCGGGGTGCAATCGTCCCCGGAAAGTTCTGAGGTGTAGCGTCCATCCACCGCGACGGCTTGAAGACGCCGACTATGAGGCCGTTCTGCACCGCGAGGACGAACTGCGCGCGCTCAGCACGGCGGCGATCCAGCTTCCATGCGTATCGCACGGCTTCGTAAATCGGCTTCTCCTCGGCCGAACGGTTGATGGTAATCGCGACCATTGGATGTGCGAACTCTGCTGCACTGGCGCTAAACTTTTCTATGATCTCGTTCGCGTGCATGACGCCGCGCTCACCGCTGCCGTGACCGCCAGCGAGATTGGTGACTCCGGGATACGCATCCAAGAGCGCGGCCTCCACTTCAAGCGCAGTGCCCTCATCCATCCCGTGGCGATGGATAACGTGGGCGACTTCGAAGCCGGCCACCCGAATCTCGCGAATACGCCGAAGCTTGTCCGACACGTCGTCACTGCCCAGCGGCTCACCCTTAGCGTGCTCGAAAATACGATTCCCCGTACCCTTGCCGACGTAGAACGTCTCTCCATTTCGCGGATCAATGAGCCGGTACACGTAAAAACGCAGCTGCTCGCACACCTCGCGCGTGAACATCCCTGCCTGCCTCGCCTATCGCCGCGCGCGCCATGGCGGCTGCCGGCGGAGCTATACCACGCCTGCCAGTTATCGCTTAAGTTACTGCAAAGCCTTCACGGCCAAGAAAGGCCCGCAAAGACACCAGCTCTGCCTAAGAGCAAGCCCTAGGCCCATTGCCAGCCAGTCGCTCGGTGCAAGGAGGTCCATTGTGGGATAATTCGGAAGTTCGCGCACGTCCTCGATCACTTTCGGTGATCGAGGAGCGGGATGCCGAAGCGCTTGGCTTTGTCGGCGAGGTTGTCGGTGACGCCGGAGCCGGGGAAGACGACAAGGCCGATTGGAAGCGCTTCGAGCAGCGCGTCGTTGCGTTTGAACGGTGCGGCTTTGCCGTGGCGAATCCAGTCGGGCTTGAAGACGATCTGGGCGACCGTGCGCGTGTCGGCCCAGGCAGCGGCGATCTTTTCGGCGCCACGCGGCGTGCCCCCATGCAGGAGCACCATGTCAGCGTGCTTGGTTCGCACGCGATCGAGCGCCGCCCAGATACCATGCGTATCGCTGCAGTCGACGCCGCCAGCGAAGGCGATCTTGGTACCGGCGGGAGTCAGCGGTTCGATTTCGACGCGGCGTTTGGCGGCGATAAAGTCGCGGCTGTCGATGACAGCACTGGTGAGCGCCCGATGGCTGACGCGCGAGCCGATGCGCGGGCGCCAGCATTCGCCGAGATGACGCTCGAACAGCGTGATCGCCGCATCGCGCATCAGTTCGTGAGCGGTGCGTCGCTCGACGAGAGATAGTCCCTCGGCGAGCAGGCGTTCGAGTTCGACCGAGCGGATTTCGGAGCCGTCTTGATCGTGTTGGCTGCGACGCTGTTCGCTTTCGTTGCGGTCAAGCGCGCGTTCGACCCGGCCGAGGCTCAGATGGAAGACATTCGTCAGCGACCAGAGGAGTTGCTGGAGATCGCCCTCAAGCCGCGTGTCGGAGAGCGTGGCGACGAGCGCGTCGAACACATCGGCGATGGCGCCCTGGAGCGGTCCTGCTTCGGGGAGCGGCCGGGGATCGGGTTCGTCGCTTCCCGGCCGATAGCCGTAGAGCTGCAATTCGTGGAGCACCTGCGCGGTCGCCGATTCGGCAGGCTCTATATCGTCGCGAGGGAATTCGTCGTTCATGATGGCCTCCTCATTGTCCCCGCGCGGGAGCGCGCGGGGCTCTACGGGCGCGCTTCTGCCGGATCCGGCGCGCGGCCCGCACCCTCTCGGGCCGGAGCGCAGCGGAGGACGCCGGGACGGGGATTTCTTGCCGCGCGAGGAATGGCGTTTCGCCGGAAGCCGCCCGCGCGACGCGCGTCTCGGAATTGATGTCCGCCAGGGGAAGAAATCCCCGGCCCGGCGTTGCGGGACGCGCGGCGCATCCGGCACTCTCGCCCGAAACTGGAGCCCCGTGCTCGCGCGCATCGGACGGCTGAGGCCATCTTCGACTATGGCGTGACGACGGTCAGCCGAAGTTACCGGCCGCGTGCGCTGATGAATCGCTGTCGATCGACGGCGGCGAGCTGGTCGGCGAGATGCGCCGCCAGCATGTTGGCGCCGTCGGCGATGAGGTCGTCGTTGAAGTCCTTGCGCCGCGGCGTCAGCAGATTGATCTCGATGGCAAGGGCGTTCAGCCTTTCGGCAAGGCGGGCGGCCGCGTTGCGTCCGGCGGCGTCGCCGTCGGCAGCAATGTAGAACCGTCGTACTTGCACCGGCGGGGCAAGCGCGGCGAGATGCGCGGCCGATAAAGCGGCGATCACCGACAGGGTCGGCATCGCGATGCGCAAGGACAGCATGGTCTCAACGCCCTCCCCTACAGCCATGACATCATCATGCGGACCGAATCGTACGCCGTTACCCGCGAGAGCGCCCAAGGCGCGGCGCGGCGCATCGATAGGCGCCTTTTGCGATCCGTCAGCGGCGAGATACGTGCGCATCAGGCCGGTGATGCGCCCCGCATTGTCGGCGACGGCGGCGAGCATGGCCGGCAAGGCGATCGATTTATTCTCGTCAGGGACCCGGCAGAAGCAGCTTGGATGAAAGCGCAGCGCGTCTACGGCTACTGAACAGGTAATGCCGCGCAAGCGCAGATAAGTTTCGGCGGGCGTGCCCGCGATCGGCCGAGAAGCGGCGAACAGTCTGGCGGCCGCCGCACCGTGATGTCGGTTGGTTGGCGCGGATAGAGAGCGATGAACACCGAGAAACCGCTCGGCTTCGACGAGCGCGTCGACGTGCCGGTCAGCACCGATAGCACTCGCGATGATGTCGAGCAGATCGCCATGCTCGCCGGTCGCGCCGTCCGTCCATTTGCCGCGCGCGCCTTTGCCGCCGATTGGACCCTGGAGACGCAGGTAAAGGCTGCGTCCCTTCGCGTTGCGCCGGTCGCCGACGATCCAGTAGCCGCCGATCTTTCGGCCGTTAGACAAATAGTGGCGGCAGACGTCCTCCGCGCGCTCGGCGAGGCGCCGGACAATCTCCTCGGTTCGATGCTGCATGGCGCTCTCACCAGACAAACGGAGCGCGCCTTTGCAGGCGCGCTCCAGTCTTTTTGATCTTACGGCGACTATTCCGCCGCAATCGCGGAAGCGGCCAGGTCGTCGACGACGATGGTTGCGAGCTCCTCGGCTTTCGGAGTTCGCAGTACGGCGGGAAGCCAGTCGCAATCCTGTAGGATGTCCCCGGCGGCTTTCGCCATCTCCGCCTTCTTGAGGCTGGCGATGCGGTCGGCAGCTTCTTCGCCTTTGGCTTCGCGAACCGCCTCCAGAATTTGCGCCTTGGTGATCCGCCCGAAATAGGCGTCCGCAGATGGGCGCCAACCGGCGGCGTGCAAGTCGAGATCGATGGCGCTGGCGAGTTGATCGGCGTGGGTGGCCGCACCCGAGCGGCGATCATAGGGCCGAAAGACGGCGTCGGCGCTGAGCGCCACGCAATGTGCGAACAGCGCCATACGCGCTCCCTCCTCCATCGCCACGAGATGCTCCCAGAGAGTGGACGGGTCCGCCGGCAAAGCGCCCGCGAAGTCCTGATGACGTGCGTCGATCGACGCCGCCGCTGCGCTATCGGAAAGCCCCGCGGCGCCGCTTCTGAGGACGCTCTGGCGCGCGGCGATATCGATGCAGCTATGCTGCCCGCGAACATAAAAGAGATCGAGGCAAAGCGCATGCAGCGCGGCGACGAAGGCGATGTCCGGGCGTTTCGCCAGCGCATCGCGCAAGGCGAGCGTCCGCCATTCTGTCAGTTCGATGAGCAGCCGGTCCGGTAGCGGCCGGTCGGTTTCCTCATCGGCGTCGTCCAACAGTTCGTCCGCGGAGGGCGATGCGGCGCCATTCGAACCGTTGTCATCGGTGTGATTCATAGCGCCTTCGTCCGAAGCGCCCACCTCTTCAGTCGGCGCTTCATCTTCGGGCTTCACGAAGCCGCGTTCGATGCGCAACGCGCCCGACGAGTCGAGATTGACGAAGGCGCCCGCGCGAACGACTTCTTCAGCAGGAAAACGCCAGGGACGGTGGTCGAACGCTTCGATCCCGGCTTCGAGTTCGCCGAGCCGGCGGTCGATTTCGTCGGGCAGCTCTTCAGCGCCGTCGTGCCCCTCGTGCAGCGTCTCGTATTCGGCCTTGAGCGCGTCATAGGCCGCCTGCTCTTCGCCCGTCAGAGTGGGTTGCTCACCAGCGAGGCGGCGCAGGCCGAAAGTGTGTCCATAGGGAAAGTCGACGGCGGCCTCGACCCATTTCCAGCCCTCCCCGCGAATTTCAACGGCGCTCGCTCCGAGCTTCTCAGCGACCAACCGATTGAGCAGACCCGCATCCTGCAGCCAGCCGTCCTCGGCGTCGGAGAAGAGATCGCGAAGGACCGTGCCGCCCTCCGCTTCATAGGGGTCGACGCCGATGAAACGCGCGCGCTTGTCGCCGGCGCGGATGGCGCCTTCGGTCAGCAGGCGGCGGATGTGATAGGGCTCGCGGTTGTAGCCGTTCTTCAGCGCGTCCCAGACTTCAACCTGGCGCTGATGGTCGCCGTTCACCGTGAACGCCATCAGCTGTTCGAGCGTCATCGCGTCGTCCGCATAAAGATCGAGCAGCGCCGGTGCGACGGCGGCGAGTTTCAGCCGCTGCTTGACGACCGCCGGGGTCACGAAGAAGGCGGCGGCGATCTCCTCCTCGCTTTTTCCCTTCTCGCGCAAGGTCTTGAAGGCGCGAAACTGGTCGAGGGGATGCAGCGGCGCGCGCTGGATGTTCTCGGCGAGACTGTCTTCCTCGGCGAGACCTTCGGTTCGGATGACGCAGGGGATTGGCACATCGGGCGCAAGTCGCTTCTGCTGCACCAGCAATTGCAGCGCGCGGAAGCGCCGGCCGCCGGCCGGGACCTCATAGGTGCCGGTCGCGGCGCCTGTATCATCGACGACCGCGCGAACGGTGAGGCTCTGAAGGAGCGTTCGCCGCGCGATGTCCTCGGCGAGCTCTTCGATCGAGACGCCCGCCTTCACCTGGCGCACATTCGACTGAGAGAGCACGAGCTTGTTGAGAGGGATGTCCCGCGACGCGCTTAGCGCGAGCGTCGCAGCGGGTTTCGCCTTCGGTTTCGGTCTGGCCATGGTTTTTCTCCGCGACGGGCCGGCCGAAAGACTCTCTCTCAGCCTCCAAACCCGTCACGGAAATCCCGCTTCACTCTTCCACTCGGCTGAATGCGGAACCAAGATTACCAGTCACCTACAGCAGCTACTTTCGGCCTGAACCGGCGGGCACTTTACGTCGGCATAAGAACAAAAGACGCAACAGTCGCCCGGCAACGGTTTCATCACCACGCCGCATTTCGTGCAGTCGTAGAAATACTGACACGCGTCCTCTGGCATGGTTTCGACGGCCGCATGTCCGCATTCCGGGCAAATAATGCGCGACTGCAGTTTGATCTCAGCGCTCACGGGTTCCGGATCCAATGCAGAAGCTGCGGCTCGATATGAGGGAGCGCGATCGAAAGCGCGACAAGAACTGCAGCGCCGCCAAGCATCAAGACGACGCGCGGCCGCGGACGCCGCCCGCCCCAGAACGCGGAAGCAAAGCCTCCGGCGATGAGCAGCGCCGTGATCGCGAGAAGGTAAGGCTTGGCGCTCGCGAGCACGCCAAGCTGGGCGACGAGGGCGGTGCTGACGCCGATCTGGACGAGAAGCACCGGCAATACGCAGCAGGAGGCGCCCATGAGCGCGCCCAATCCCGACAGAAGTCCCCCGCCGGCAAGCCAGCCGACGACGCTCCGTTTTTTCGGTTCCGAGTTCATGATCCGGATGGTAATTCCTGTAGCGGCTACAGGAGCAAGCCCCATGACGACTATCGGCGACGTCAGCGCCCTCACCGGCGTCAATGTCGAGACCATCCGCTATTATGAGCGCATCGGGCTCGTGCCCAAGCCGCCGAGAACGGAGGGAGGCAGGCGCGCCTACGCCGATGCTGACGCAAAGAGGCTCCGCTTCATCCGCCGCGCCCGCGATCTCGGGTTCTCAATCGATGACATTCGCGCGCTGTTGCAGCTCGCCGACAGCGGCGGCGCGTGCAAGGGCGCGCAGGAGATTGCGGTTCGGCATCGCGATGACGTACGCGACAAGATCAAGACATTGAAGCGGCTCGACCGCATACTGACGGACGCGGCCGTGCAATGCGGGCGAGCCGAACGCGGCTGTCCGATCATTGATACGCTCGTTGAGGGAGCCTTGCGATGAACGGCGAGAGCAAAACCGCGCTGGTATTGAGTCTGCTGGCCTCCGATCTGGGCGAGACCCAGCGCTTCTACGAGGCGATCGGGTTTTGCTTGAGCGGCGGGGCGCTTCAGTCTGGTTGGATCGAGATGACGCATGGATCGGCGCGACTCCAGTTTTACAGCGACCCGCCTGTCGGAACGCCCGCGACGCCATCCTTGAGCGGAACGATCTACCTCCATGTGGCGAACGTCGATGCTCTCGCCAAAACGCTGAACGCGAAATACGCGTTCGAGTGGGGCCCAGAGACGATGGACTACGGCATGCGCGAATTCGCCGTGCGCGATCCAAGCGGCTACTTGGTGGCCTTCGCAGCGTCGGCGTGAATTCGTTGGCCGACAGCTTGTCGGCATAGGGTGAGGCAAAGGAGCGTCCGCCGCGCGATGTCCTCGGTGAGGTCCTCGATTGAGACGCCCGCCTTCACCTGGCGGATATTCGATTGGGAAAGCATGAGCTTGTCGAGAGGGATTTCCCGCGACACGCTTAGTGCGAGGGTCGCAGCGGGTTTCATCTTCGGATTCGATTTGGCTATGATCAACCTCCGCGACGGGCCGGCCGAAAGACTATCTTTCAGCCTCCAAGCCCGTCACGGAAAAATCCGTCTCGCTCTTGCGCACTGTCGCGTTGGCGTCCGGATCTTCGGCAGATCTGGAACCGGTGCTTTCTGAATAAACCTACAAACGGAATTGCGCGTGACGCGTCGCGAGCGAGCCCGAAAGCGGACTTTGGCGCGTCAGAAGGCGACCGACCGGAAATCGCCGAAAGTGGTCATATAAGAAGTGACGCTGGAGTGTCAGCTTTTGGCGGCAGCTAAAATTCCAGAAAACGGTTGCAAGTGGGTGGATAGCGGTCTTTCGGCGCCGCTCGCACTGCTGCGAGCAGCCAAATATCATCGTGAGAAGACCGCGCCATGTGGGGTGCCTTCCCCGGACCAGCCATGTGGCCACAGACGATTGGCGAAGCTGAAGCCGACCTTGCCGTCCGTGTCGCGGAAAGTCTCGTCTACGCTTAGCGCTCCAGTTCTGTCGTCGAGCTTGAGCAAATAGAGACGATCACCTTTCCTGCCCGAGGTGACGACGAGTCGTTTCGCGTTCTTGTCCCAAGCAGTCCAGTGCGGGCTGAACGCATCGCTGATTGTGAGGCGCGAGACCTCGCGGACGTTCGCCGGGTCGCCAATATCCAGCACGGCGAAGCCATGGAAATTAGGCACGCTTTGAACAAGGTAGCGTCCGACGATTGTTGGAACGCCGCAGAAGTCGCCTGGAAACTTGTGGACCAGTTTGGCCGTTGGCCTTGGCGTGTCGAGACCAGTGATGCGCTGGATGCCGCACGACAATGTTTGGACATATACCGAGCCGTCGGCCGCGACGCGCGCTTCCTCGGGCGCAACATTGCCATTGCCTGTTGGGCCTGGATCAAGGCGATGAGTACCGAGCAACTTGAGGTCTGAAAGGCGAAACACTTGATAGGTGTTGCTAGACAACAAATAGGGATCCTGCATCGGGCTATTTGTGACCAAGACGCGGTCGATTTCGGGTAGGATCGCAAGGCTGTAAGGCAAGAGGCCGTCGTCGGGCAGCGCCGGGTCCGCGTTGCTGACTGATCGAACAACAACACCGCTGTCGTCGATCTCGACCAGACCGCCGGTTTTACCATTCATCATTGCCGCATGATCGCCATGTTCGCCATCACCGACGAACTGGAAAGAGGCGAGCACGTTCCCATTGGGCAGACGCAAGAAGCTGTGAGGCATGCTGTAGCCGCCCATACCCTGGAAACGCGCGGCCACCTTCGGCATGAGCGGATCGCGCAGATCGAAAATTACCGACTGATTGGCGTCGTGGTCATTGGCGAAGAGCATGCCGCTCGCGGGCATTTCATATTCCGTATGGTGGATGCGCACAGACTTTATGTCTGTGTCGACGCCAGCGACGAGCTTGCCATAGTCGGGCGAAGCCGGATCGGCATCGATTACCACGAGGAAGTCGTTGCCCTGCTTCGTCTGGTCGGCAGTCCAAACGAAGAGGTAATGGCCAGGTCCATTAGCCGGCCGGGCTTGGGCGATCGCAACCAACGACGAGCAGACGAGAATTGCACCTAGCAAAACACGAAGCATCTGAATTCCCCCGGTTATTTTATGGTTTATCTGCCTCCATCACAATTACGCTTCGCTCTGTGCGATTACAATGATTGCGCGCGAGTTGTGTCCACTCCTGGGTCGCAAGCGGAATGGCGGCATTTGCCATCAGGAGCTTTAAAGCGGACAGTGCGTTTAAAGTCCGTGTTCCGCCGCCGGGCCGACGTGAGGAAGCGTCCACTTAGGGCCAATGACGCTCGGACCTCGCTGCGAGGTCAATGGCTGTTTTCGCTTCTGAA
>CALAZI010000168.1 GCA_937895955.1 uncultured Alphaproteobacteria bacterium | reverse complement strand
AGAGGCGAAAAGCCGAAGCGCATCAGATCGGGCGCGCGGAAATCGCCGATGACGCCGCTTGCGATCAGCGCCTGCATGATTGCGTAGCCGTTTTCGCTGCTGAAGCAGACATGGCCGCCGCGTCGGCGCGGCGCGGGAAGCGGCGTCAGAGGCGGGCCCTTCGCGCAATCGAGAAAGAAATCCCCGAGCGCGCGCGATTTTTCCTCGAGCGCGCTCATGTCGAGACCGTCAAAGAGATCGAGCGCGGCGTCGAGCGCGGAAAGCGACAGGATCGGCGGCGTTCCGGCGGCGAATCGCGCCGCGCCGGCGGCGGGCGCGTAGCGCGCGGAAAAGTCGAACGGCGCCGCATGTCCCATCCAGCCTGATATCGGCTGCGCGAGCGCTTCCGCCTGATTGCGCGCGACATAGACGAAGGCCGGCGCGCCGGGCCCGCCATTCAGGAATTTATAGCCGCATCCGACGGCGAAGCGCGCGCTGTCCCGTTTGACGTCTATCGAAACTAGCCCTGTCGCGTGGCTCAAATCCCAGATGATGTCGCAATCTTTTTCGCGCGCTTCGCGTTCCGTCGCCGCCAGGTCGAGGATTTCAGCCGTTTTGTAATGAACAAGGCTTCTGACCAGAACGGCGTTCGAGGGAACGCCGCCGTCGTCGAGGCGGCGCAAGGTAGCGCCCGTCAGGCGCGACAGTCCTTCAAGAACATATTGATCGGTTGGGAACTCGGTTTCGTCGACGCAGAGCGCCGCGCCGCTTTTTCGCGCGAGCAGGGCCGATGCGAGTTTGAAAATGTTCGCCGAGACGGAATCGCAGACGATGACCTCATCGGCTTCAGCGCCGATCAGCCGCGCTATTTTGGCGCCCGCTTTTTTCGGCAGGTCGATCCAGCCGGCGTCATTCCATGAGCGGATGAGGCCCTTTCGCCACTCTTCTTGCGCTGTCCTTTCAATGCGCTTCAGCGCGCGGCGCGGCGGGGGGCCGAGCGAATTGCCGTCGAGATAGATGACGCCTTCAGGCGTATCGAACTCGCCGCGCATGGCGCGCAAGGGATCAGCGGCGTCTCGCCGCCGCGCTTCGTCAAGACTTGTCATTCGCGGGTCCGCAGGACGGCGCGCACCGGCGCGGCGTCAAGCCCGGCGAGCTTCAAGGGCGGCGCGATCAACTCGTAATCGCCCTCATCGACCTCATCGAGAACGAGGCCTTCGAGGATGCGGAGGTTGCGCGCGCCGACGGCGTGATGCGCGTCCATCAGCTTTGAATGCTGCGGGTCGAGCGAGGGCGTATCGACGCCGACAAGAATGGCGCCGCGATCGGCGAGCCAGTGCACCGCGTCCGCTCCGACTGCAGGAAATTCCAGCGGCCAAGCGCTTTGCGGCGCCTGATCGAAAAAACGAAAAAGAATGCGCGGCTGCAGCGATTTTTCTCCGACCCGCCGCGCGAGTTCGTCGGCAGCCAAGAGGTTTCGCACGCCGCGCGCGTCGATAACGGAGCAAAGGCCGATATAGGGTTCAAGCGGCGCCTTATCGATCGGCGCGCCGTCATTGATGAAATGCATGGGCGCGTCGGCATGCGCGCCGATATGCGTCGTCATCGTCATCTTCGAGACGTTGACGGGACAATCGCCGCTCAGAATCCAGGTGCGCAGCGATGAAAACGGCGTGTCGCCGGGGAAAACGGGCGTCGCCGGCGAGAGAGCGGGGGAGATGTCAATCAGCGCCATACGCCATTCTGGGGCGGACCGCCTCGCGCGCGCAAGACGCCGTCTTCCGTCGCCCTCATCGCGCGTTCCTGCGGCTGATCCGGTCCGCGGTGCGTTTGCGGTCAGATCGCGGAAGGCGATTTGCGCCGCATCATCAGGCGAATGAAGAAACGCGACAGCCACTGGCCGATGACGAAGAAGAGAACGGCCATGCCGGCGGCGAAAAGGATTAGCCAGCGTCCCATAATCTCGCGCGGCGCCGGCGGCTCGCCGGGAGCGGGCGGGACCGACGGCGGTTCAATCGTGCCGATCATGATGCTGCCGGTTTCAGGCCCGACCCAGAAGCCGGCGAGATCCGGGGTGACGATCTCGGCGAGCGCGGTGAAGGCGAAGCCCGCGGCGAGCAGGAAAAACACCAGCGAAACGAAAAGGCCGGCCGCCGCAGTAACCCGGCGCGAGGCGAGCGCCAGAAGCGCGCCGAAAGTTTTCGCCGGCCCGCCGTCGGCGAACGCCGTCTGGATTTTTATTTCTTCGATGAAGGTGCGCGCGCAATTGTCCGGTCCGCCAAGCGACTTAATAGCGGCGTCGAGGCGTCCCTCGCCCGCGCGGTGTTCAAGATGCGCGCGGATTTCCGCAACAATGTCGTCGCGGTCCCGTTCCGGCAGGGACCGGAGCGCGCGGGCAAGCGCGCGCAGATAATCTTCAATCCGTGTGGCGTCGCTCATCGCCGTTCTCCTACGATTGCCGTCAGTTCGTTGCGAAATCCGATCCAGGCGCCGCGCATCGATCGTAGCGCCGACGCGCCGTCCGCCGTCAGCGAATAGATTTTCTGTCCGCGCCCGCCGCCATGCGGCGTTTCCCATCGCCCGGCGATCCGCCCCTCGCGTTCGAGACGGTTGAGCAGAGGGTAGATCGATCCGTCCGAAAGGCCGATCGCGGGCCTGTCGGACAGCGCGTCGAGAAGACCGATTCCCGATCGGGCCCCCGCATCAAGCAGGGCGAGGACGGCAAGCTCGGCCGCGCCTTTCCTTAGCTGGGATTTCCAGATTTCGACGTCCATGGCCGGCTGGTATTGCAAGTTGACTTGCATTGCAATGTAAGATCGACGGATCGAAACTGCGCCGCGACGGACTGAATACGATCCGGACATGCGCTAGGCTGCGCCTTAGAGGATTCCTCTGAGGTTTCGCCATGACCGCCTGTTACGCCTTCACCAACGCCATCATCCGCCGGCCGGCGAAATCGGTCGCAAAGGGCTTGCGCGCGGGCGTCGGCCCCGACCCGACCTATGAGGGGGTCGTCGCGGAGCACGCCGCCTATGGCGCGGCGCTCGTCAATGCCGGCCTCGCCGTGACGATCCTGCCGGCGCTTGAGGATTTTCCCGATTCGATTTTCGTCGAAGACCCGGCGCTCGTCTTTCCGGAAGGCGCGATCCTGTTGCGGCCCGGCGCGACGACGCGGGCGGGCGAGGCCGCGCATCTTGCGCCGGTCCTGAAAGAAAAATTCGAAACCGTTCTGGCGCTGGAGGAGGGCTCGGCCGACGGCGGCGACATTCTGACGACGGCTGAAAAAATAATGATCGGCCTATCCGCGCGCACCGACAAGATCGGCGCGGAAGCGCTGATGCGCCTGCTTGCAAGGCTGGGTCGTCGCGCTGCGATTGTGGAAACGCCCAAAGACGTTTTGCATTTCAAGACCGACTGCTCGCTTGTTGATGAGGAAACGATCCTGACGACGCGGCGGCTTGGCGCGTCCGGCGTTTTCGACGGGTTTCGCACGCTCATGACGCCGGACGGCGAGGAGGCGGCGGCGAATGCGCTTCGCGTCAACGACGTTCTTTTCGTCGGCGGGCATTTTCCGAGGACGATAGAAATGCTCGACGGCGCCGGGTATCAAATCGTTCCGCTTCCCGTGCGGGAAATCGGCAAGATCGACGCTGGACTTTCCTGCATGTCCTTGCGCTGGAGATCGCTCACGAATGCGTGAAGCGGTCCCTTGCGATGCGCGATTGACCGGCTGGGCGTCGAAATTTTAGCGTTCCCGCCGTCAGCCGAAACGCAAGGAGAGAACCTTATGGCCGCCATAAAAATCTACGGCATTCCGCTTTCGCAGAATGTGAGAAAACCGCTCGCCGTCGCCGCGCAACTCGGCGTCGCCGTTGAGAATGTTCCTGTCAGACCGATGGATGAGGTTGTCCAGGGCAAAAATCCCGCGCGCCGAATTCCGTTCATGGAGGACGGCGATGTCGTTCTCGGCGAGTCGAACGCCATCATGATCCATTTGTGTTCGAAAAAACCGAACGATCTTTACCCGGAAGACCGCAATACGCGCGATCGGGTGAACCAGTTTCTGTTCTGGGACGCCGCGCACTGGACGCCCGCCTATCAGCCGATCCAGTTCGAACGCCTCGTCAAACAGCTCTTGGGCCTGGGGGCGCCCGATGAAAAAATCGTCGCCGCGACGCTCGAAAAATTCAAGCGCGAGGCCGGATATCTGAACGCGGCGCTCGAAGGGCGCGACTGGCTGGTCGGCGGCAAGCCGACGCTTGCGGATTTCGCGGTCGGCTGCGGCCTCACCCACGCCAAGGGGATGGATCTGCCGCTCAGCGACTATCCGAACATTCAGGCGTGGAATGCGCGCGTCATGAACCTTGAGGGGTTCAAGAAAACGGCCGGCTGACGCCCTGGCGACAGTCAATGAAACGCCCGGCCTTGGTGCGGCCAGGCGTTTTGCGTTTTGGCGGGCCGCCCTTCGTCGCGCCGCGCCCTCAATCCATAGAAGGCGGCTTGCGTTATTCCTACCGGCAAACTACTTTAAAAAATAAAGTAAGATGGGCGCGGGGGTGACGGCGCGCCTGGTCGGCCGCTTTCCGGCCCCGCCGATCCTGTCGGAGGCTTTCAATGTCGCTTGAACCGCTCCTCGCCGCGCCGCTCGTCGTCCAGATCCATGCTTTCGGCGCCATGGCCGGCTTGATCCTCGGGACCATTCAGATCGTCGCCCCCAAAGGAACGCTTCCGCATAAAACACTCGGCTTCGTCTGGATTGTCGTGATGGCGGCGGTCGGGATCAGTTCCGCCTTCATCCAGCACCCGGTCGAACCCGGCGATCCGTTCTGGAAGCGGTTTTCGGCGATCCATATTTTCACGTTGATGACGGCCTATTCTCTTGTCGCGGGCGGATGGCTGTTGATGCGCGGCGGCCCCGCCATGCGGCTTCACTCAAGGCCGTTCATCGGACTGTTTATCGGCGGGCTCCTGATCGCCGGCGCCCTCGCCTTTCTGCCGGGACGCATCATGCATCAGATCGCATTCGGCGAATGAGGAGCGCAGCGGCGATCGGCGCGATTCCTTTGGCGGGCGGGCTCGTCCACGGTAGGTTCGGCGTCGATACACTGTCATACTCTTGCGCAGACGTTTATGCGGCGGCGGCGTTCATCGCGATTGGATTGCGAATGGAACGCCAGCCGGCCCCATCAGCTTTTGTTCACTGATCGATAACTGCGCCGCGCAAGATGACGACAGCGATTTCGTCGAGCGCGCGAATGTCGTCGATGGGATTTTTTCGAAGGAGCACGATGTCGGCGTCATAGCCGACGGCGATGCGCCCGCGATCATCTTCGCTGCGAAAATAAGCCGCCGGTTCCGTAGTCGCTGTTCTGAGCGCTTCACGCGGCGTCAATCCGGCTTCTACGAACAACCTAAGTTGATCGCGCAGGCCGTAACCGGGGATGACGCCCTCGCAGGCGGCGTCCGAGCCGGCGAGCATCGGCGCTCCTTCCTTATTCGCTCTGGCGACGAAAGCGAATTGCGCCGGCATCCAGGCGGCGGCTTCGGCGCGCTCTTTGTCCGACCGCGCGCGCAACCGCGCCGAGAACTCATTGACCGCCAACCGGATCGATTCCGGCAACGACGCGCGGCGCGGGTCTTTTTCAAAGCCAGCGGCCTCGCCGTCATAATGCGTCATCTCAACGGCGAGCGTCGGCGTCAGCCAGGTTTCGCCGTTGCGGAGGCTTTCCCAGATTTCAGGACAATATGCGCGATGTCCTGCGCCCCAGCGGCGATCATCGCCGCTCCAGGCGTCCGCGTCGTAGAATGCGTCGAGCTCAGCCTCGTCTTCTGCGAAACAAACAAGCAGATGCGAGCGGATATGCTCAATCGATCGCTGACCTGCCGCGATCGCCTCGGCGATCGTCAAAGTTTCTTCGGAAACGTGACCTGCGACGTCGAGACCGCGTCTGCGCGCCTCGTCGGCAAGCGCCTCGAAAGCCGGCGAGGGAATATTTTCATAGACCTTGACGAAATCGCCGCCGCGCCGCTCGATCTCTGCGACCGCCGCGCGCGCCTCTTCCGGCGTTGTCGCCATTAGTCGATCGGGTCCCGGATTGCCGGTCGCGACAGGGCCGGCGGCGACGATGCGCGGACCTATTCTCGCCCCGGCTTCGATCTCACTGCGCCATCCATGCAGCGTTTCGATGTTGACGGACTCGCAGCCGTCGCCCGGCGTCGCCGCGTCGCCGCCCATGTCGCGCACGCCGACGACGCCGTTTCTGACGAACAGGTCGAAGAAAGACGGATCGGAAATATGGACATGCATATCCCAGAGACCCGGGATCGCCCAGAGCCCGGCGCCGTTTATGATTTCGCGCCCTTGTAAAGCCGTAGACGATATTTCGCCGATGCGTTCGTCATTTACGCCGATTGATTTGACCGCGCTTTCGCCGGTCTCCAAATCGACGATCGCGACATTCTCGATGACAAGATCGAAAGGCGGTTCGGAAGAACAGGAAACAGCGATGACGGCGCAAGGAAGCAGCGCTGACCGCCGCATCATCTCACGCATCGAGAACGCTCTTGTCGAGTTCCGAAACGGTTGTCGTCCCGGTGAGCGCCATGGCGACGCCGAGATCGTGCTTCATCAGTGCGAGGTACCGCTTAAGTCCGGCCTCGCCTGCGGCGGCGACGGCGAAAATCCACGGCCTGCCGATCAACGCCGCATCGGCGCCCGAAGCGACGGCGCGCGCGATGTCCTGTCCCGTCCTGACGCCGCCGTCGACGAGAACGCGCGCGCGCGATTTGACGGCGTCGGCGATGCGCGGCAGCGCGGCGACGCCCGATGCGACGCCGTCAAGCTGGCGCCCGCCATGGTTGGAAACGACGACGCCGTCGGCGCCGGCGTCAATCGCGGCGCGCGCATCCTCTTCGGTGAGAACGCCCTTGATGACGAGATCGCCGTCCCAGTCGCGGCGCAATTGTTCGATGTCTTTCCAGGTGGCTGAGGCGTCGAACTGGCTGTCGACCCAGGCGCGGAAATCGGACGGCGTCGTCGCTTCCGGCACGTATTCGCTCAAATTCCCGAACACATGCGGCTTGCCGCCGATCCCGACATCGAAAAGCCATTGGGGATGCAGCAGATAGTCGATCAATCCGCTGCGTAACTTGCCCCATGCTCCGCCGCCGCCGCTCAAACCGTTGCGGATGTCGCGATAGCGCGCGCCGACAACCGCGAGATCGACGGTGAAGACGAGCGTCTTGACGCCGACGGCCTTCGCGCGCTGCAGCAATTCGCGCACGGCGCCGCGATCCTTGAGCATGTAAAGCTGGAACCAGAAAGGCTTTGTCGCCGCCGCCGCGACTTCTTCGAGCGAACAGATCGCGACGGTTGAAAGGCAGAAGGGAACGCCGATCGCCTCGGCGGCGCGCACGGCCTGGGTTTCCGCGCGCCGGCGCATCATGCCGCCCATGCCGATCGGGGCGAGCGCGAGCGGCATCGAGAGCCGTTCGCCGAAAAGCTCGGTCGACATGTCTACAGACGACACGTCGCGCAGGACGCGCTGTTTCAGCCGCAGACGCGCGAAATCGCCGGTATTGTCCGCAAGCGTCGCTTCCGTTCCGGCGCCGCCGTCGAGATAATCGAACAGCGCGCGCGGCAGGCGCCGTTCGGCGATGCGGCGATAATCGTCTGTCGAGGCGGGCGCCAAGTTGAGTGAAGACATCGGATCGCTCTCTGCTCAGGCAAGCGAGCATGCCGCGATGCGCGCGCCGATGAAAGCCGGCCGCGCCAAAAGACTATCTGAATGCGGGCGCGTTGGCGAAAGGATCGTCAAGGCTGGCGGCGGGCTCGGTGAACCATTGCGGCCCATCGCTTGCGATGTGGAAATGATCCTCGTGGCGCACGCCGAAGGCGCCGGGAACGACAATCATCGGCTCGTTTGAAAAGCACATGCCGAGATCGAGCGGCGTCCGGTCGCCTTTGACGAGATTGGGCGCTTCATGAATGTCGAGGCCGATGCCGTGGCCGGTCCGGTGCGGAAGGCCGGGCAGGGCGTAGCCGGGGCCGAAGCCGCGCCGTTCGAGCGATCGCCTTGCCGCCGCATCGACGCTTTCGCAAAGCGCGCCGCGCCGCGCCGCTTCAAAGGCGGCGCCCTGCGCTTCCTTTTCCGCCTCCCATGCTTCGCGATAACGCGCCGTCGGCTCGCCGTACACATAGCTGCGCGTGATGTCGGAATTGTATCCCTCGACCTCGCAGCCGGTGTCGATGAGGACGGCGTCGCCGCCTTTCAGCGCGCGATCTTTTTCCGGCCCGTGCGGCAGCGAGGTGTCCGCGCCGAACGCGACGATGCAGAACGTGCTCGAACTTCCTCCGAGCGCGCGATGCGTCTCGTCGATAAAGCGGGCGACGTCTGACGCCATGACGCCTTCTTTCAGGAAACCGCGCGCGCGGCGCTGCGTTTCAAGGGTGATCGCCTTGGCGTATTTCAGAAGCGCGATTTCCGCCGGCGACTTGCGCGCGCGCAGCGGCGCAGTCAGCGGAACGGCGTCGGCGAGCTTGTCATCGGCGATTTCGCGCCGCAGCGCGCGGTACATGAACAGCGGCAGATCGCCGTCGAGCGCGATCGTCGCGCCGCCGGCGCGATCCGCGATCAGTCGATAGGGGTTTTCTTCCTCTTCCCAGGTGAAAAGCTCGCCGGGGACGGAGATGAGGCTTTCAACCTTCGTTCGCTCAAAGCCGGGCCCGATATAATCGACGCGGTCGGCCGTGATAAGCGCGCCGAGAAAGCGTTCCGACGGATGCCAGACGACGCCGGTGAAATAGCGAAGGCTCGATGTGGAACCGAGAAGCACGCCGGCGACGCCCGCCTTGTCCATCCTGACGCGGAGCGCATGAAGGCGCTGGCGGCGCTCGTCAACGCTTATCGGCTGAGGGCGCGCCGCCATGTCTTTCTCCACTCACTCCTCGCGCAGTTTCCGGTCATACGCCGCGACGAGCGTCATATAAGGATTGACCTTGGTGAACAGCGGCTCAGCGTCCGGCGTCTCGACATAGTTTTCATACATCTCGAAATGCAGGTGCGTCGTCGTCGGCACGGATGTGCCGTCCGACTTGAAAAAGTCGTTCGAAATTTTTCCGATGCGATCGCCCTTCAAAACCTGCTGACCCTCGCTGACGGAAAGCTCGCCCATATTGAGATGAAGATAATTGTAGATCGTGCCGTCCGCCGTCTGAATGGTCACCCAGTGTCGGCGAATGTCGATGACGCGGCCGTCCTCGACAGCGACCGCCCAGTGTGCGTTCTTCACGCAGGTTTGCGGGCGGATATCGAGGCCTTCATGCCCGCCGCCGGGGCATAGCGGCTGATTGCGGTCGCGCTTTTCACAGAACGTGTCCTGCCAGGGATAGTCGTAATTGCGCGCGTCGCACTGGCTTCCCTCCATGCCGTTGACGGAGCCCATGCCGCCGCCGAAGCGGTAGACCTGGCTGTTGAGGAAAACGGGATCTTCGGTCGGGAAAAGAAGGGTCTCGCGGTAAACCGTTTCATCGACAAAACCCGGACCCGAACTCGGCAGGAGATCGCCGACGGGGAGATAGGAAAACACCTTTCCGTCAACATCAGTCAGCACGTCAGGCTCGTCGGCGGGGGGCGGCTCATCCTCCGCCGGCGGCTCGTCGTCAGGGAAATCGTCTGCGGGCGCCTCATCCGCCGGCGGGGCGTCATCGCCCGGCAGGGGCAATGACCCGCCATTCTGGCGCCAGAGATAGCCGGCGATAATCGCGATGATCAAAATAATGATCAGCAGCCAGCCGGCCGCGTTGCCTCTTTGGGAATGGCGATCGTGCGTCATCATTCGCCCTCCGCGTCCGGATTGAGGAGAAGGAGGTTCGAGGCGAGCTTCGTGATGTAATCGTCTTCCGCGCAACGTTTGTCGGCGGGATCGTCGCACATGATCGAAAGGACGTAGCCGGCGCCGAACTTGGCGAAAGTGAGATCGGTCGAGGATTCGCTGCGCGTGATGAGATAGGGCGCATCGACGCTGCCGAGCGTCCTGCTTTCCTTGCGCATCGCCGCTATGCGCGTGCGCGCCGATCTAAGATCGCCGACGACGATTTTCTTGCGCGCTCCAGACATCCGCATGGCGACGCCGTCTTCAACTTCCGCCGTCGCCGAATAGGATGAGCCGAGGCTGTAAACCTTCAGCGTTTGGGAGATGCGCCCGCCTTCAGGCGCAAGAACCGGAAGGCGCGTAATGTTGACTTCGCGCAAGGTCACGGTCTTGAAACGTTCGGCGGGCGATGCGCGCAATCCGGGCGGGCGTTGAATGACGGCCGCCGTCGTCTGATTGCCGCTGGAATCGCGCCGCGCGGATATGGCGAGCGCCGTGCGCATTTCCGTCCAGTTGATCCGGCTTTCCTCGATCCGCTGCGCCGGCTGGCCGATCCGCGGCGGCGCGAGGCGCGGCCGCGTCAGCGCGCGCTCTTCAAGCGTCGCCTGCAGGCGCGCGCCGGCTTCCGGATCATTAGTCTGCGCGTTAGCGACAAAGGATGCGGCGCCGGTCGCTGACGCGATAAGCGCCGCCGCAATAGCGAGCTTTTTCATCTCGTACCCCACTCTCCCGCGCCGCGCCCCAATACGGCGGCTTCAGTCTAGCGCACGCAAAGCGCCCGCGTCCATCGCGCGCCCGTTGCGGTTGCGGCGTCAGCGCGCATCAAGCTTGAATTCGATGCGCCTGTTTTGCGCCAGCGACGCCGCCGAATAGCCGGCGACCAGCGGCCATTCCGAACCTGATCCCGTCGCCATCAATCGTTTCGCCGGCACGCCGCGCGATTTGAGATAATCGACGACGGAGATCGCCCGCTGCGCCGAAAGCTCAAGATTGGATTTGTAAACCGCCGCGCAGGACGGTCCCAGCGGCGCCGCGTCGGCATGGCCGTCGACGCGCAACACCCAGGGAACGTCCGCCGGGATGTCGTCTTTGATCTCGAGCAGAACGTTCGCGAGCTTGTTAAGCTCAAGCTTGCCCGCCTCGCCGATCGTCGCCGAGCAAGACCCGAAAAGAATGTCGCTTTCAAAAACGAAGCGGTCGCCGACGACCTTGATGTCGGTGCGATCGCCGAGCGCGGCGCGCAGCGCTTCAAAGAAGCGCGAGCGCACTTCCTGCAATTCCTGCACTTTTCGCGCGAGCGCCGCGTTCAGCCTTTGCGACAGGTTTTCAATCTGCGCCTGCTGTTCCTTGTCCTTCGCTTCGGCGGCGTCAAGCGCTTCCTGAAGGCTTGCAAGCTGACGGCGCAGCGCGGCGAGCTGCGCGTTCAAGGTGGCGATCTGCGATTTCTGATCCTCGGTCAGCGCCTTTTCCGCTTCCAGCTCTTCAGCGGAGGCGGCGACGGCGGCCTGGCTCGCGGCGAGCGCCGTCGCGGCGGCGGCGAGCTGTTCGTCCTTATCGGCGATCGTCGTTTCAAGCGCGAGGATCTGCGCCGCGAGGCGATCCTTTTCGGCTTGCGCCAGTCCTAATTGCTCAGCGAGTTCGTTGATCCGCGCGGTGAGGCGCGCAAGTTCCGAATCCTTCGTCGCGAGTTCGTCCTTGACCGATGTCAGCTTCGTGCCGAGGTAAAACTGCGCGACGACGAAAATCGACAGGACGAACATCAGGACGAGCAGGAGCGTCGACAGGCCGTCGACAAAACCCGGCCAGATATTGGCCTCGGACGATCGGCGGCGACGCGACATCGCCTACTCCTTGCCGCGCCGGATGATCGAGCGGTTGAGCGCGCGGATTTCGTCTTTCAATTCGCCGATCTCATGCGCCTGCGCCTTGATGAGCGCTTCGGTATGGGCCGCGAAAGCGGACTCGATTGAAAAGAACGGATCGCCTTCATCGGCGCTCATCGTCGCCTTGCCGGCGGCGCTTGCGCGCGTATCCGTCATGCCGGAGAGCCAGTCCTCAAGATCGGTGTAGAAGCGCCCTTGCGCCTGGCTCGATTGGAGATCGAGGAAGCCGACGACGAGCGATCCTGAAAGGCCGAACAGCGATGACGAAAACGCGGTGCCCATGCCGGAAAGCGGCGCCTTCAAATTAGTGATCAATTGCGTGATCGCGGTTTCCGGATCGCCGCCGGTGACGCCGAGGCCGCTGATCGTTTCAACGACGCCGTTGACGGTTTCGATGAGACCCCAGAACGTTCCGAGCAGGCCGAGGAAAACGAGGAGATGGCCGATATACCGGCCCATTTCGCGCCCTTCATCCATCCGTGTGCCGATCGAATCGAGAATGGCGCGCGTCGATTCAGGCGTCAGGCGCCCGCCGCGTTCGTCCGCATCGAGCAGAAGCTTCACCATGGCGCTGATCAACAGCGGAGGCCGCGGAAGGCGCGCGCGGCGCGGATCGACGGTTTCGCGGAACGCCTCGACCCAGCGGATCGCCGGGGAAATGACGCCCGCCTGCCGCAGATTGTAGATGACGCCGATTGAGAGAACGCCGAGGATAAGGCCGTTGAGCGCCGGATTGGCGTTAAAGGCGTCGACAAGGATCGTCGACGGGTCCGGGCTCCAGGGCGACATATAATAGACGACCGCGGCGGCCGCGATCAGGAACAGGAGCATGTTGAGGACATATTGGTCCGGCCGGGTGAACCGAACCGATCGTTCCAGCAAACGCGCCATTATCAGCCCCTCCAACCCTACGCACGACCCATGCAAGATCAGGGCAGCCTAGGGCGTCGGGCCGCTTTCGTGAATGCGCCGGGCGAAGAATTACACCGCGCCGTCGCCTGATCGCCACGGTGTTGCAGCGCCCTGGGCGCGGGCCGGATGCTGCCGCACCATGTGCGCAAACTTGATTTTACGCCTTCGTTTTGGCCCAGAAATATCAACAACGCAAAAAATGCGCTTTTAGCGCAAGAATTGCGCTTTTTCTATTGACTGGCGATTCGAATATGACATTATGATGACAGATAAGACGAGTTTTGACGGTAAATCGTCATTCAACTGTCACAGAGAAGGAAGGCCGATGGCTGTCTTGAAATCACTCGCGGCGATCTCCGCCGGCGCCGCTTCCCTAATCGCCGTCTCACTCGCGGGCGATATCGACGCCTGCCCGGACGAATATCCGATGATGGCCACCGATTATGTTGAAAGCAGCCTCGTGGACGCGCGCGGCGCCCGGGTTCAGATCGTCAGCGAGCCTTATCGGGTCGAGGCCGATATTTCCGGTTATGAAGACCTTCAGGGCTGGGGCGTCGATGTCCGCGTTCGTTCGCGCCTGCCGGGCGGCCGCTACAGCGATTATGTTGGTTACACGGTCATCTTCGTGAATGGCGAGCCGGTCGCCCTTTGCGACGATACGGACCAGCTGACCCGCGTCTGAAAGACCCAAATCGTTTGAAAAACGCCGCCCGGCCGGGCGGCGTTTTCTTTTGCCCTTGCGCTTTTGCGGGAAAAGGGCCACCTGACGCCGCTTTCCCCCGCATTGCAGCAAGGTTTCCATGTCCGCCCCGCATACCCAGTTGCGCAATATCGCGATCATCGCTCACGTCGATCACGGCAAGACGACGCTCGTCGACGCGCTTCTGCGTCAGTCGGGAACCGTGCGCGCCAATACCGATATGGCGGAACGCGCGATGGACTCAAACGACATCGAGCGCGAACGCGGCATCACCATTCTCGCCAAATGCACCAGCGTCGTCTGGGAGAAGGGCCCCGACCGCGAAGGCGGTCAAAATGAAAAACCCCCGGTCCGCATCAACATCGTCGACACGCCCGGCCACGCCGATTTCGGCGGCGAGGTCGAACGCATCCTGTCGATGGTCGACGGCTGCCTTCTTCTGATCGACGCCGCCGAAGGACCGATGCCGCAGACGAAATTCGTGTTGACGAAAGCGCTGGCGCTCGGGCTGCGCCCGATCGTCGTTCTGAACAAGGTCGATCGTCCGAACGCCGATCCTGATGAGGCGCTTAATCTGGCCTTCGATCTTTTCGCCGCGCTCGGCGCATCGAACGAACAGCTCGATTTTCCCGTCGTCTACGCATCGGGGCGCGACGGCTGGGCGGCCGCCTCGCTCGATGCGCCGCGCGAGGACATGGCGCCGCTGTTTGAAAAAATCATCGCGCATGTGCCGCCGCCGCCGATCGAGGAAAACGCGAAGGATCAGCCGTTCCGCATGCTGGCGACGACACTTGAAGCTGATCCCTATCTCGGGCGCATTCTGACGGGCCGCATCGTTGCGGGCGTTGCAAGGCCGGGCGTGACGATGAAAGCGCTGCGGCGCGACGGCTCTGAGATTGAGCGCGTCAGGATCACCAAGGTGCTCGCTTTCCGCGGTTTGAAGCGCCAGCCGGTCGAGGCGGCCGAGCCCGGCGATATCGTCGCGCTTGCAGGTTTTTCCGACGCATCTGTCGCCGACACGCTGTGCGATCTCGAAAACGAGATCGTCATCGAAGCGCAGCCGATCGATCCGCCGACATTGGCGATCACGATTGCGGCGAACGACTCGCCGCTTGCGGGACGCGAAGGCGATAAGGTGCAAAGCCGCGTCATTCGCGACCGCCTGTTGCGGCAGGCCGAAGGCGACGTCGCCATTCGCGTTCGCGACGCGGAAGGCGGCGACGCGATGGAAGTCGCGGGTCGCGGCGAATTGCAGCTCGGCGTTTTGATCGAGAATATGCGGCGCGAGGGATTTGAGCTTTCCGTTTCGCGCCCGCGCGTCGTGACGAAGACCGATGAGACCGGCCAGCTTCTTGAACCGATCGAGGAAGTCTTCATCGATGTCGATGACGAATTCACCGGCGTTGTCATCGAAAAACTGACGCGGCGCAAATGCGAGCTCGCCGAGATGAAGCCGTCAGGCGCCGGCAAGACGCGCATTATTCTCCACGCGCCGGCGCGCGCGCTGATCGGCTATCACGGCGAATTCCTCACCGATACGCGCGGTACGGGCGTTATGAACCGCTCCTATCTCAAACACGCGCCGCATAAGGGCGCGATCGAGGGCAGGCGCAACGGCGTTCTCATCTCGACCGACGACGGCGTCTCGGTCGTCTACGCGCTCTGGTACATTCAGGAGCGCGGCTTCCTTTTCATCGGGGGCGGCGAGGCGGTCTATCAGGGCATGATCATCGGCGAGAACGCGAAGGACGACGATCTCGACGTCAATCCGCTGAAGGAAAAGAAACTCACCAATATTCGCACCAAGGCGGCGGACGAGGCGATGCGCCTTGTGCCGCCGCGGCGGATGAGCCTTGAACAGGCGATCGCCTATATTGGCGACGACGAGCTTGTCGAAGTGACGCCGAAATCGATCCGCTTAAGAAAGAAAGAGCTGCTGCCGCATCTCAGGAAGCGGCGGGCGAAAGACGGCGCCTGAGGTTCGAAAGGAAAAAGGCCGCGACCGGAAAGGTCGCGGCCTTTGCAATTCGCCTATGCGAGCAGCGCGTAAGCGTAGAAGGCGGGCGAAAGCGCGGCTGTGAGAACAAGCGCCGCCGTCAGGGCTGTGGCTATTTTGGTCATAATCTTTTTCTCCTGATCGGGCGCGCTTCGTCAGGCGGCCTTGCCGGCCGCGAGCGCGTGGACGTCTTTCGCGGCGAGGCGTTTGCCGCCGATCGCCCAGTCGCCGCCTTTGAAGTCGTTGATGCGGACCCAGGTGACCTGGCGCATCGCTTCGCCTTCGACGGCGATCATCGCTTCGGTGACCTTGTCGATGAGGTCGGCTTTCTGGTCCGGCGTGAAAACGTCTTCGATGAGATCGATGGTGACGAGAGGCATGATGGTTTCCTTTTCCTGTTTTCTGCGCCGGCTCCGCGCCAGCGCCTTGAACGCGGGTTTAGGCGAGCAGGCCGCGCCATGCTTGGAGAGGCCGTGGAGAAATCATGGAGAATTGCTGGATTTTGGGCGCGCGCCCCGCGCGTGAGCCGTCTATAGTCGGGCGCGATGATCTACGGCTTTGAGGATTTCGAGCTCGATACGCTCAAGATTGAGCTTAGAAAGGGCGGCGCGCCGGTCGCGCTTGAGCCGCAGGTTTTCGCGCTTTTATGCCTGCTTGTTGAAAACGCCGACCGCCTCGTCGCCAAGGACGAGATCATCGAAAAGATCTGGGACGGCCGCATCGTCTCCGATTCGGCGCTCGCAAGCCGCGTGAAATCGCTGCGCGCAGCGCTCGGCGATGACGGCAAGGCGCAGCGCCTCATCAAAACCGCGCACGGACTGGGGTTTCGCTTTGCCGGCGAACCGCGCGCGCTTGCTCGTCCGGCGCGGCTGGCGCCGATCGCGAAAGAGACCGTCAAAGAAGCGGTCGCCAAACCGTCGATCGCGGTTCTTCCCTTTCGCCTCATCGGCGTCGCCGGAGAAAGAGCCGGCGTCGCCGAAGCGCTGCCCGACGAATTGATTTCGGTTCTGGCGCGTCTTCGCTGGCTGTTCGTCATCGCGCGCGGCACCGCATTCCGCTTTCGCCCGCCCGATCAGGATGTCGTCGCGGTCGGCGCGATGCTCAATGTCCGATATTGCCTCACCGGCGCCGTTGAAATCGCCGGCGATAAAATCGTCGTCGCCGTCGAGCTCGCCGAAACAAAGAGCGGCGGCGTCATCTGGGGCGAACGCTTTTCATCGCGCATTGATGACATTCACGATGTTCGCGAACGGATCATTACGGCGATTGTCGCGGCGCTTGAGCTTCATATCCCGCTGAACGAAGCGAGCGCGGCGCGCTTGAAGTCGCCCGATCGGCTTGACGCCTGGTCGGCCTATCATCTGGGGCTCCATCATCTCTACCGGTTCAACAAGACGGATAATGCGGCGGCGCTTTCCTATTTCGAAAAGGCGATCGGCGCCGATTCCGGTTTCGCCCGCGCCCATGCCGGGCTTTCGAGCGCGCATTTCCAGAACGCCTTTTTGAAATATAGTCCCGATCGCGCGGAAGATGTCGCGTTCGCCCGCGCCCATGCCGAAAAAAGCGTCGAGCTTGACGCGCTCGATCCTTTCGCCAATTTCGCCCTCGGCCGCGCGCACTGGATTGATAATAACATTATCGGCGGCGCCGGCTGGCTGGATCGCGCCGTCGCCTTGTGCCCGAACTATGCTCAGGGGCTCTACGCGCGGGCCTGGGCGAATGCGATAACGGGCGAGGCGGTGAGTGCGGACGGCGATATCGACCTCGCTTTGGCGTTGAGCCCGCTCGATCCGTTTCGCTACGCCATGCTCGGCGTCAAGGGTTTCAGCGTCATGCAAAAGGGCGATGACGCCGAAGCGGCGCGCTGGGCGGAAGAGGCGGCGCGCGCGCCGGGCGCGCATGTCCTGATCGCCGCGATCGCCGTCGCATTCAATGCGCTGAACGGCGATAGGGCGCGCGCGCAGTACTGGGCCGAAAACGTACGCGCGCGAAAACCGGATCTGACGCAGGCCGATTTCTTCGAAGCCTTTCCCTTCGAACGCCCGGATTTGCGAGCGCGGCTGTCCAAGGCGCTCCGCGCTCACGGCTTTTGACGCGACATCGCCGCGCAGCGACATTGCGTCCCCTGATGCGCGCTTTCAACGCCGCGCATAATCCGCTCATGCAGAGGCGGGATTTTTCGTGACAGCGTCGACCGCGGAACTGATGCGCGCCTATCGGGGGCCGGCGCTTTTCAGCTTCGGTTTTCGGCCGTTTTTTTTGTTCGGCGCAGTGACGGCGGCCGTTTTGCCGGTTTTCGCCGCATTATCGATATCCGGCTTCGCCGCGCCGGGCGGCGCTTACGGCGCGATCGCCTGGCACGGCCATGAAATGGTCTACGGGTTTCTTGCGGCGATTGTCGCCGGCTTCGTCTTGACCGCCGTGCCGAACTGGACCGGGCGTCTGCCTGTGTTGGGCGCAAGGCTGATGTCGCTCTTCGCTCTCTGGCTTTCCGGCCGCGCGGCGATCGCGGCGTCGGGCGTTATCGGCGCCGGCGCTGCGGCGATCATCGATTCGTCCTTTCTGATCGTCCTCGATCTCATCATCTTCCGCGAAATCACGGCGGGGAAGAACTGGCGCAACATGCCTGTTTGCCTGTTGCTCGCGCTTTTCGCGACTGGAAACGTCGTCTGGCACATGCGCGCCGTGAATGACGGCGCCGATCCGTTCGGCCTGCGATGGGGCCTCGCCGTCATCGCGATGCTTATCGCGCTTATCGGCGGGCGCATCACACCGAGCTTCACGCGCAACTGGTTTTTGAAGAACGGGATTGACGTTCCGGCCTCGCCATTCTCGTTCGTCGACAAGGCGGCGCTTGGCGCGCTCGGCGCGGGGCTGATCCTCTGGCTCGTCGCGCCGACGGGTCTTCCGACGGGCGCCGTATTGGCCGCGGCTTCGGCGTTGCATCTGTTGCGGTTTGCGCGCTGGCGCGGCTGGCGGACCATAAGCGAACCCATGGTGACCATTCTCCATATCGGCTATCTGTGGCTCGCCGTTTCGATCGGTTTTCTCGCCGCATCGGCGCTTCAGCCGGCGGTCATCGCCACGTCGACGGCTTTCCATGCGCTTACCGCGGGCGGCGCCGGCGTCATGACGCTCGCGGTCATGACGCGCGCAACGCGCGGCCATACGGGACGCGCGCTCACCGCAGATGGGGCGACGATCGCGATCTATGCGCTTGTCAATCTGGGCGCTGCGCTGCGCGTGGCGGCGGCGTTCTTTCCGTCATCCTATGCAATGCTGCTCATCGCGGCGTCGATTGCGTGGAGCGGCGCGTTTTTATTGTTTGCAATTGTTTACGGCCGGTATCTGGCGGGCCCGCGCGCCTGACGCAATCTTGATCAGCTATCGTCGAGCGCTTCGCGTTTTAATTCAAGCGCAAGCCACTCTTCTTCCGCGGCGGCAAGCTCGGCCCCAGCCTGTTCAAGGCGTTCCGCTTTCTCATTGAACGCCTTCGCATCGCGTGCGAAAAGGGATTGATCGTCGAGCGCCGATTTCAGCGCGGCGAGTTCACGCGAAAGCGCCTCTATCCTTATCGGCAACTGCTCAAGCGCGAATTTTTCCTTGTAGGATAGTTTTGTATTCGCCGCCGGCGTCGGATCAATCGTTTTCGGTGCGGAGACCGGCGCCTTCGCCGCCGTTTTCGCCATCGCGCCGGGCGCTGATCCGCGCTGCGCGATCATGTCGTCATAGCCGCCGGCGTATTCGATCCAGGCGCCGGGCCGCCCCGACGGATCCGTCGTGATGATCGATGTCACGGTCCGATCGAGAAAACTCCGGTCATGGCTGACGATCAGCAGCGTTCCCGGATAGTCGGCGACAAGCTCTTCAAGAAGATCCAGCGTTTCCAGATCAAGATCGTTGGTCGGCTCGTCAAGAACGAGAAGGTTCGACGGCTTCGCCAGCGCGGCGGCGAGCGCAAGGCGCCCGCGCTCGCCGCCGGACAGCGCCGAGACAGGGGTGCGCCATTGTTCAGGCCTGAAAAGGAAATCCTTCAGATAGGTCGCGACGTGGCGCTTTTCTTCGCCGATCGTCACCCAGTCGCCGCGACCGTCTGTGATGGCGTCGGCGACGCGGTCGTCGGGGCGCAACGACGCCCGCCGCTGATCGAGGGTAATCATCTCAACGCCTGCGCCGATCGTCGCCGCGCCTTCATCCGGCTGAAGCGTCCCGGTCAGCAGTCGAAGAAGCGTAGTCTTTCCGGCGCCGTTCGGTCCGACAATGCCGACGCGATCGCCGCGCGCGAGCTCGATGGAGAAATCCTTGACGATCGTCTTTTCGCCGAAGGATTTCGAAATTTTCTCTGCGACAATGACGCGCTTGCCTGACGGGCTCGCCTGATTGACGGCGAAAGAGACGGTTCCCGTCGGTTTTTTGCGGTCGCGACGACGCTGGCGCAACTCGGCGAGTTCGCGCATCCGGCGCACATTTCGCTTGCGCCGCGCAGTGACTCCGTATCTGACCCAATGCTCCTCAGCGACGATCTTGCGATCGAGCTTGTGCGCTTCGGTTTCTTCTTCTTCGAGAACCTTGTCGCGCCAGGCTTCGAATTCCTTGAAGCCGCGATTGAGAACGCGCGTCGTTCCGCGATCGATCCAGACCGTGCGGCGCGAGATGTTTTCAAGAAACCGGCGGTCGTGGCTGATCAGGACGATCGCCGCGCGCGAAGCGCTCAACCGCTCTTCAAGCGCTTCAATCGCCGGCAGATCGAGATGGTTCGTCGGCTCATCGAGAAGCATGACGTCGGGATCGGCGGCGAAGAGGCGGATCAGCGCCGCGCGCCGCGCCTCGCCGCCGGAAAGCGTCGCGCAGGGCGCTGCGGGATCAAGTCCGAATTCCGCGTAAAGGCGGCCGAGATCGCCCGACGGTCCGGCGGCGGGCGATCCGGCCTCGATATAGGCGGCGACGGTCTTGAACGTCGCGAGATCGGGTTCCTGCGGCAGATAGGCGATCGAGGCGCCCGGATCGACAAAGCGCTCGCCGTCATCCGCCTCAAGCAGTCCGGCGGCCAGTTTCAGGAGCGTCGACTTGCCGGACCCGTTTCGGCCGACAAGCGCCGTCCTCGCCCGCGGTTCAATCGCAAGCGATGCGCCCGCGAAAAGGGGCTCGCCGCCGAAAGTCAGGCGGATATTCTCAAGGGTTAACAGCGGCGGAACCATAAGCGCCCTCTATAGAGAGACGCGCCGGCCGGCAATCGACCGATTGCGTTAAGCGCTCGTCAGCCATTATCGGCGAGGCTCGCCGAATGGACATGCTGTTAACCTATCTTCGAGAAACGCGCACGACGCCCAAAGCCTTCGCCAAGCTGATCGGCGTCGACGCCGCGCATTTCGACAGGATTCTCGCCGGCGCAGCGGATATCGACGCGACGCTCGCGCAGCGCATGGTCGATTCGACCGGCGGCGCCCTTCTGCTTGAGGATCTCGTTTCGGAAGCGGCCGGCAATGTCATCGATTTTCGAAGCCGTCTCGCCTCGGAAGGCGGCGAGATCGACATTGATCGTCTCGCCGACATATTGAGAGGGATATTGCCGGACTTGATCGGCGGCGCGCGGCGCACAGGCGATGATCGATTGCCCGGCCTTGCGGCGGAAGCCGCCGCAAACACCTATGTTGCGCTTTCGACGGTTACGAGCCGTGCGGGCGCTGATCGTCTCGCCCAAGCTCTTCGCCCAGTCGTTTCAGAAATTCTCGCAGAGATGTCGGTTCCGCATCAGTACCGGGCGCGCTCTGACGAGTCGATTCGCCAAGCCGTCGCGCTTTATTTTCAGGCGGACCCGAAGACGCGGCGCGCGTAATCGCTGACATTTCCGATTTCGGCGCGAGCGCGGCGAGCGCTCGGCGCTTTGCGATCCGCCACATGCTGCGGCCGACCGCTGCGGCGTAGTTCTCTTCGCTCTGCTCCGACATCGATTGCGCCCCGAATATTCTCACGCGCGCTGCTTTTGCGTGCGCCGACTCGCCTTAGGGTTGAGCCGTTGCGTGTCCCTGACAACCCTCTATAGCAGATTGGACCTAAACAATGGCTAAAGACGTTCGTAAAGAGCAACTTGTTCTTCTAAAATTTGAAAAAAAATTGACGGGTCTCGCGGCCTTCTGGGGCGCGAGTTCCGCAACGGCGGCGGTTGCGGCGGAAAAAATGGATGCCGATGCGACCGCCGGCGCCTATGAAAATGTGCGCGCTGCTCTCGTTCACCTCGCTGAAGTGACGGCGCAGGCGCATGCATCACTGGAGGCGACCGCCGCGTCAGCCGGCGCGCGGGCTCTTGAAGCCAGCGGGACGCCCAAGGTGAGCGTGGCGGAGATGGTCAGATCGGCCCTTGGGCTTGGATAACGATTGCTTACTACGCGGCGTTTCACATCGCCGCGATCCTATTCGCGTGGCGGGCGCGTTCGGAGGTTCTTCTTTCCTGCGCGCTCGCTCTCTTTGTCGGCTGGATCTTCGCGGTCTGCTGGTTTTTCATCGGCGGCAAGTTCGGGATCAGCTGGGGGTTCGCCGTCATTGACGCCGGCCTCGCCGCCTATTTCTGGCGGATGTCGGAGCGCAGGCTTTTTCCGACCATCCTCTTTTATCTGCACGCCTTTCTCGTCGTTTATTATTTTTACATCTCGGTCGTCGGCTCGACGCGCTGGTGGATAGCGGCGTTTACGAACCGCATCGTCGAAATCGCGCTCCTTTATGTGATCCTCGGTTCCTGGTACCGCATGCGCGCTCAACGTCGCAAAAAAATCGAGGCGCGCAACAAGCGCGCCTCGCAAATTGTCGAGTTCGGATCTCGCGATCAGTCGAACAGTTTCGACCAGCGGCGCGGCGTCCGCGTTTTCCAGCCGCCGCGATGATATGCGTCGGAAACGATCAGCGGCGCGACGCTCGTCGCTTCGGCGTAGACCATCTGCTCGTAAACGGTCGACACCTTGCCCCAGCTCGCCGCTTCCTGCAGCGTTGAGGACGAGCAAGCCCCGTCGCGAACGTCGGCGACGGTGATCTGGACGGCGTATTTGTGCATTTCAACATCGTCATGGCCGAGAATTTCGGCGCAGACGACCGTGTCCTGCGCGAAGTTTTTCGGCACGCCGCCGCCGATCATGAACAGCGCTGTCGTTCCGGCGGCGAGCTTGATTTCAGTCAGCTCGCGAAAATCGCCGCCTGAATCGATCGTGAGGTAAGGCTTGCCGGCCTTGCGGCGCTCAACCTGGTGTTTGACGATGCCGAAACCCGCCGAGCAGTCGGAAAAAGCCGGCACGAAGATCGGCACGCCTTTTTCATAGGCGCGCTGGATCAGTGAGCCTTCCTTCTTGGCGTTGCCGGCGGCGAGCCATTTTCCGATTTCGTGAATGAATTCGCGCGAGGTGTAAGGGCGCGGTTCGAGCTGTTCGCAGATTTCGTAGATCGTGTGATCGACGTGCTGAAGCTCTTCCTCGTCGATATAGGTGTCGTAAATGCGGTCGATATAGAGCGAGCGCAGCGTGTTGTCGTTCGGTATCTCGTTCGCTTGGTAATGCTTGAATCCAAGCGCCTCAAGGAAATCCATGTCGATGATCGAGGCGCCGGTCGCGACGACGGCGTCGACCATATTGTACTCGACCATGTCGCGCCAAACGTGCAGACAGCCGCCGGCGCCGGTCGATCCGGCCATGATCAGCCAGGTCGAGCATTTTTCGTCTTCGAGCGCCATATTGAGGATCTGCGCGGCGCGCGCGGCGTCGCGGCTTGTAAAGCTCATCTTGCCCCAGGCGTCGATGATCGGGCGCGCGTCGAATTTCGAAATGTCGATGTGTTCGACCGGCGATGAAAGCAGCTCGGCTTTGCGGTTGTCGGATTTGTCGCTCATGAGGGCGGTCCTTTCAGTCCAGTTAAGAACCGGATCCGGGCCGCATCGTCGGGATGCGCGGAGGGCCGTATGCGCGCGCTATATAATGCGCGGACCGGCCTTCACAAGGATTTTTTGCCGCCGGCGCTCAGCGCGTCTTTCCTGCAATGAAATCGGCGATATCGCGATGCGCGGCTTTTGCGTCTTCAAGCCGCCAGTGCTGGTGGAAGAGGTGGAACATGCCGTCAAAAACCCGCAACGATATGTCCGTCCCGGCGCGCCGCGCCTTTTCGGCGAAGCGGGCCGCATCGCCGAGAAGAACCTCGCGCGTGCCGACATGCACGAGAGTCGGCGGCAGGCCGGTCGGGTCGCCCTCGATCGGCGAGACTTCCGGATCGGTGAGGTCGGCGCCGCCGGCGTAAAGGCGAAAACAGTCGACGACGGAATCGCGCCCGGCCGAGGCGAAGAGGGGGTCGCGGCCGCGCAGCGTTTCATAGGTGTCGCTGTTCGTTGCGGCGTCGAGAACAGGCGAAAGCAAGATAAGCGCGGCGGGCGTCGGCAGACCGGTCCTGCGCCAACGATAGAGCGATGCGACGGCGAGCGCGCCGCCCGCCGAATCGCCGAGGAGAATGATTGACGACGGATCGCGGCCCGACTGGAGGAGCGCTCTGTAGACGGTTTCCGTTTCAATGAGCTGGGTCGGATAGACGCGCTCCGGCGCCAGGCTGTAGTCGACGGCGATCGCTTCGCACCCTGACAAATGACAGGTCGGAAGAACGGCGCTCGCATTGCAGCGCGCCGAGCCCGTAATGAAAGCGCCGGCGTGCAGATACAGGATGACGGGGTTGTCGGCTTTTGTCGCAGACGTGCGGTAGATGACGCATGGCGCATCGCCATACGAGCAATCCTCAAGTGCGTAGTCAAAGTCGATTTGCGACAGTGTCGCTTTCCAGTCGGCCTCACACACGCGGCGGATTAACGGGCGCGTCAACGGGTTTTTTATGACGGCGGAAGCTGGATACGGCCGGCTTTGCGCCAGCGTGTCTTTCGCCGCATCGCTTAAATGCGCGCCGTATCGCCGCTTGATCAATGCCACCTCTTCCCCCTCGCGTCATGGACAGCGCAGGCCGCCCGTGTCGCGCGCTTACCGGTGGGGGGGAAGCTAGCCGTCAAAACTCAACGGCGAGTTAACGCGCCGTTGCTACTTTCGCGAGCGGCGCGGTTTCAACTCTTGGCGGCGCGCAAGGCGACGACGTTTTCGGACGCATCCGTCTCGCCGTAAACGGACATCAGCGGCGCATCATCCACGATCGCTTCGACGTAATCGCCGAAGCCGTTGAAACGGGTCGCAAGCGCCGCCCCATAAGCGCCTGTCTGGCCGAACTCGATGTAATCGCCTTCGTGCACGTCGGACGGCAGCATGAAGGGGCCTTTCAGCGCATCGATCGAGTCGCAGGTCGGACCGAAAAGACGGAACGGCTTCAACTGGCGGCGCGGGCCTTTTTTCGCGCGCAAGAGGCGCGTCGGATAGATGAGGCCGTCATGCGCCGCATCGAACAGCGCGCCATAGGCGCCGTCATTAAGATAGAGGGCGTCGCCCTTTCTGAGCTCGACGCGCACGATGTGGCTTCCGGCCTCAGCGCATAGCGCGCGTCCCGGCTCGCACCACAAATCGGCGTTCGTCAGCACCGGCATCGATTCGAACGCTGCGGCGATCTCGTCGATGTAAGCTTTCAACGGCAAAGGCGTCAGCTGCGGATAGGCAACGGGAAAACCGCCGCCGACATCGACGATGTCGACCGTGACCTGCGCCTGACGAATGAGATCGGAGACGATCTCCATCGCGGCGCGATAGGCTTCAGGCCGCATGCATTGCGATCCGACATGAAAGGAAACGCCAAGCTCCTCGCACGCCGATCGGGCCTGACGAAGCAGCATGACGGCTTCCTGACCGACTGCGCCGAATTTGCCGTTCAGCTTGTGCTGGGCGTAGTCGGACGACACGGCGATTCTCACGACCAGATGAAGATCGCGCGCGCCGTTCGTTTCCTTGATGATCTTGTCGAGCTCATCGAGGCTGTCGAGAACGAAGATCCTGACGCCGAAATCGAAATAGGCCTTGCGGATCGCAAGGCGCGATTTGACCGGATGCATGAAAGCGAGCTTGGCGTCGGGACAGCGCGCGGCGACAAGTTCGATTTCGGGCAGCGAGGCGACGTCAAACGCGCGCACGCCCGCCGCGTAAACCGCGTCGATGACGACCGGGTGCGGGTTCGCCTTGACCGCGTAAAGAACGTCGCCCGGGAAATTGCGCGTAAAAAAGTCGGCCGCTTTTCGGGCGGCGTCAGGGCGCAAGCAATGAACAGGGAGTTCAGGCTGGGTCGCTAAGACCAGCGCAAGCGCAGACTGGTGTCTGTCCATCTCATGGAACCTCGCAAAGCAGCTTCAACCAAGCGCCAATCTTGCGGAGAGGTCCCATGGGATTGACGAAGCTCGCAGATAAGAACGTTTCACTGCTTTGTAAAGAATTCCCGAATCGAAATTTTCCAAGCCGATCAACGCGCTAGCTGTCAGCAGTCGCGCGCCCTTGCTGCTAACTCGTTGATATTGCTTAAAAAAACTCATTCAAGCCGTTGCGCGGCCATTCAGGGCGCGTCAAAATTTGCGTCATAGCGTGACGATGTGGGCGCGCCGGCGGGGCGGGTCCGCCATGTTGAGGGGCGTTGAGATGCGTAACGAAACGGCGTTGGGGCTTCAGTTGCGGGGCTATCGGCTGGCGACGGCCGAAATCCTCTACAGGCTGCCGGATCATCCCGAAATCCTCCAAACCTATGTCTGGCAGGATTACGACATCGCGCCGCGCTATCCGGTCCTCAGCCGTTTTCTCGATTTCTGGATGCGCGAGATTGAAGGGCCGCTGCACTCGGTGCGGGTCGCCGGGCGTCGGATCATTTCGGCGGCTGAAATGCGGACCGGAACGCTTTTCACCCTGCATTGACGCCGGCGCCGAGGCGCGACCGCGCGGCCTGCGCGCTGCGGAAACCCGCTCAATTCGCCTAAAATTGTATTGGAGGCGGAGAGGCCGTTTTAAAAGGTATTTGAGACAAGTTATGGGTGTGAAGAAGTGTTGGGGGCGTATGCGGTTCCATCATCTGGCGGGCTTTGCGGCGGCGCTGATGATCGCGCTAGGCGGTTCGGCGCAGGCGGCGATATCGACGTTCCCGGTAAGCGTCTTTCAGGCGAGCGGCGGCACCGGCGCGAACAATCTCATCGGCAACACGCCCGGCACGGCGCTTCTCAACCGCAACCAGACGATCGGCCTCAATTACGCGGCCCCCGTCGCGGCGGTCGCCGGCTCGCGTCTCTTTTTCAACATCACGCAGGTGTCGAACAACACGACCTATATCTGGGTGCGTCTCGGCAATTGGAACGGCGCGACGTTCACCAACGCCTTCGCCGCCGGGCAAACCGCGCCGGGCGGCGGCGCCACCGTCAACGTCTACGCGCAAGTGACCGCGACGGGGCTCGTCACCGTGTTCCTCGACCCGTTCCTCGGATCGTGTCAGGCGATCGGCGGGTGCAACGCGCTCGTTTTCGGCAACTCGACTTTTTCAGCGTTCGGCAGTTCCTATCGCCTGTCGTCGCTTGTCTCGGCGACGCCGGAGCCGAGCGCCTGGGCCTTGATGCTGATCGGCTTTGCGGGGATCGCCGCGCGGATGAAAGCCGTGCGCGGTCGCGCTGCGCCGCGTTCCGCGTTCAGCGCCGCCTGAATACTTCCAGCAGCATCGCCGCGAATTGCGACAGCGTGTCGTCGCGCGCGCCCATGACGATGACCCGGTCGCCGGGCCTTGCGAGCGCGAGCAGTCGCTCGCCGCAATCCTCCCGCGTCGCCAGCGCCTCGGCGTTTCTTCCGCCCGCGCGGACGCCGGCCGCGATCGCCTCGCTGCCGACGCTGCGATCAACCGTGCCGCCGAAATAAACCGGCTCAGGCATCAATAAAACATCATCCGGCGCAAGGTTCGCCGCAAAGCAATCGATAAATTCGGCTTTCATCTTTTTGAGCGGGCCGAAGCCGTGCGGCTGAAACAGGACGAGCAACCGGCCGTCGAATTCATGCAGCGTTCTCAACGTCGCGGCGATCTTGTCGGGGTTGTGGCCGAAATCGTCGATCACCGTGACGCCTGCGGCTTCCCCGACATGCTCGAAGCGCCGTTTGACGCCGGCAAAGTCTGAAAGAGCCGTCGCCGCCTCATGAAACGAAACCCCGGCGGCCAGCGCCGCGCCGATCGCTGCGAGCGCGTTGGAGACATTGTGCCGGCCGGGCGTTTTTAATTCGACGGCGATCTTTTCCTTCGTCGCGCGATTGACCGCGACGAAGGAAACGCCGAAGGGCGCCGGCGCGATCGCCTCGGCGCCGAGATCGGCGTCAGCGGCGTCGATTGAATAAGATATGGTCTTTCTCGCTCTCGCTGCGAGCCGCATCGTCTCTTCATTGTCGCGATTGATGACGGCGATCTCGGCATGAGAAAGGAAGTCGCCGAACAGCGCGCGCAGCTCCTCCATCGATTTGTGATCGAGCGATATGTTGTTGAGGACGGCGATGCGCGGGCGATAAAGCGCAATCGTGCCGTCGCTTTCGTCCAGCTCGCTGACGAAGGGATCGCCCTCGCCGACGAGCGCGCTGGCGAACAGCGCGTCGGCGGTCGCAAAGTTTTTCATCACGGCGCCGTTCATGACGGTCGGATCTTTCCCGTTCTGATGCAGGATCCAGGCGATCATCGCCGTTACCGTCGACTTGCCGGACGTGCCGGCGACGCCGATCGGCGTCGGCGCGGCGTTGAACAAGTCGGCGAGAAGTTCGGCGCGGCCCATCCGTCGCGCGCCGAGGCGCTTCGCCGCGATGACGTCAGGCACCGTGTCTTCAACAGCCGCGGAGGCGACCAGGATTTGCGCCGGATCGGCGAGACCCGAGCCGTCCTGGGGGAAAAGCCCGATCGCGCGCGCGCGGAGAAAATCGAATTTTGCGCCTGTCCGGCCCTGATCGAGCGCGCGATCCGACCCCGCGACCGCATGGCCCTTCGCCTTCAGGATAAGGGCGAGCGGCAGCATGCCCGAGCCGCCGATCCCGCACAGGAAATATTGACGCTTTTCACCCATCATCGAACGATCCTAAATCAGGAATGCGAACAACCTCTTATTCGCGAGGCGCGTCAACAACATGGCGAAAGCCGAAATATCGATCGCGATCGTCGCCCCGGCGAACCGCCTTTCCGAAGAGGCGGCGGCGAAAGTGACGGCGGTCGCCAAGGCGGAGTACGGGGATCGTCTCGATCTCTATTTCCACCCGCAATGCTTTCTTTCATCAGGTCATTTCGCCGGAACCGACGCCGAACGCTCGGCGGCGTTTCTCGAAGTCGCGAACGATCCCGCTTTCAACGCGGTGTGGTTTGCGCGCGGCGGCTATGGGTCCTGCAGGCTTGAAGACGCGGTCTACGGCAAGTTGAATCGCGCCGCCCACGTCAAGGAATATATGGGCTACAGCGATCTCGGCGTCGTTCTCGGACGCCTCGCGCGCGAGGGGGTCGGACGATCCGTGCACGGCCCGATGCCGACGGACATCAATCGCGAAGGCGGCGAGGCGGCGATCCGGCGCGCGCTCTCCTGGCTTGTCGATCGCGACGCCGCCGCGCTTGAGCCGCACTGGAAATCCAATCTTCGCGTCTTCGCTTTCAACCTGACGGTTCTCAGCCATTTGATGTCAGGTCCCGCCGAGCCGGATTTTTCCGACGCCGTGCTGATGGTCGAAGATATTGACGAGCCGCATTACAGGATTGATCGCGCTTTATTCCATCTGACATCGAGCGCCAATGCGCGCAGCCTCGCCGGCATCCGCCTCGGCCGCGTCAGCAAGATTCCGCCAAACGATCCGCCTTTTGAAAAAAGCGTGCGCGAAATCGTCGACTATTGGTGCGCGCGCGCGGGCATTCCCTTTCTCGGCGAGGCGGATATCGGCCATGACAGCGACAACAAAGTCGTTCCTTTCCCGACGCTCCGGCTTGTCTCCGTCTGACGTGGGAGCGGTCCCGAGGCTGAGGGCGCGGTTTTGCGCCGTTAAGGATGCGAACGGGCGATTCCGCCATTGACCGGCGCTTAAGGCGGTGATGTTACTTGCCGCCTTCCGCCGCGTGGAGACTTTCTTGATTTTCGGCCTTGCCGCCTTTGCGCCTTATGTCGCCGCGTTGGTTCTAATCGTCCTCTTCATCGCCTTCGCGATGGAATGGCGGCCGCCGGAGGTATCCGCGCTCGCGGCCGTCGGCGTTTTCCTCGCGCTCGGCATCATCTCAAGCGAGGATTTCGTCGGCGTCATCGCCAACCCTGCGCCGGTGACGATCGGCGCCATGTTCATCATGTCGGCGGCGCTTGTGAGAACCGGCGTTCTCGATGAACTGGCGCGCGCGCTCATCAAGCGCGTCGGCAAAAGGCCCAATCTGGCGATATTCGGCTTTCTGTTCATTGTCGCGGGGCTTTCGGCGTTCATGAACAATACGCCGCTCGTCATGCTGATGATCCCGGTCGCGCTCGCGCTTTCCGAGCAGGTCAACGAAGCGCCGTCGCGCCATATGATCCCGCTTTCCTACGCCGCGATCCTCGGCGGCACGATCACGCTTGTCGGCACGTCGACGAATATTCTTGTCGACGGCGTCGCGCGTCAGGAAGGGCTTGAGCCGTTCCATATTTTCGAGATTGCGCCGCTTGGAATCGTCACCGCGCTGATCGGGATCGCGTTTCTCTTCTTGTTCCGCCGGTTTCTTCCCGAGCGCGTCGCCATGGCCTCGCTTTTGTCGAGCAATGAAGCGCCGCGCTACATCGTCGAGATCGCGATCGAGCGCGAAAGCGCCTATATCGGCGAGCGCGTCGTCGACATCAAGGCGTTCAACAGCGCCGACAGCCGTCTCGTCGACGTCGTCAGGGGAGACGCTTCGCTTCGACGCGAAATGGAGAGCGTTGTTCTCGCTGAAGGCGACATCGTCGTTCTTCGCTCGCCGGTCAAAGACATTCTCGGCTTCAAGCAGACGCCTGACATGCAGGCGCCTGGCGGCGGGCTTCAGCCCCTGAGCGCGCGAACGTCCGTCCTCGTCGAAATATTGCTGGCCCCGGGCGCGCGCTTTATCGGCAAGACGCTGCGGCATTTGCGGCTTCGTCGCCGTTACGGCGTCTACCCCGTCGCGCTTCACCGCCGCAGCGCCAATCTCGCCGATCGCTTTGAATATACGCCGCTCGAAGTCGGCGACACGCTTTTGATCGAAGGCGCGCCTGAAGATCTGAAGCGCCTGTGCGACGATAACGACCTTGTCGACGTCGCGATGCCGCGCGAAAGGGCGATCAAGAAAACACACGCGCCGATCGCCGTCGCGACCATGGCCGGCGTCATCATTCTGGCGACGCTTGGCGCAATGCCGATCGCCGGGCTCGCCGCGATGGGCGCCGCCGTCGTTCTCGTCACGCGCTGCGTCGAGGCGGACGAAGCCTTCGCCGCCGTCGACTGGCGCATCCTGTCGCTTATTCTCGCCATGCTCGGCATCGGCGCGGCGCTTGAAAATACGGGGCTCGTTGAAGCGATCGTCGGCGCGGCGACGCCGTTCCTCGCCGCCGCGCCGCCGATCATCGCGCTGGCGCTCGTCTATCTTCTGTCGATGACGCTGACCGAAACGGTCACCAATAACGCCGTCGCCATTATCGTGACGCCGATCGCGATCGGTCTCGCCCAGTCGCTCGGCGTCGATCCGCGCCCTTTCGTCGTCGCCGTCATGTTTGCGGCGAGCGCAAGCTTCATGACGCCGATCGGCTATCAGACGAACACGCTCGTTTATTCGGTCGGCGGCTACAAATTCACCGACTATCTGCGGCTTGGAACGCCGCTGAACGCGCTGTGCGGCGTGATCGCGGTGTTGTTCATCCCGGTGTTCTGGCCGTTCTGATTGTCAGCGGCGGATCGGAGCGCTAGGCTCGCGCGCAAATTCTGGAGCAATTTCATGACGATGAAACCAATCATGGCGGCGACGATCTTGCTGTTCGCCGCTGTTCCGGCGTTCGCGCAGGAAGGCGATGAGAAAGCCGAAGCGCCGGCGGAAATGAGCGCCGCGGAACGTTCCGCCGCCTTTCTCGCCGCGAACGCCGCGCGCGACGGCGTCATGACGACCGCCTCCGGCCTTCAATATGAAGTCATTGCGAAGGCCGTCCAAAACGGGCGACAGCCGAAAAAGAACAGCATCGTCGTCGTTCATTATGTCGGCATGTTGATTGACGGGTCTGTCTTCGATTCGTCGCTCGCGCGCGGCGCGCCGGATACGTTCCGCGTCGACAGCGTCATCGCCGGCTGGTCGGAAGGCCTGCAATTGATGAGCGTCGGCGACAAATTCCGGTTTTTCATTCCCCCGGCGCTCGCCTATGGCGAGGCGGGCGTGCCCAGCGTGAAGATCGGGCCACATGAAACGCTCATCTTCGACGTCGAGCTCATCAGAGTCGGCCGGTCGAGTTTCTGACGGCCGATTAAAGTTTGCACAGCAACTGAAAAACGCGGCGTTTTCTCCGGCGAGGCGGTTTTCCCGGATGCTGAAAGCGCCTTATGGTCGGCGCAGGTTAAGGAGCGACACATGAAATCGAATCTCTTGTTGTCCGGCGTTCTGGCGGCCGCGCTGTTCGGCGTTTCGGCCTGCGCCAATAAGGATGCGGACAAGAAAGCGGCGGCCGTTGAGGCGGCGCAGGATGTTGAAGCGGAAGAACCTGGCGCCGAGGCCTCGGTCGATCCTGAAAAACTAGCGGCGGACAATGAAGTGAAATCTGAAAAATTCCTGGCTGAAAATCGCGGACGCGACGGGGTGAAGACGACCGAGTCCGGCCTTCAATACATGATCCTGTCCGAAGGAAAGGACGGCGGCTATTCGCCGAACGCGGAAGATATCGTCGATGTTCACTATGTCGGCACGCTGCTTGACGGAATGGAATTCGATTCGTCCGTTCGTCGCGGCGCGGCGGCGCGCTTTCCCCTGAACCGGGTCATTCCGGGCTGGACCGAAGGCGTTCAGTTGATGAGCGAGGGCGATAAATATCGCTTCTTCATTCCGTCCGAGCTTGCTTACGGCGAGACGGGAACGCCGGGCGGGCCGATCGGGCCGAATGAAGCGCTCATTTTCGACGTTGAACTGATCAAGGTCTCAAGCCCCGAGCGCAATCTTGAGGCGGCGAACAAGTTTCTCGCTGAAAACGGCAAGAAGGCCGGCGTCAAGTCGACCGCGTCAGGTCTTCAATATCAGGTGCTGGCGGAAGGCCCATCGGGCGGGGCCTCGCCCAATGACGCAGACAAAGTGCGCGTCAATTATGAAGGCCGCCTTCTCGACGGGACGGTGTTCGATTCCTCTTATGATCGCGGCGAGCCGGCGGAGTTTCCGTTGAACCGCGTCATTCCGGGCTGGACCGAAGGGGTGCAATTGATGAGCGAGGGCGACAAATTTCGGTTCTTCCTGCCGCCGGCGATCGCTTACGGCGAGGCGGGAACGCCGGGCGGTCCTATAGGGCCGAATGAAGCGCTTATCTTCGACGTCGAGCTGATCGCCGTCGTCGAATAGGTCGACTTTCAATCATGCGAAAGGGCGCCGTCAGGCGCCTTTTTTATTTGCGGTCGCCGTTTGGTGCGCGTCGGCGAGGCCGGAGACGAAGGCGCGCACGCCTCGCTTGAGATTGGACAGGTTGTATCCGCCTTCCTGGATGACGAGCGTCGGTGCGCCGAAGCCTCCGATCTCAGCGCCGATGGCGCGCATGCCGTCCGCCGTGATGAACATGTCGCCGGTCGGATCGCCTTTCATGATGTCGAGTCCGAGGCAGACGATGAGATAACGGGGCGAGAAATCTCGAATGCGCCTCAGCGCGCTTTTCAGGACGGTCAGATAGCCCGAATCGTCGACGCCCGGATGAAGCGGGTAATTGCGATTGAACCCTTCGCCTTCGCCAGCCCCGCGTTCATCCTCAAATCCGGCGTAAAAGGGATAGCAGCTGATCGGATGACCGTGGATCGAGACGGTCAGGACGTCATTGCGCTCGTAGAAAATGTCCTGCGCGCCGTTGCCGTGATGATGGTCGATGTCGAGCATTGCGACCTTTCCCTGTTTCGACAGGTAATGCGCCGCAATCGCCGCATTGTTGAAATAGCAAAACCCGCCGAAGACGCGCCGCTCGGCGTGATGGCCGGGCGGGCGCACGACGACATAGGCGAGAGACGATTTCGTTTCGGCGACGAGCTTGGCGCCGGTCAGCGCCGCGTCGACCGCGCGCCGCGCGGCGCGATAAACGAGATTGGTGATCGGCGTTGAGGTGTCCATGCAGAAATAGCCCGCGCGCATATCCCAGTTGCGCGGCAGGCGCTCAGGAAAGCGGACCGGGAATATTTCAGGATAAAGAATGCGTTTGGGCGGAACTTTCGTTTCCGACTCGCGGATAAAGGCGACCATCCGCCGGTCATGCACCGCCTCGATATGGTCAAGGCCCCATTGCGCGGCCTTGTGCTCTGCGACCGGCAAGCCTTCAAGCGCCTGGCGGATCGCGCTGACGCGCGCCGGGCGTTCGAAATAGCCGCGAAAAGGCGAGTGTTCGATCGACGGCGCCTCGTCGGCCGTGACGACGAGATCGACGGGTCGGTTGAGCCTCAACGGCGCGGCGCGCGGCGCCGAGGCGTAGCGGGGCGGGCGGATCGCAACGGGATCGTCCTTGACGCTGTCGATGATCGACTTGATCGGCTCGTCATCGGCGGCAAGTCCCGTCTTGGCGACGAGAATGCGCTCCATCACCGCTTTCAGCTTGGCGCGCGACAGGGGCCTGGGGTTCCCCATCGCGTCATGCATCAGAAAACCCGGATCGCCGAGATTGTAGGACGTCACTGTCTTTTCGAACGCCGTGCCGATGATCGGCCGCGCGCCAAGGCGCTCATAAAAGGCGAGCCGCTTCTTGTTCACCGGAATGAGCGTCGGATTGACATGCGGGCCGGGTTCGTCCGGGAGCGATTCAAAGAACAGCCTTTTCGCGCCGCGCTTTTTCAGATCGTCGCGCATCGTCTCATAGATCGCTCCGCCGATGCCGCGCGAGGCGCGCCCCGGATCAGACGCGATATAGTCGAGATAGCCGGCTTTCAGGTCGGCGAAATAATAGGACAGCGTGAAACCGAGGATTTTATCCTTCTTGACGGCGGCGAGGATGATCGCCTCCGTGCCGGGCGGATGATCGCCATGCGCCATCGCCGAAATCTTTTCGGCGTAGGCGGGATAAAATTCGAACGCCTTGTGATAGACGTCGAGGAGGCCGTTCAGATGCGCGTCGAATTCGGGGTCGGCGCCCGCGATCACCCGAACGAATTTCAGCATCGGCCTCGCTCCTGTAACGAAGCAGACTCTGATCCCTTTCGCGCCCTTCGTCGAGACGGTATAAGCGCGCCTGCAGCAGAGAGTTCAGGCGGCATGGGCCTCACTTCGTCCAAATGCGTTCGTCATGATCTTTTCCCGACGACGGTCATGACGTTTGAACATGATGCGCCGACGCTGAACGCTTCCCTGGCTGAACATTTTCTGACTCATCCAAGATACGCCCGCGCCGATCAGGCCGAGCAGTCGGATTATCTCAATCTGACGGATCTCGTCGACGAAACCGAAGAATTCGCGCGCCTTGAGTCGATGTTCGCGCGCGCGTTGGGCGAATATTGCCGCGCAATCGGCTGGCGCGGCGATTTCGATCTCTCAATGCAGATGTTCCCGAATGTCGCGCCGGCGCGACATTACGTGCCGTCGCATAATCATGTCGCGCATATCGCCGCCGTCTATTACGTCCAGACGCCGCCATTCGAAGGGCGGCCCCTGATCGACGCCGACAGCGACATGACGGATTACTGGCGCCCCGAGGAGGGCGTTCTCATTCTGCACGATCCGCGGTTCAACGCCTCGCTCAACGGCGGCTGGCAGCATTTCGCCCGCGTCTATCCCAAGCCCGGCCTCTTGGTCATGTTTCCGGCGTTCCTCTGGCATGAGGTGACGCCGCATCATTCGAACGCGCCGCGCCTTTCCGTCGCGGCGAATTTCACGCTGCGGCCGAAAAGCGAGGGCGTTTACGAGAAGCGGATTGATTTCTCAGCCTAGCCGCGGCGGGCGAGCAGGCTCGAACCGCGGCTGAAGACGAAATAGACGACGAGACCTGCTCCCATCCAGATGAAGAAGCGCGTCTGCGTGACGGCGGGCAGGCTGAAAAACAGATAGAGACAGCCGAGGATCGCCGCCGGGGCGACGATGAAGGGAAGCGGCGTTTTGAACGGGCGCGCGCGATCCGGTTCGCGCCGGCGCAGGATCATCAAGGCGGCGGAGGTCGCGATAAACGCCGCAAGCGTTCCGGCGTTCGCAAGCTCGGCGATCGTCGCCAGCGGAAGCACGCCGGCGATCAGCGCGCAAACGACCCCGGTGATGATCGTCATCGCGACGGGCGCGCCGCTTTTTTCATGCACGCGGCCAAGCTGATGCGGCAACAGCCCGTCGCGCGCCATCACGAAAAAGATGCGGCTTTGGCCGTACATGAAGGCGAGGATGACGGTCGGCAGCGCGACGACGGCGGCGGCGGCGATCAACGCCGCGGCCTTGCCGTGGCCGAGCGTTCTCAGGATATGGGCGAGCGGTTCGCCGCTCGCCGCGAAATCGCGGAACGGCATGGCGCCGATCGCGGCCGACGCCACCGCCATGTAGATCAGCGTGCAAATGACCATCGATCCGATGATGCCGATCGACAGGTTCTTGCCCGGATCTTTTGTTTCTTCCGCCGCCGTCGAAACGGCGTCGAAACCGTAAAAGGCGAAAAAGATGATCGCGGCGGCCGACATGATCCCGCGGTCGGCGCCGGCGGCGTCGACATGGGCGGCGAAGCCGTAAGGCGCGAACGGATCGAAATTTGCGGCGCTGAACGCCGGAACGGCGAGCGCGACAAAGACCGCGAGCGCGACGATTTTCACGACGACGAGTACGGAATTGACATTGGCGCTCTCGCGCGTACCGATCAGCAGCATGCCTGTCACGGCGGCGACGATCAGGATCGCCGGAATATTGACGAGGCCGCCTTCGCTCGCGGGCCCGCCCGTGAGCGCGGCGGGTAGTTCAACGCCGAGACCGTTGAGGAAGCCGACCGCATAGCCGGACCAGCCGACGGCGACCGCGGAGCAGACGACCGAATATTCAAGGATCAGCGCCCAGCCGATGATCCAGGCGACAAGTTCGCCCATCGAGGCGTAGGAATAGGTGTAGGCGCTCCCCGACGCCGGCATCATCGTCGCGAGTTCGGCATAGGCGAGAGCGGCGAAGGCGCAGACCGCGCCGGCGATCGCAAAGGAGAGAATGACGGCCGGCCCCGCCCGGTCCGCGCCGACGCCGACAAGCGTGTAAATCCCCGTGCCGACGATCGCGCCGAC
>CALAZI010000167.1 GCA_937895955.1 uncultured Alphaproteobacteria bacterium | reverse complement strand
GCGAGCGCCGTTTAACCTGAACCCTCCCCGGCCCTCCCTTTTCAAGGGAGGGAGAGGATTGGCGCGCCGCTCTTTCCTCCCTGTTCAAGGGGGGAGAAGGCAAGCGCATACTCGTGTCACCTCCCTTGCCAAATGAGGAACAAGATTGGCTCACGGAACTTTCGCCTCCCTTGAACAGGGAGGTCGGACGGCGCAGCCGTCCGGGAGGGTTCAGGCGATATGTCCGATCCGACCTCTCCCATGCAATGGGAATGGGCGCCGTCTCGATCACGACACGCGCCGCCGCCTAACTAGCGCCGCGTTCGGCGAGCACCTGATCCAATTGCGCGAATTGTTCTGGCAAGGCTTCGGCGGAGCCGGTGAGCGCTTCGTCGAGCGCGGCTTTCGTCGGGTAAAGTTCGCGCAGCGTGACAAGCGTCTTGCCGTCGCGTTCTTCGAAAATCACGGTCGTTATTGCGCCCTCTTCGCTTTCTTCATTCGTCCAGACGAGGCGCTTTGGCGGCGTCACCTCTTTATACGTTCCGAAAAACGCCATCGGTTGATCGAAGGCGGGATGACGGAATTCGAGGCGATACTTTCCCCCTGTGCGCACATCCATCTCGCAGGATTCTAGCGACATCTCCGCCGATTTCGGAATCCACCAGCGCATGAACAGATCGGGATTGCTCCACGCCTCGAAGACGGTGCGCGCGGGCGCGTCAAACATGCGCGTCACGACAAGCTCGCGATCTGAATTTCGCTCGACGTTCGTTTTTCTATCGTTTTTTGCGCCCATGGGTTTTCTCCTTTTGCGTCAATTCATCGACGATTTCATCGAGCGCGTCGAAGCGCGCATCCCAAAGTTTGCGGCGCTGCTCGATCCACGCGGCTTCTTCTTCAAGGCCGCTGAGGCTGAGTTTGCAGGTTCTGACGCGCCCCGCTTTTTCCGTGACGACGAGCCCCGCCGCCTCCAGGACGCCGACATGTTTCTTCATGCCGGTCAGCGTCATGCCGAACGCGCTCGCCAAATCCGTGATCGAGGCGTCCGCCCGCTCAAGGAGTTCAATAACGCCGCGCCGCGTCGCGTCCGAAAGCGCGCTGAACGTGGCGTCGAGCCCGGCGGATGCATACTGAACCATATGGTTCACTATAGCATCAAATTCGCTGTGCGCAAGGCCTCCAAGGCGCGGGGCCCCGCCCCTTCCCGCTGACGGGCGCACGCGCTAATCATCCCCCCGCATAATGGAGAAAAGCCCCATGCGCGCGCTCGTCAAAGCCAAGCGGGAAGAAGGGATCTGGATGGCCGATGTCGCGCGGCCGGAGATCGGCCCCAATGACGTCCTCATCAAGGTCAAGAAGACCGCGATCTGCGGCACCGACGTGCACATCTATAATTGGGATGAGTGGGCGCAAAAGACGATCCCCGTGCCGATGACGGTCGGCCATGAATTCATGGGCCATATCGTCGAGATCGGCTCGGAGGTTCATCCCGAACATTCGAAAATGAAGATCGGCGACCGCGTTTCGGTCGAGGGACATGTGACCTGCGGCTATTGCCGCAATTGCCGCGCCGGCCAGCGCCATCTTTGCCGCAACACGCTCGGCATCGGCGTCAACCGCGCCGGCGCCTTCGCGGAATATATCGCGGCGCCCGCCTTCAACGTCTATCGCCTGCCCGACGATATTCCGGACGAGATGGGCGCGATCTTCGACCCGTTCGGCAACGCGACGCACACCGCGCTCGCTTACGATCTCGTCGGCGAGGATGTTCTGATCACCGGCGCCGGGCCGATCGGCATCATGGCGGCGGCCGTCGCGCGCTTTGTCGGCGCGCGCCATGTCGTCGTCACCGACGTCAATGATTTCCGCCTGAACCTCGCGAAGGAAATGGGCGCCTCGCGCGCCGTCAATGTCTCGAAGGAGAATCTGCGCGACGTGATGGCCGATCTCGGCATGACGGAGGGCTTCGATGTCGGGCTTGAGATGTCGGGCGTTCCCGCCGCCTTCGCCTCGATGCTCGACACGATGAACCATGGCGGCAAGATCGCGATGCTCGGCATCATGCCGAACGGCGCCGGCGCCGATTGGGACAAGGTGATTTTCAAGGGGCTCGAAATCAAGGGCATCTATGGGCGGCGGATGTTCGAGACCTGGTACAAGATGGGCGCGCTTTTGCAGGCCGGTTTGAACCTCAAGCCGATCCTGACCCATCAGATGCCGGCCGCCGATTTCCAGAAAGGGTTCGACGTCATGCGCTCGGGCCAGTCCGGCAAGGTCATCCTCGACTGGTGATCACTCGGCGGCGGCGCGCCTCGCGTCATTGGCGATGAAGCCGCCCGACTGGCGCGCCCAGAGATCGGCGTAGAGCCCGCCGCGCTCGATCAGTTCCTTGTGCGATCCCGTTTCGACGATGCGGCCCTTGTCGAGAACGACGAGGCGGTCAAGCTGCGCGATCGTCGACAGACGGTGCGCGATCGCGATCACCGTCTTGCCCTGCATCAGCTTGAAGAGGTTTTCCTGGATCGCCGCCTCGACTTCCGAATCGAGCGCCGACGTCGCCTCGTCGAGAACGAGGATCGGCGCGTCCTTGAGGAAGACGCGCGCAATCGCGATGCGCTGGCGCTGGCCGCCGGAGAGCTTGACGCCGCGCTCGCCGACATGCGCGTCAAAACCCCGCGCGCCGTCGACGTCTGCAAGCGTTTCGATGAAGGAAAGCGCGTCGGCGCGGCGCGCGGCCTCGGCGATCGCTTCGTCGCTCGCCTCGGGCCGGCCATAGGCGATGTTCTCCCGGATCGAGCGATGCAGGAGCGAGGTGTCCTGCGTCACGACGCCGATCTGCGCGCGCAACGAATCCTGCGTGACGCTTCTGACATCGACTCCGTCGATTAAAATGCGCCCCGCTTCAACATCGTAAAAGCGAAGCAGCAAGTTCATCAGCGTCGTCTTGCCGGCGCCTGAGCGCCCGACAAGCCCGACCTTCTCGCCCGGCGCGATGTTGAGCGAAAAATCCTCGATGACGCCGCCGTCCTTGCCGTAATGGAAGGCGACATTCTCAAACGCGATGTCGCCGCGCGGGCGTTCGAGCTTTTTCGCGTCCGGCGCGTCATGAACTTCAAGCCGCTTCGTCAGCGTCTCCATGCCGTCATAGACCGTGCCGATATTTTCAAAGAGGCCCGACACCTCCCACATGATCCATTGCGACATGCCGTTAAGGCGCAGCGCGAGCGCGATCGAGGCCGCGATCGCGCCGACCGAAATCCAGTCATTGAGCCAGAGGCCTATGCCGAGCCCGGCGATCGCGAAAATCGCGACGCAATTGTTGATGTAGACGCTCGTCTGGAACTGCGTGACGAGACGCATTTGCGGGTGAACGGTTCCCAGAAACCGCTCCATGCTGTCGCGGGCGTAGGCTTCCTCGCGCCCGGCATGGGCGAAGAGCTTCACCGTCGCGATATTGGTGTAGCTGTCGACGACGCGGCCGGTCATCACGGCGCGCGCATCCGCCTGGCGCTCGGCGACGCGGCGCAGGCGCGGCACGAACCAGGCGACGATAAAGGCGTAAACGCCGAGCCAGACGAGCAAGGGCGCGGCGAGACGCGCATCCGCGCTCGCCACCATCGCGATCATGGTGATGAAATAGACGAGGACGTAAACGAAGACGTCGAGCAGCTTCATCACGGTTTCGCGCACGGCGAGCGATGTCTGCATCACCTTTGTCGCGACGCGCCCGGCGAATTCGCTTGAATAAAACGCCATCGACTGGCCGAGCAGGCGTTGATGCATGCGCCAGCGCGCGCTCATCGGCAGATTGCCGAGCAGCACCTGATGGATGACGACGGATTGAAGAAACGCGGCGAGCGGCAGGGCGACGAGCAGAACGCCGCCCATCATTGCGAGCCTTCCCGCCTCGCGATCCAGAAACCCTTCGCGCTCGGCGTTCGCCAGCCAATCGACGATGCGGCCGAGAAAACCGAACATCAGGACTTCGCCGACGGCGATCGCGATCGTCAGGCTGACAAGCGCCAGAAGCCACCAGCGCGCGTCGCGAACGAAATGCCAGCAAAAGCGGACGAGCCCTTCGGGCGGCGCGCCGAGGCGCGTCTCAGGAAAGGGCTCAAGCCGGCGCTCGAAGAACGAGAACATCGGGCGGATGTCGCATGCCCGCCCAGCGCGATCAAACGGAAACGGCGCGGCGAACACCTGAATTCCTCAACGCCGGACCAGAACAGCTCAACCGTTTCGCAATTTCCCCCCGCCTCCTTTGGATGTAGAATTACGCCCGCAGGAAGGGGCGGCGGCATGCGTATCAGGCGTCATTTTTTTGCAGCGGCGTTCGCCGCTTCGTTTTCAGCGTTCGCCGGCGGTTGCGCCGTCGCGCCGCGCAGCGCCGACGCCGACCGATTCGACAAGATCGCATGGCCGAGCCTCAGCCGCTTTTCGGGCGAAGCGGAATTCGAGGATTACCTCGCCAATCTGCGCGAGGCGCGCAAAGTCGCCGGCGCGGTCGGGCCCGCTGACGGCCGCATCCGCTACGCGCAGGCCGAGCCGGCCGCCGAGCCCTGTCTTGATATCGACTGTCCCCGCGAAGGCGATGAACAAATCATCGTCACCGGCTCACGCATAAGCGCCGCGCCCTCGATCACGAACAATCAGACATCGGGCGTCGATGAAGGCGACATCGTCAAGCTGATCGGCGATCATATCATCATCCTGCAGGACGGGCGCCTGTTCTCCATCGGCGTCGGCGATGACAAGAACGAGCTGAGACTCGCCGACCGCGCCAATATCTACGCAAGCGCCGATGACGACGCCTGGTATGACGAAATTCTCACAAGCGGCGATCGCATCATCGTCACAGGCTACAGCTATGACCGCGACGCTTCGGAGTTCACAATCTTCAAGCTCGAGGAGACCGGCAAGCTGACGTTCGAGGATAAGTTCTTCATCACCTCGGACGATTATTATGACGATGAAAACTATGCGACGCGGCTCGTCGACGGCAACCTGATCATCTACACGCCGATTGATCTCTATTGGGCGGGACGACGCGGCGACGACGTCAAATGGCCGATGATTTCCCGCTTCGATGAAAATCATGATGCGCAGGACGAAGACGCGACAGGCCGCCGGCTGTTTCAGGCGACGGACGTCTATCGTCCGGTTCAGGCGACGTTGTGGCCGACCATTCATGCGATAACCTCCTGCGACATCGGCGGGCGTCGCGCAGGCGCGCCGCTCAATTGCCGCACGACGGGGATCGTCGGCCCTTGGGACAGGGAGTATTACGTTTCCCGGACTGACGCCTATCTCTGGCTCGATAACGGCGGATGGGAAGCGGACAGGCTGGTCGAAACGGCCGGCGGCTGCGACCATCTTTCCTCGTCAACGCGACGCTCGCTCGCCAACGCCCTTTATCGAACGCCCCTCAACCGCCGCGGCGCCGATTTCACGCGCGTGCTCGGAACGCCGAACGACCATTTCGCGATGGACGGTTCGCGGTCAGCCTTTCGCGCGCTTGTGCGCTATCCGGCGTCGCCGCGATGCGCCGTCGGCGAAAACCCGCTCGACGAAACCGAACTCGCGTTCTTCTCAATTCCGGCTCGCGCTTTCAACGCGCGCGCCGGCGGCGAGGTTGACGCCGCAAATTACGCTCCGGCGCCTGAGGTCGGCGGCAAGATCGAAAACCGATTCACCAGCGACTATCTCGTCTATGGCGGGCGCGACGGCTGGGGGAGTTATCCGCCGGATCCGGAAGACGGTCCGCAGACATCCGTTCTTGTCGCAATGCCGCTGCGCGCGCCGCATACCCCCGCGCTTATCGCCGCGCCGCATAATGTCATCAGGATCGAACGCGCGGGCGATAACATTATCGCAACCGGCTATCATGACGATCAAGGGCTCAGCCTTTCGGCGATCGACCTCCGGCAGACGCCGCAGATCGCGTCGACGGCGATATTGCAGAACCGTTTCGAATCCGAGGGTCGTTCTCACGCCTTCAACAGCCTCATCGACGACGGCGGCGCCGGCCTGCTCGGCCTTCCGACAGTGGCGCGCGAAGACGAAGCCGACCGCTGGTGGCGGCGGAGCAGGAATTCCGATGTGAGCTTTCTCGCCCTAGACGCCGAAGCGCGGCTGTCCGATCTCGGCGCGCTCAAGGCGAGCCCGGCGCCGCTGGAAGACGAAGAAAACGACGATGAAGACGACTATGTTTTCGCGCCGGAGGGCTATGAGTGCGAAGTTTCCTGCGTCGACTGGTACGGCAATTCGCGTCCGATCTTTATCGGCGACCGGATTTTCGCGCTTGCGGGATTTGAATTCATCGAAGGCGAGATCGCGAACGGCTCGATCCGCGAGGTGAGCCGCATCGACATCACGAAATAGAACCGTCGGCGGGGCGCCGCAATCTCAGAGCCAGCGCTTCGTCCGCGCGCGGACGTAGCGGATGGTGCCGGTTTTCGAGCGCATGACGACCGTGTGCATGACGACGTGCTCTTTTTCCCATTTGACGCCGTCGAGCATGGTGCCGTTGGTGACGCCCGTCGCGGCGAAGAAAACATCGCCGCCGCAAAGGTCCATCAAGCCGTATTTACGATTAAGATCGGTGATCCCCGCTTTCGCCGCGCGCGCTTTTTCATCGTCATTGCGGAAGACGAGCCGCCCTTGCATCTGGCCGCCGACGCAGCGAAGCGCCGCCGCGGCGAGAACGCCCTCGGGCGCGCCGCCCTGACCGATGTAAAGGTCGATGCCGGTCGCCGGCTCCGTCGTATGGAAAACGCCGGCGACGTCGCCGTCCGGAATCAGCATGATGCGCGCGCCGATCTTGCGCGCCGCTTCGATGATATGCTGATGGCGCTCGCGGTCGAGCACGCAGAGCGTGATGTCGGCCGGTTGGACGCCCTTCGCTTTGGCGAGTTCCTTGATGTTGTCTTCAACGCTCGCGTCGAGATCGACAACGCCGTCGGGGTAGCCGGGGCCGATCGCGATCTTGTCCATATAGGTGTCGGGCGCGTGCAGCATCGTTCCTTTCGTCGCCATTGCGACGACGGCGAGCGCATTGCCCATGCCCTTGGCGGTCAGGTCCGTTCCTTCAAGCGGATCGAGCGCGATATCGACGGCGGGGCCCTTTTTGGTGCCGACCTTCTCGCCGATATAGAGCATCGGCGCCTCGTCGCGTTCGCCCTCGCCGATGACGACCGTGCCGTCGACATCGAGCTTGTCGAAAGCCCGGCGCAGCGCCTCGACCGCCGCCTGATCGGCGCCGTTCTTGTCGCCCCGGCCGATCATTTTCGAGGCCGCGACCGCCGCCGCCTCCGTGCAGCGCCCGATCTCCATGGTCAGGATGCGGTCAAGAAATTCGGCGTCGGCCATCGATAGTCCCCGGTTCTGGTTGGAATGTAATCGGATTGGTATCGCGGCCCGGAGTAGCACAGAGCGGGCCAAAAGCCAGTCCGGGAGGCGGCGAAACCCGTAATGAATGACGGCGCCGCCTCGCCCAGGGTCGATAGATTATTCCGATCCTGTCGAGCGCGTTCGCTCACTTGAGCCCGTCAGTCGCCATCGCCATTTCCGGCGGGACATGGAAAAGGAGACTTCGATGCTTGACGACCTGTTGGGTTCAAACCGCGCCGGCCGCGACGGGTCCGGCGCGCGCGGAAGCCTCAATCTCGACCAGCTTCTCGGGAGCGCCGGCGGCGGCCTTGCAACGGGCGCCGCGGCCGGCGGACTGGCCGCGCTCCTGCTCGGCGGGGCGAAACCGAAAAAACTCGCCAAGAACGCGCTGAAGCTCGGCGGCGTCGCGCTTGTCGGCGGGCTCGCCTACAAGGCGTGGCGCGACTGGCAATCGACCAAATCGGCGCCCGCCGTTTCAACGCCGGATGCGCCGCCGGCCGCTTTCATTCCGGTCATCGAGGACGAGCGACGGTCGCGGGCGCGATTGTTGATGCGCGCGATGATCGCCGCGGCGAAGGCCGACGGACACATCACCGATGCGGAGAGGACGCGCATTCTCGACGAGCTGGAAACGCTCGGCGTCGACGCCTCGGCGCAAGCTTTCATCAAGGACGAGCTTGAACGGCCGATCGATCTCGACGCGATCGTGCGCGACGCGCACACGCCGGAAATCGGCGCCGAAATCTACGCCGCTTCCCTGCTCGCCATCGACCCGGCGGGCGAGGCCGAACGCGCCTATCTCGGCCTGCTGGCGGCGCGGCTCCGGCTCGATCGCGCCCTTGTTCGACATCTCCATGAGACTGTCGAGGACGCGCCGATCCGCGACGCGGCTTAAACATTAAGCATCGGGCGGGTTAGCCGAAGGCGTAACCCGCCCGATGCAGCGCATAGAGATGACAGCTCAATGCGCCGTCTCCGTCCTCACGCCGCATTCCTGCGCGACAGCATCTTCTTCACATTGCGCGCGGCCTGACGGATGCGCTGCTCGTTCTCGACGAGTCCGATCCTGACGAAACCCTCGCCATGTTCGCCGAAGCCGAGGCCCGGCGCGACGGCGACGTCGGCCTCCTCCATCAGCTTCTTGGCGAAGCCGACCGAGCCGAGCGCGCGGTATTCATCCGGGATTTCCGTCCAGGCGAACATTGAGGCGGGCGGCGACGGGATGATCCAGCCCGCCTTTTCGAAACTTTCGACCAGCGCGTCGCGCCGCGATCTGTAGATCGCGCGGATGTCGTCGACGCAGTCCTGCGGCCCGTCGAGCGCGGCCGACGCCGCCACCTGGATCGGCGTATAGGCGCCGTAATCGAGATAGGATTTGACGCGGCCGAGCGCCGCGATCAGCCTTTGATTGCCGACCGCCATGCCGACGCGAAAGCCCGCCATCGCATAGGTTTTCGACAGCGAATTCACTTCAACGCAAATGTCTTTGGCGCCCGGCACGGCGAGGATCGACGGCGGCGGCTCGTCAACGAAATAGATTTCCGAATAAGCGAGATCCGACAGGATCCAGATGTCGTGTTTCTTTGCGAAGGCGACGGCGTCCTTGTAGAAGTCGAGATCGACGGTCTGCGCCGTCGGGTTCGAGGGATAATTCAGCACCATCGCTGTCGGTTTCGGCGTAATATGCGCGATCGCGCGGCCCATCCCTGAGAGATAAGCCTCGGGCGACGGCGCGGGCACGGCGCGTATGACGCCGCCGGCGATGATGAAGCCGTAAGCGTGAATGGGATAGGCGGGATCGGGCGCGAGGATGACGTCGCCCGGCGCCGTGATCGCCTGCGCCAGATTGGCGAAGCCTTCCTTCGAGCCGAGCGTCGCGATGACCTCGCGCGCGGGATCGAGCGAAACCCCGAAGCGCCGCGCATAATAGCGGGCGATGGATTTCCTGAGGCCGGCGATCCCTTTCGACGCCGAATAGCGCCCGGTGCGCGGCTTCTTCGCGGTTTCGATGAGCTTCTCAATAATATGCGGCGGCGTATCCATGTCGGGATTGCCCATGCCGAAATCGATGACGTCGCGCCCCGCCGCGCGAAGGCGCGCCTTCAAGGCGTTCACCTCCTCAAAGACATAAGGCGGCAGACGTTTAATCCGGTAGAATTCTTCGTTTGACGGCATTTGCGGCGACCTACTGATCGTCCCGCTCGACCGGCCGCGGGGGCAGGCCGCGTTCGCGCCGCGCCGCTTCGTCGTCTTTCTTCACCGCCGCGCCGAGCGCGTCGCGGTCTTCTTCCAGAGCCTCGGTCCGTTCGGCGTCGGCGAGCGTGCGGTCATGCGCGATGGCGTCGTTCAGCTGGTCGCGCGCCTCCAACAGGGCCGCCTCCATCGCCGCTCGCTCAGGCGCGGCGACGCCTTCCGGCGCGATGCTCGGCTGCTCGCCGAGGATTGGAAAACCGCCGGCGCTTTCTTTCTGGAAGGCCTCGATCCGGGCTTCGATCGCCGGGTTGACCGGCTGGCCCTTGGCGCGATCCTCATATTTGACGATGCCGGGCGGCGCGATGCGCTTCAGACCGTTGGCGCAGCCCGCCGCGGCGAGAAGCGCGATAAGCAAATATGAGGCTTTTGCACGCAAGAGACAGCCACTCTATAAAGTTCAAGCCAGCTAAACGCGAACCGAGGCCATGACGCAAGCCGATCAACCGACCGACAAGCCGAAATCGCCGTCAAAAATGGCCGCAGCCAAGCCCCGCAAAGGCGTAAAGCCCGCCAATGACGATGGTGAGGCGGAAAAAAGCCTGTTTGAGGATTTCGACGCCCTATCGGAATATCTCGTCGAAACGACCGGCGCCGGGCAGGAAGTCGTCCGCGACTTTTTCATGAAACAGGGCGACGCCTTGAAAGTCGCGACCGGCAAGAAATCGGCCGACCCGCTCAATGTCGGCGAGTCCTTCCAGGAGATGATGCAGGCGCTCGCCTCCGATCCCGGCACCGTCATGCAGCGCCAGTTCAATCTCTGGGGCGATTACGCGAAATTAATGGCGACGATGGGCCGCAAGATGGCGGGCGAGGATGTCGGCCCGGCGATCGAGCCCGAACCCGGCGACAAGCGTTTCGCCCACAAGGCGTGGCGCGACAACCCGATGCTCGATTTCGTCAAGCAGGCCTATCTCACCTACGCCAAATGGCTGAAGACGACCGTTCACAATCTCGAAGGGATGGACGAGCACGACAAGAAGAAAGCGGAGTTTTTCACGCAACAGTTTCTCGACGCGATTGCGCCGACGAATTTTCCGGTTCTCAATCCGGAAGTCGTCGAAACGACGATCGAAACGAAAGGCGAGAACATCCTCAAGGGGATGCGCAATCTTCTGGAGGATCTCGACCGCGGCGACGGCGCGCTCGCCATCCGCCAGGCGGATCTTGAGCACTTCAAGCTTGGCGTCAACATCGCGACGACGCCCGGCAAGGTCGTCTTCCAGAACGAGATCATGCAGCTGATCCAGTATGCGCCGATGACGGAGGAAGTCGCCAAACGCCCTCTCCTCATCTTCCCGCCCTGGATCAACAAATTCTACATCCTCGACCTTCAGCCGACCAATTCCTTCATCCGCTGGATGGTCGAACAGGGACGCACCGTCTTCGTCGTTTCCTGGGTCAATCCGGAGCCGAGCCTTAGCGGGAAAACCTTCGAGGACTACATCAAGCAAGGCTGTTTCGCCGCGCTCGACGCCGTCAAAAAGGCGACCGGCGAACGCGAGGTCGATGCGATCGGCTATTGCATCGGCGGCACGATGCTCTCGACCGCGCTCGCCCTGATGGCGAAGCGCGGCGATGATCGCATCAGATCGGCGACCTTCTTCACCGCGCAGGCGGACTTCAAGGAATCGGGCGATCTCCTTCTTTTTGTCGACGACGAGCAGCTCGACGCCATCGAAAAGCAGATGGATGCGGCGGGCGGCGTGCTTGAAGGGCGCGCCATGGCGACGACCTTCAACATGCTGCGCTCGAACGACCTCATCTGGTCCTTCGTCATCGACAATTATATGAAGGGCAAGGACCCGGCGAAATTCGATCTACTGTACTGGAATTCCGACGCGACCCGAATGCCGAAAAAGGTGCACCTCTTTTACCTGCGCGAATTCTACCAGCATAACCGCCTCGCCAAGGGCGAAATGGTTATCGACGGCGAAACGCTCGATCTCGGCGATGTCGACATTCCGATTTTCATGCAGGCGGGCGAGACCGATCACATCGCGCCGCATAATTCGGTTTATCGCACCGCGCGTCTATTCGCGTCGAAAGACAAGGCTGACGTCACTTACATGCTCGCCGGATCGGGCCATATCGCCGGCGTCGTCAATCATCCGGACAAGAAGAAATACCATCACTCGATCAATCCCGCCCTGCCGCCGAAACTCGACGACTGGAAAGCGGGCGCCGAACGCCATCCCGGCTCATGGTGGCCTTACTGGATGGAATGGCTGAACAAGGTTTCGCCCGGCAAGGTTCCGGCGCGCGCGCCCGGCGACGGCGAATTGACGCCGATCGAGGATGCGCCCGGCAGTTACGTCAAAGTGAAAGCCTGACGCGCATTCGACGCCCCGCGCGCATGGCCATTGCGCGCGACCTCGCCTATAGCGGCCGGACGTCCCCCCGCGCCGCTGATGACCCTCGCTCCCTCGTTCCGGATTTTCCGCCATCGCAATTACGCCCGCTACTGGGTGATGCGGCAGCTTTTGTCGGCGGCGCGCCAGATGCAGGCGGTCGCGATCGGCTGGCAGGTCTATGACGTCGCGCGCCAGACGCGACCCGTCGAGGAAGCCGCCTTCATTCTCGGCCTTGTCGGCCTCGCCCAGTTCCTGCCCGTTCTCATTCTCTCGCTGATCGGCGGACAGGCGGCCGACCGCTTCGACAGGAAGACGATCCTCATCGTCGCCAATCTCATCCGCGCGATCGCCGGCGCCGGGCTCGTCGCCACCGTTTTCATGACCGGCCCGCTCGTTCTTCCCGCGGTCTTTTCGATCGCGGTCGTTCTCGGCGGCGTCAACGCCTTCACGCCGGCGGCGTCGAACGCGCTCTATCCGACGCTCGTGCCGCGCAATGAGCTTGCGAGCGCCATCGCCTGGAACTCGCTCGGCTTTCAGGTTTCCGCCATTATCGGGCCGGCGATCGGCGGCGTGCTCTTCGCCTTCGGCGGCGAGATCGTTTACGGCGTCAGCGTCGCGATGACCGTCATGGCGGTGATCGCCATCATGACGGCGCAGACGCCGAAGCAGCAGAAGGTCGCGAACGCGCGCGGCCTCGCCATGGCGATCGAGGGACTTAAATATGTCCGCGACAACAAGATCGTTCTCGGCGCCATTTCGCTCGATCTCATCGTCGTCTTTTTCGGCGGCGCAACGGCGCTGCTTCCCGTCTTCGCGCGCGACATCCTGCATGTCGGCGCGGAAGGGCTCGGCGCGCTGCGCGCCGCGCCCGCTTTCGGCGCCGCAATCGTCGCAGCGATGCTCGCGATACGCCCGCTTGAACGGCGCGTCGGCCCGTGGATGATGTGGGCGGTCGTCATCTACGGCGTCGGGACGCTCGCCTTCGCCTTTTCGCCCCTGTTCTGGATGTCGATGGCGGCGCTCGCAATCACCGGCGCGGCCGACATGATCTCCGTCTATGTCCGCCAGTCACTGATCCAGTTCGCAACGCCCGACGCGATGCGCGGGCGCGTCGCGTCGGTTTCGTTCATTTTCATTTCAGCGTCCAACGAACTCGGCGAGTTTGAATCGGGCGTCGCCGCGCGCTTTCTTGGTCCCATCGGCGCGGTCATTCTCGGCGGCTCCGTCGCCATCGTCACGGCGCTCGCCTGGTTCCGTCTTTTCCCGAAAATGGCGAAGGCGGACCGCTTCGAAGAATCGGCGACGATCCTCGCCTCGGAAGCCGAACGCCTTCAGCCGCAAACCGGCAAGCCCTAATCCGCGACGGCGTCATGCCACGTCTTGTAGCGCCCTTGCCCGAGAACGGCGGCCTGAACCTGCGCGTGCGCGGCGTTAAGGGCGTCGCTCGCCTGCGTGTTGGGATGAACGGGGCGGCGCAGGGGCCTTTTTCCCGGCGGCATGGCGATGATCTCGGCGATGGCGCGCGGCACGTCCATCGGATCGGTCGAATATTGGCCGCTGATCATGCCTTGCGCCATTTCGATATGCCCGGCGTAAGCCGCCTTGCGCTCCTCATCGACGCTTTCCATCAGCTCGGCGAAATAGCGCGCGCCATTGTCCCAGATTTTCGTCGGATAGCCGCCCGGCTGGATGATCGTCACCTCAACGCCGAACGGCGCTAGCTCATAGGCCATCGTCTCAAACATCGCCTCGACGGCGAATTTCGTCGCGCAATAGGCGCCGATATTCGGCAGGATGAGCCGGCCGAGCTGCGATGAGATTTCAACCAGAAGTCCCTGCCCGCGCGCGCGCATTTTCGGCAAGGCCGCGCGCGCCAGACGCTGATAGCCGAAAAAATTGACGTCAAAGGCGCGTTGAAGATGCGCCATGTCGTAAAACTCCGCCGGCCCGCCGACGCCGACGCCGGCGTTGTTGAGTACGACGTCAAGCGCGCCGCCGGCGATTTCTTCCGCCCTTGTCACACCTTTGGCGACCTGATCGTCTTTGGTGACGTCGATCTCGACAACCGCAAGCTTCAGCTTCTCGCCGGAGGCGATATCCATGAGTTCCTGCGCTTCGGGCCGCTTGCCGCCCTTCATGTTGCGCATCGAGGCGATGACGCTCGCGCCAGAACGCGCGAAATGGAGCGCAGAGAGCCGTCCGAAGCCCGAACTCGTTCCGGTGATCAGCACTGACCTGCCGGCCAGATCGACAGGCCCCGTTTGCGCCGCCGCAGGTCGCGCCAGCGCCGCCGCGCCCGCAAGTCCCGCCGCGCCGCCGATAAGAGCGCGCCTGTTCAGTTCAAAATCTTCCGCCATCGCTAGCTTCCTTCGTTTCGGCCGATTGCCGTTACGCCCTCAAACTGAGATTACTACATGCCTCGCCGCTGACCATGGATTTTCGCATGAACCTTGACGCCTATCTCGCTCGCATCGGCGTCTTGCACCCGGTGAAATCCGATCTTGACGGATTGCGCGCCGTTCATCGCGCGCATGCGCTCTCGCTTGCCTTTGAAGACCTTGACGTGCAGCTCGCCGTCCCTCTCACGCGCGATCCCGCCCGAGCCTATGACAAGATTGTGAACCGGCGGCGCGGCGGCTGGTGTTACGAAATGAACGGCCTCTTCGGTTGGGCGCTGGAGGAAATCGGGTTCAAGGTGTCGCGTCTCGCCGGCGCCGTCATGCGCGAGGCTGTCGGCGACGCCGTCATCGGCAATCATTTGCTGCTGCTCGTCGACATCGACGGCGCGCCGTGGATCGCCGATGTCGGATTCGGCGGCGGGCTTGTCGATCCCGTTCCGCTGCGCGTCGGCGCCGTTGACGCTAATCCGCTCGGCTGCCGCCTTGACGCGATCGACGGCGGCTGGTGGCGGTTCACTGAAGACGCGCGCATGGGCGGCATGAGTTACGACTTCAATCCCGCCGTCGACGACGAGGCGCTTCTTGAAAAACAGTGCCGCTTCCTGCAAACCGACGCCGCGTCGCCTTTCGTCCAGAACGCCGTCGCGCAGCGCTGGATCGGCGAGGCCCACTATTCCTTGCGCGGGCGCGTCTTGCGCATCCTGACCCCTCGGGAAGAAAAAAAATCGATCGTCGCGACGGCGGACGCCTATGTCGAGACGCTGCGCGAGACGTTCGGCGTCGACCTTCCGGAAGCGGCGAGGCTTTGGCCGGCGATCTGCATCCGGCATGAGGAAGTCTTCGGAACGGAGAAGGCGATCTAGGCGGCGTCGCCCTGACGCTGCTGAGCCGGCGCATTCATCGCGTATGCGATCGCGCTCAAAAGCCCCCGTGAATCGAGCGGCTTTGACGCGAAGGCGTCCATGCCCGCCTCAAGACAGCGCTCCTTGTCGCCGTCGATCGCGCCGGCGGTGAGCGCGACAATGGCGACGGCTGAATTTCGCGACGGCGTCGCCCTGATCCGTCGCGCGGTTTCATAGCCGTCGATGCCGGGCATTTGCACGTCAAGCAGAACAAGATCGATTTTTTCCGATTCAAGAACCCGAAGCGCTTGCTCGCCGCTTTCGGCTTCCAGAATTTCCGATCCGTAGGGCTTCATGAAGAGACGCGCGACCTGACGGTTCACCAGAAGGTCGTCGACAATGAGCACGCGCTTGCCCTGCAAGAGCGAGACGGCCGTCAAGGCGCTCTGCGCGTCATCCCCAGCGCCGTCCCCTGGCCGCGCGGCTTCGGCTTTTTCGGCCGAAAAGCTGAACGTCATCGTCGTTCCCTTGCCGATCGCGCTTTCAGCAACGACATCGCCGTCCATAAGCAGCGCAAGGCGGCGCGTAATGGCGAGGCCGAGCCCGGTGCCGCCGAAGCGGCGCGAAATCGAGGCGTCGCCCTGCGAATAGGGACGGAACAGCCGCTTCAGCGTTTCCTCGTCCATGCCGATGCCGGTGTCGCTGATGACGACCGAAAATTCGATCCTGTCGCCGATCTCGACGGAGCGAACGCGCACCATAATCTCGCCGCCGGAGGTGAACTTCACCGCGTTCGACACGAGATTCGACACGCATTGACGCAAGCGCACCGGATCGAAACGCGCCCAACGCGCAGCGCTGGCGCCGTAATCGACGACAAGCCGGGTCTCCCTGTCCCTCGCCAGCGGTTCGAACAGTTTCGTCACCCGGTCGATCATTTCATGAAAATCGGCGTCGATCGGCGAGATTTCGAGTTTCCCGGCTTCAACCTTTGAAAGGTCGAGAACGTCGTTCAAGAGCGCAAGCAGCGTCTGGCCGGAATCGAGAATGGCGGCCGCCTTGTCGCGCTGCTCGGGTTCAAGCCTGTCTGACAGCAGCCCTTGCGTCATGCCGAGGACGCCGTTGAGCGGCGTTCTCAATTCATGGCTCATCAGCGCGAGAAATTCCGACTTCGCGCGGTTCGCCTCTTCAGCGGCCTTGCGCGCCTCAGCAAGCACGCGCGCATTGCGCTGATAGGCGTGGATGCTCACCGCCGCCGCGATCGTCAGCATGGCGGCGAGAAACAGCATCAATCGCTGCGTGTTGACGCGCTCGCTCATCATGCGCGCCGCACGCGCGTTGGCGTCGGCGATCGACTGCGCTGTCGCGACATCGGTTTCAAGCGAGGCCCGCAGCTCTCGCACGCCGCTGTTGAAGTTGGCGCGCTGCGCCCGGGTGTGGGCGAGGTGATAATCCTCGAGATTGCGAATCGCGTCCGCATAACGCCCTTCGGCGAAAGCTATGTGCGCCTTCAACTCGCTGAGCGCGAGCGCCTCAACCGGCGAGGCGGCGGGATCGATGGAGGCGGTCAATTCGTCGAACATCGCGCGCGCTTCCGACGCCCGCCCGAGCTTTGCGAGCGACTCCGCCAGCACCGTCTTGATCGTCGGCAGATAGCTCTCCGCAGGCGACGAACTTTCAACGGCTTCCCGCGAGCATTTCTCCGCCTCGGCGTAATCATGAGCCGCATTGGCGATGATCCCGCAAAGATAGGCCGCGAAGAACGCTTCGACCTCCGCCTCGCTGATCCGCGCGAATTCCTTTTCCATCGCGGCGAATTCGCGCGCGGCGGGGAATTCATCCCGACTGAGCATGAAAAGCGCGAGATTGTAGAGAATGGAAATGCCGTCGATCGGAAGGCCGGCGGCCTGCGCATGATCAAACGACGCATGCAAATGGTCGATCGCCGATTCAACGTCGCCCGCATCCTGCGCGACATACGACCATGCGGCGTGAACGCCGGCGAGCGGCTCTTCATTGCGATCTATTTTCTGCGCCGCCGCAAACCCTTTCCTGATCAACTCGTAGGCGCGCCCCGGCATGCCGCTGTCCGTCAGCGCATAAGCGCCGAGCATCGACGCCTTGGCGATAACGTATGGATCTTCCGCTTCATGGGCGAGCTTCTCAAGATCTCGCGCCGCGCTCGTGAACTCGCCCGCCGTCGTGCGCTCGTAAACTTGCAGGACTTCAAGCGCCTTCAGATGCCGCTCGCTGCCTAGCTCGCGCGCGCTTTCCTCGTAGATCGGATAAAGCCTTCGCGCCTTTTCCGTAGAGCCGAGCGTCAGATCGCCTTCGATAATCCAGTTGAGCCGCCGCAAACGATCCTCGCCGGTCGCGGCGAGCGCCGCCGCCTCGCCATCGGCCTGCACTTGCGGCGTTATGATCAGCTTGTCGTCATAGACGCTGTGCGCGAGCCGCTCGGCTTTGACGTACCAGTCCGGCTTGTCGATATTCGCATGACCGTGCCGCGAATCCGCGCCGATAATTTCAGCGCGCGCGCCGCATAGCGACAGCGCAACGAACGTTGCGATCAATATTGATAAGAAACGCACGCGCAAACCACGACCGACCAGAGCAGACTCGATCAATTTTGCATTCGTTCGTAAATCTTGCTTTAAAATAAACGGCGACGGCGGCGGATCTTTCCGCCGCCTCGCGCGCCCGTTAGGCGGTTGTTAGCCTTAACAAAAAGCGATCATCCGTCAGCGGATGATGCGTCGCGCCGGCTAGCGCCTCGCGAAGGAGTACTGGATCGACAAAAGCGCGAGGCACAGGCCGAGCAGCGCCGCCGGCGAGCGCAGCAGCGACTCGCCGGTCGTTTGCGCGCACATGGCGACGCCGTCTTCAGCCGCGCCCGCGCAGACGACAAGGCTCGTCGCCAGATAAACCGCGACGAGCGCAAGAAGACTCACCCCGCCCCAGAATGCGATGGTTTTCGCCATGATCGGCCCTCCAGAAGCCCAAGAGACGGGCATGCTCGCCTGAGTCTCACGGCCGGGCCAGCGCCGCTGAAGCCGAGTCGATCAGCCGGCGATCGCCGCTTTTGTCGCGGCGGCGAAAATATCGAGCCCCTCATCCAGCATTGAATCGGAAATCGTCAGCGGCACGAGGCATCGCAGGCACTGGGCGTAGGCGCCGGCCGTCGTCATGATGAGGCCGCGATCGCGCGCCTCGACCTGGATCTTGCCGGCGAGATCGCCGTTCGGTTTCGTCGGATCGCCGTCCTTCACGCATTCGACCGCGATCATGCCGCCGAACTGACGAACATCGCCGAAATGGCCCTTGGCGACGCCGTTCTGCAGCGCGCGCCAGCTGTCGGCGACTTTCTTGCCGATGATGTCGGCGCGCGCGAGCAGTCTTTCTTCCTCGAAGACATCAAGAACGGCGAGCGCGGCGGCGCAAGCGACCGGATTGCCGCCATAGGTCGAGCCCATGCCGCCCGCCGCGATCTTGTCCATCAGATCGGCCTTGCCGACGAGCGCCGACAGGGGAAGGCCCGCGGCGATCGACTTGGCGACGCAAAGAAGATCCGGCTCGACGCCGGCATGTTCGAAGGCGAACATCTTGCCTGTGCGCCCCATGCCGGACTGAATTTCATCGGCGATCAGCAACATGCCGTGCTGGTCGGCGAGCTTCCTCAAATGCTGCAGGAACGCCGCCGGCGCCGGATTGAAGCCGCCCTCGCCCTGCACCGGCTCGACGATGATCGCGGCGACTTCTTCCGCCGGGATCGCCGTTTTGAAAATGTGATCGAGGCAGCGGATGCAGGTCTCGACCGAAACGCCGTGATAGGCGTCGGGATAGGGCGCGTGAAAGATCGCCGGCACGAGCGGCCCGAAGCCTTGCTTGTAAGGTTTCGACTTGCCCGTCAGCGTCGTCGCCAGAAGCGTGCGTCCGTGAAATGCGCCCTCAAAGGCGATGACGCCCGGACGGCCGGTGATGCGGCGGGCGAATTTGACAGCGTTCTCGACCGCTTCCGCGCCGGAATTGAACAGCGCGGTCTTCTTCTTGGATGATCCGGGCGCGAGCTTGTTCAGCCGTTCGGCGAGTTCGACGTAAACCTCATACTGGGCGATGCCGAAGCTCGTATGGAGGAATGCCTCCGCTTGGCGCTTGATCGCCGCGACGACTTTCGGATGGCGATGGCCGACATTGAGAACGCCGATCCCGCCGATGAAATCTATGTAACGCTTCCCCTCGACGTCCCAGAGCTCTGAATTCTCGGCCTTGGCGACGTAAACCCCTGATTTTGAAGGCAAACCGACCGGCAGCGCCTCATCGCGCCGGGCCTTCAGGGCCGCATTGGTCGTGAATTCGTTCTTGCCGTGATCCATGGCGTCGCACCCGTTACGTTTGAGGAAATTCGCGGTTTTGCGGCCGTTTATCACGTTCTTCGGGCGTTTACAGGGGGCGCGACGTTTAGGCGCCCTCGCCCGGCCGGCGGCCCCCTTGCCTGATTCGCGGATCGAGTGTGTAATCGCCAAAGTCGCGTTTCAACGTAGGCGTACCAATTAGGCGAAGAAAACTAGCCAATTCTGCCAAGCGATTTTTATCGGCTGGTTTGATCGTTCAAGAGAGGGCCGCGTGACCGACGACGTTATCGCCAGGAGCATCCTGAAATTCGTGCGCCAATTGGACGGCCTCGACAGCGACGAGCGTTTGCTTGAGGCCGCCATCGCGCATCGCTGGCTCGACAAGCGCGGCGTGCCGACGCCGGCGGGTCGCAAGCTGATCGATGAATTCGACACCCTGCAACGGATCGGTCGGCCGACGGCGTGATGCGGCGCCGTGCTTGAGCAAAAACGATTTCGAGGAGCCCGCGGCGCGCCTTTTAACGCAGCGTCGCGCTCGCGGAGATCGCTATGCTGACGAAATTGGTCGGGTCGTCGATTTGGCGCAAGCAGAAGCTGTCAAACCCTCTTGCGTCCGGCGACGCTATCCACGTTAGAAGCGGCAATCTCTGATGATGAACCTCGCGCATCTGCGATCCTCCGCGCGCATCAGGTCTGCGGCCGGATATTTTGGTTCATGCGAAAGACATTTGACGGGTCGTATTTAGCCTTGATCTGCTTGAGGCGCCGATAATTAGACCCGTACGCAGCCGCAACCGGATCGCCGGTTTCGTCGTCGTCCAGATAATTGACATAGCGTCCCGCCGCGAAAAACGGCCTCATCAGTTTTGTCGTCTCACGCGCCCATTGAATGCAGGCGTTCGTGTCCGCGTGATCAGTCCACTGGGCGAGGATCAGAAAATTGAAACCTTCTTTCCGGTGTGGGAAGGCCGTTTCGCTGACGCCGACGCGCGTGACCGCTCCATGCAAATGCTCGATAAGCAACTGACTCATGGGAGTTGGGCAACGCGCGAAGCAATCGATCATCGTCTCGATCGCAGCATCGCTGAGCTCGGTGAGGAAATTTGACTTCCAATAATTGAGAGCGCCTTTTGGAAAGCCGGCGTCGAGGATAGTATTGAGCTCTTCATAGGCGATCGACCCGATCCCATCGACGATCGGCGTACCAAATTGCTTCAGCGGCCGCACTGCTCTCTCCGCCTCCGCAAGCGGGCCGCAGTGACAGGTGACTAACGCCGCGACGGGCGCGCCGGATCCGTCAGGCGCATGTGTCAAGGCTGCAAACAGGACTTGTTCGTCGGCGAGAGATCGCGTCGCGTCCCGAAAGAATTTCAACGTGTCGCCTGCACGCGAAAACGGATGAACGATCGGGCCGCCGACGACGTTAGGGCCCACTTCATGCAGATCAAATTCAAAGCTGGTCGCAATGCCGAAATTCCCGCCTCCGCCGCAAAGGGCCCAGAACAGGCTCGGCTCCGATTGCTTGCAGACCTGCAAGACCTTGCCGTCCGCGATCACAAGTTCGACGGCGCGCAGATTGTCGAGGGCCAGACCATGCTTGCCCATCAGCCAGCCGATCCCGCCGCCGAGCGTCAGCCCGCCGACGCCGGTTGCGGATACTACGCCGCCTGTGACAGCGAGGTTGTGCTTCTGCGTTTCGCGGTTGAGGTCGGCCCAGGTCGCGCCGCCTTCCGCACGCACGGTCCTGCGCTTTGGGTCGACAACTACTCCCTTCATCGGCGACAGATCGATCATGACCCCGCCATCGATGGTCGCCCGACCGGCGACATTGTGACCGCCGCCGCGAACCGCGACTTCAAGGCCCAGTTCGCGGGCGAGATTGAGTGCGGCGACGACATCGGCGACATCGCGGCATCGTGCGATCAGGGCCGGCCGCTTATCGACCAAGCCATTGTGCACTCTTCGCGCTTCTTCATAGCCGACGTCCGCGGGCTTTAGAACTTGGCCCCTGAAGCCGGCTGCAAGCCTCGCCGCGGCTCCGGCAATGGTCGAGGTCGATCCCATAATGCTCCTGCTTCCTAAAACCCCCGCCAGTGTCTCTGGCGATCCTTGCCGCAGTGCAAACGCAAATTTTTCAGCTGCCGATGAATTGAATTCAGCTACATTGGCGCCCATGAAGTCGTTGCCGCCACTTGTGGAATTGCGTGCGTTCGACGCCGCCGCTCGCCACATGAGCTTCAAAAAGGCCGCGTTGGAGCTGGGCGTGACGCCGACCGCAATCAGCCATCAGATCAAATTGCTAGAACGCTATTGCGGCTGCGCGCTGTTTCGTCGTCGACCAAGGCCGTTGACGTTGACCGACGCCGGCGCGCGCATGTTCCCAGCGATTCGCAGCGGTCTTGAAACATTCGAAGGCGCGATCGGCTCCGTCAGACGCCTTAGTGAGGAACTCCCACTGCGCGTGACGGCCACGAATGCCTTCGCCAGCCGCTGGCTGGTGCCTCGGTTGCCGCAATGGCGAAAGCTGCGCGGCAGCGTCCCTCTGGAGGTAATCGGCACGGACAGCGTGCTTGACCTCGGCGCCGGCGACAGCGATGTCGCCATTCGCTATGCCACCAGTCGCACCGGCGATCCGGAAGGCGTCGCCGATGTGCTGCTGACCGACACGTTTTGGCCCGTCTACAATCCAAGATTGCTCGCGCCAGCGAGCCTGAAGCGACCGGCCGACCTCGCGAGGCATTTGCTCATCCACGCATATTGGGCGCCGGGCGACCGCGACCCGCCGACGTGGCGGCGTTGGCTGAATGCGGCGCGGCGCAATTGGCCCGATGTGCCTGATTACAAAGACATGCAGCATCTTAGCTTTCGCGAAGAATCGCACGCCATCGAAGCGGTGATCGGCGGGCAAGGCATTGGTCTTTTCAGCGACGTGCTAGTGGCGAAGGAACTCGCCGAAGGCGCGCTCGTCAAGGCGTTTGATCTCAGTCTGCCCGGCTATCGCTTTTACGTGGTCCGGCGCGCCGATCATCCGCGCGAAAAGCAGATCCGCGCGTTCGCATCCTGGCTGAAATCGGCGAACTAAGAAGCCTTTAACAGACCGGACGGGTGGTCAACGCTTTGCGAACATTTCCGGCAAGTTACCGCTTTTGCACTTGATTATCGGCCTTACCGCTTCCGCAGCCCCTCAATGGTCCGCCCTGGCGCAATGTCGCTCGCTGAAGTTTTGAGATCGAGAACCGCGGGAAGGCCGCTCGCGCGCGCTTTTTCAAAGGCGGCGGGGAAATCCTCCGTCTTCGTCACCGTTGCGCCGTAGGCGCCGAAGGAACGCGCATAGGCGGCGAAATCCGGATTCTTCAGATCGGTGCCGGAAACGCGCGTCGGATATTCGCGCTCCTGATGCATGCGGATCGTGCCGTAGATTGAATTGTTCGACACGAGCGTGATGACGTTAAGGCCGTATTGAACGGCGGTCGCAAGCTCGTTCGACGCCATCATGAAACAGCCGTCGCCCGCCGCGCAGACGACATCGCGTTGCGGATAAACCGCTTTCGCCGCGAGCGCCGCCGGAAAGCCGTAGCCCATCGCGCCCGATGTCGGCGCCAATTGCGTCTTGAATTCCTTGTGGCGGTAAAAGCGATGCAGCCAGGCGGCGTAATTGCCGGCGCCGTTGCACATGATGGCGTCCGGGCTGAGATTCTTGTCGAGCCAGGAGAAAACTTCCGAAAGATTGACGCCCTCGCTGACTTTCACCGGCTTTGAAAACGCTTCGAAATCGGAATGCGCTTCATAGGCCTGCTGCAGCCAGCTTTCATCCTGCGTCCATTCCTCGGCGGCGAGCGCGCGCGCCATCGTTTCCGGCGCGGCGTTGATGGCGAGGACCGGAGCATAGACGCGCCCAAGTTCTTCTGCGCCCGGATGAATGTGAATGAGCGGCTGCTTCGCCAGCGGCGCCTTTAACAGCGAATAGCCGGACGTCGTCATTTCGCCGAGCCGCGGCCCGAAAGCGATGACGAGGTCCGACGCCTTGATGCGCTCGACAAGTTTCGGATTGGGGCCGATGCCGACATCGCCGGCGTATTGCGGATGCAGATTGTCGAAGAGGTCCTTCGACCGGAATGAGGCGCCGACGGGAAGGCCGGTCGCCTCGACGAATGTTTTGAGATCATTGACGGCGGCGTGCGTCCATCCGCCTCCGCCGACGAGCAGGAAGGGCCGCTCCGCGCCGCCGAGATGCTCGCGCAGCAATTCAAGCGCGCGCTCGTCGGGCGCGGCCATCGCGGTCGGCGCCGGCGGCAGGGTTTCCGCTTCCGCCTCTTCGGTCAGCATGTCTTCGGGAAGCGCCAGAACGACCGGCCCGCGCCGCCCGTTCTGCGCCGTAGCGAAAGCGCGATTGACATATTCCCCGGCGCGTTCGGCGATATCGATTTCGCTCGCCCATTTGGCGACGGAGCCGAACATCTGACGGTAGTCGATTTCCTGAAACGCCTCGCGGTCAAGCTGGTCGCGCGCGACCTGACCGACGAACATGATCATCGGCGTTGAATCCTGAAAGGCGGTGTGAACGCCGACGGCGCCTTGCGTCGCGCCGGGCCCGCGCGTCACCATGACGACGCCGGGCTTGCCGGTCAGCTTGCCATAGGCTTCCGCCATGTTCGCCGCAGAGGCTTCATGCCGGCAGACGATGAGCTTGATGCGGTCGCGCACGTCGTAAAGCGCGTCGAGAACGGCGAGATAACTCTCGCCCGGCACGCAGAAAACATGGCTGACGCCGTTCATCACGAGGGCGTCGACAAGATGGCGGGCGGCGGTCTGTCTGGTCATGGCGGCCCTTATGCGCCGGGCGGTTTGATCGGGTCAATCCGCCTTGCGCGCGCTCGCTTCGAGGCGCGCCCCATAGCCGCTTTTCTTGAGAACAAGATCGGGATCCGTCATTTCGATCAGTTCCTTGACGGCGGCTTTCTTGTCAGGCGCAGCCTCGACATAAGCGGAGGCGATTTCTTTCCCAAGCCAATAACCGAGTTCGGCAGGCCACCCATCCGGCGTCGCGCCGACATTGGCGACCCAACGGTAGAGCGGCGAACCTTTCTGAAACTGCTTTTCAGAGGAAAGCTTTTTCATTTTTTTCCGGTCTTTCTCAAACGCCGCCCAGATTTCCTCCGCTCGCGGCGCCGCCCAAGCGGCGCGTTCGGGCGACGGCGTCTTACCGGTGACCAGTGCGGCGACATAGTCCGCCGTACCCTCCAGAATGACTGATGCAGTCAGATAATCTGCGCCATCGACCAGTTTCTCCTGCCCATCCTGCAGCGTGTGCACCGTCTCATGGGCGAAAAAAGAGCGCAGCAACGCTCTAATCTCCTCTTCACTCTGCGCATCGCGGCAAATGACCTCAAGGCCGATCACCTGCGCGCCCGGGCCCGCCGTGCCGCCGGAATTTCCTGCGCCGAAAAGCGCGTAAATCTCAGGAAGATTCGAATCGCCAAGCAGGCCTTCGAGCGCAAGATAAACCGCGCGCAATTCAGACGTTGCGCTGCTTGCTATCGGTAGGCAAACGTCAATTGCGCGACGATACGCGGAAGGGTTTTTCGAAATCGCCTCGGCGAGATTTTCCCCGTTCTCAATCCGTCCCGGCGTAAAGATTTTCAAACCTGCGCTTCCGGGCTCGATGTAGCCAGCCTGAAGCGTCGCGGCATCCGGCGCGCCGTCGGCTTCATTAAAAACAGATGCGAATCTCTCCGCATCCTCTGTATTTATCCGCATTTATCCGCGCAGACAAAGGGTCGACGCCGGCCAAAGCAGGCGCGGAGTGCCCCGTAAATATCAGCAGCACTGCAATTACGACTTTTCGCATTCGCATCGCCCTCGCCCGTATCGCCGTTGCTGGGCGAGGATGAATGACAGCGTCGACGAATTCAATTCTGTTGAGCCGAAGCGGCCGCTTTTGAGGTTAAAATGAATCGCAAAAAAAAGCCCGGCGTTTGGCGCGCGCCGGGCAGTGGGAGGGTCCCTCAAGAAATTTCAGGCGACGCGGTCGAGCATCAGTCCAGCGTCGACATCGGCCCTGACGTCCTGACGAACGCCGCGGATCAGTCCGATGAAAACGTCCTGCGGCCATTCATTGACGACTTCGCCCGTATCGACATCGATCGCGCGATAGATGAAGTCGAGCGAATTTGCCGAGCGCGCAATCGACAGCCTGGTGTTGGCGCCGACGACGCGCGCGACGGCTTCGCGCAATTCGGCGAGCTGTTCGGCCGAACGCGCTTTTGATTCATCGACGCGCGCAAGCTCGCGCTCGGTGACGTTGCGACGGCTCTCCGCGAGCGCCTCACGCCGCGCCTCGCCGGCGCGACCGTAAGCGTCGTTTCCCGCCGTGCGGGCTGTCGATGATTGCGACAAGGCGTTCACTTCCATCTTGGCCTGCCCGCCGCCGCGTCAGTTACGGCGCGGCGGCTGGTTTTCGCCTGTTACGCGAACAGGGCGAGGATCGCATTCGGGGCCGCGTTGGCGATCGAGAGCGTCTGGATCGCCAGTTGCTGCTGCACTTGCAGCGCCTGGAGACGCGAGCTTTCTTTCGCCAGGTCGGCGTCGACAAGATTGCCGATCGAAATTTCAAGCGCATCCGCGACGCGGCTCAGGAGGTTGCCCTGCAGCGTCAGCGAATTCGAACCGGCGCCGAGCGCGGCGAGCGCGCTTGTCAGATTGTCGATCGACGTGTCGAGATCGGCGAGTTCCGTCGCGGCGCCCGCGGCTGATCCGAGATCAGAGGCGTCCCAGTCGAAGGTCAAAACCGTTGTCGACGCCGACGTCAGATTGTAGCCGTCAATGTCGATCGTCGAGGAACCGTCCGTGCTGGCGTTGACGGAAAGGAGCGCCGTCGTGCCGTCGAGCAGATTGCGGCCGCCGATCGTCGCGCTGTCGACAAGGCGCCCGACCTGGTCGGCGAGCGCGACATATTGATCTTGCAGAAGCGTGCGTTCCGAGGCGCCAAGCGCCGGGTCTGACGCCTGCGAGGCGATGGCGCGCATCTGGACGAGAATGTCGGAAATCCCCTCGCCCGCGGCGATGGCGACATCGACCGCCGAGGCGCCGATCCTGAGGCCCTGCTGCACCGGTTCGATCGAGGCGAGTTCGGCGCGCTGCTTTTGCGCCAGCGCGTAAAGCGCCGGGTTGTCCTTGGCGCTCGAAACCTGCTTGCCGGTCGAAACGCGGCGCTGCACGTCTTCAAGCTGGGCGGAGATGCGGTTGAGGTTTTGCAGGGCGACGAGCGCGCCCGGATTCGTGGAAACGTTGTTGACCATCGGTCAGCTCCCTTTCTGGGTTCAAGAGCGATTTTTCGCTCCCCCGGCGACGCGCTGCGCGCTCGTCCGGCTTGCGTCATCGAGCAAGGACCCTGCCGATTAGGGTTTCGGATAAAATGGTGAATATTCGATCTTCAAAGGCGCAAATCTTCTCGACTTGGCGAGTAAGGCTAATGATTCCTGAACGCGCTTTTCCGGAAGAGCGGAAAAAAATGCCCGGCAAAATCTGCCGGGCGGGCGGTTTCTGCCTAGTAAAATCTCTCGATCACGCCGCGGGTTTCTTGCCGGCGAGACCGTCCATGATGATGCGGTTGACGTCGATCAGCGGCTCGACGCTTTCCTTTTTCTGCATCACGTCCGTCGAATAGAGCGAGACCCAGCGCGACAGCGAGATGATGAGCGCGCGGGTTTCCGACGGCAGCTGGTTTTCAGGGTCGGCGCAGTCCGAGGCGAGCGCCCCCCAGAGCGAGCGGTTGAGATGGATGGCGTCGATAAGCTGCTTCAAATCCTCGCGCCCCGATTCCATCGCCGCCATCAGCCGGCGCGTCGCTTCCGAAAAGGCGCGGTACTCGGCGTCGCGCGGCTGCGCGGTCGTCTTTTGCGCCTTTTGATACGCCTCATGCGACATTGTTCAGCCTCTCGCTTTCATAATCGATAAGCGCCCGGCAATGGCCGAGCGCCTTGTAATAGGCGCCGTTGGCGACGGCGGCTGAAATCTTCAGGCAGAGAGACAAGGCCGCAGGGTCTAAGAGGACCCCGGCGATCTCGGTCAGGCGCCTTTCAAACTCGGCGAAAAGCCGCGCTTTTTCAGACGGGTCGAGCGCCATCATCATCACGGGAAGGTAAACCCGGCGGGCGGGCGTCGTCGCCTCCTCGGCGCGCATAATGTCGCGCTCGCGCAGGATGCTCGCCTTGTTCTCAACGATGAATTCGGCTCGCCGGTCGCCGTTGACGATCACGGCGCCGTTGACGGCGATCTTTTCGCCCGGCTTCAAACTGAGTTTCAGACCCATCGCCTCGCTCCCTCACGCCATAAGAGCGCATCTTTGGTTAATAAAGCGCTGCGACGGCCTTGACGCCGGCGAGCGGCGAGCCGCTAGATGGCGTAAAAAGGAAAACAGCCATGTCTCGCTCTTACGATCGGGTTCCCGAACTCAGCCTCAATTCTTTCGTTCATGGCGAGGCCGCAGAGCGTCATGCGTTCATCGATGCGCTGATGGAGGGGTTCCAGCATTTCGGTTTCATCATCTTGAAAGATCACGCGGTCAGCCGGGAGCTTCTTGCGCGCGCCTATCAATTATCGCGCGAGTTTTTCGACCGGCCGCTTGACGAAAAAATGCGCTATTACGCCGGCCCGCAGGGCCAGCGCGGCTATACGCCGTTCGGGCGCGAACACGCCAAGGACGCCAAGGTCGCGGATCTGAAGGAATTCTGGCATGTCGGGCGCGAATTCGCCTTCGCCTCCCCGCTCGCCGAGATCTATCCCGCCAACCAGTGGCCGGAACATCCGCCGCGCTTTCGCGAAACCTTCCTGCATCTTTATTCCGCGCTGGAAGAGGCGGGCTTTTCTATGCTGGAGGCGCTCGCGCCCTCGCTCGGCGTCGCGGACGACTATTTCCGCGCCATGGCGACGAACGGCAATTCGATCCTCAGGCTGCTTCACTACCCGCCGGTGCCGGCCGACGCCGATCCGAACGCCGTGCGCGCCGCCGCGCATGAGGACATCAATCTGATCACCATTCTCGTCGCCGCCGAAGGCGCCGGCCTTGAACTCCTTGATCGCGAGGGGAACTGGCTGCCGGTCGAGACGGCGCCGGACAACCTCATCGTTGACGCTGGCGATATGCTGGCGCGCATCGCCAATGACGTCATTCCGGCGACGACCCATCGCGTCGTCAATCCGAAAGGTCCGAACGTCTCCCGCTATTCGATGCCGTTTTTCATGCATCCCCACCGCGACGCGATGCTTGAATGCATTCCGAGCTGCGTCGGCTCCGGCGCGAAACATCCGCCGATCAGGGCGGACGATTTTTTGAAGCAGCGGTTGCGGGAGATCGGTCTAACGTGACCGAGGGTTTTCGCCTGCGGCCGGCGACAACCGCCGACATTGAGCCGATGCGCGCGCTTGAGCGGCGCGCGGCTCAGAAATTTCGTGAAGTCGGCTACGACTTCTGCGCCGACGGTCCGGTGCGCGAGGCAGCCGAGCATCAGCGCGTCATGACGGAGGGGCAGACGCTCATCGCCGAATCCCCGGCCGGCGCGGCGGCCGGGTTCGCGATGTTCGAGCCTCTGGACGGCGCGGTTCATCTCGTTGAAATCGACGTGGATCCGGACTTTCAAAACCGGGGCGTCGCGAGGGCGCTGATCGCCGCCGGCGAAGACTGGGCGCGCGACGGCGGCTTTGACGAAATGACGCTGACGACGTATCGGGATGTTCCATGGAACGCGCCTTTCTACCGGCGACTGGGCTTCGTTGCGTTTGATCCCGAGCCCGCCCGGAAAGGCCTTTTGAAAACGATTGAACAGGAAGCGGCCTGGGGCTTCGCCTTCGCGCCCAGGACGCCCATGCGAAAGCGGCTTATATGAATGCGACGTCTGACGTTCTCATCATCGGCGCCGGCCATAACGGCCTCGCCTGCGCGAGCTATCTCGCCGCGGCGGGCCTTACCGTGCGCATCGTTGAGCGCCGCGATGTCGTCGGCGGCGCGGCCGTCACCGAGGAATTTCACCCGGGTTTCAAAAACTCGACCGCAAGCTACACGGTCAGCCTGTTGAACCCCAAGGTCATCGCCGATCTCGATCTCTACAATAACGGCCTCACGGTCGTCGAACGCGACATTTCAAACTTCTGGCCGCTCGGAACGGGCGACGGCGAGTATCTGAAACTGACCTTCGATCATGCGCGCAACCGGGAAGAGTTCGCGCGCCACTCGAAAAAAGACGCCGAAGCGCTCGCGCGTTATTACGACGACATCGACATCGCGGCGGACGTCTTGCGCGATCTCGTCCTCAAAACGCCGCCCAATCTCGGCGGCGGCGTCGCGGATGTCTGGCGCGCCTTGACGACGGGCGGGCGCATTGCGCGCCTCAAAAAGCGCGACCAGACGCTGATCCTCGATCTCTTCACGAAATCGGCGACGGAATTCCTGCAAGGTTATTTTGAACACCCCTCGATCATCGGCGCTTTCGCCTTTGACGGCATTGTCGGCGCCTACGCCTCGCCGCATTCGGCCGGCACCGCCTATGTGCTCCTGCATCACGCTTTCGGCGAAGTGAACGGCAAGAAGGGCCGTTGGGGCCATGCGATCGGCGGTATGGGCGCGATTACTGAGGCGATGCGTCGCGTCGCCGAGGCGCGCGGCGTTGAAATCACGACATCATCGCCAGTCGCCAACGTCATCGTCGAAAACGGCGCCGCGGTCGGCGTCAGGCTCGAAAACGGCGAGATCATCCGCGCGCGCGCGGTCGCCGGCAATGTCAACCCGAAACTCCTGCTGACGAAGCTCGTCGCGGCGAACGATATGGATGCGCAGGACCGCCGGCGCATGGAAAACTACGCCTGCGGCTCCGGCACGTTCCGCATGAATGTCGCGCTGAAAGAATTGCCGCAATTTTCCTGCCTTAAAACCGACGGCGCCGGCGAGCACCACCGCTCGGGGATCATCATCGGGCCGACGGTCGATTATCTCGACCGGGCGTATCTCGATGCGCGCCGGGACGGCTGGTCGCGCGAGCCGGTTGTCGAAATGCTCATCCCGTCGACGATGGATGATACGCTCGCGCCGGAAGGCGCGCATGTCGCGAGCCTATTCTGCCAGCAATTCGCGCCTGACCTGCCGGACGGGCGAAGCTGGGACGAGGCGCGCGAGGAAGCCGCCGCGCTCATCATCGACACGGTGACGAAATACGCGCCGAATTTCAAAGCAAGCGTCATTGCGACGCAAATCCACTCGCCGCTCGATCTTGAACGCAAATTCGGCCTTGTCGCCGGCGACATCATGCATGGCCGGCTGTCGCTCGATCAGATGTTTTCAACCCGCCCGCAGCCGGGCTTCGCCGACTATCGGATGCCGGTCAAAGGCCTTTATCTTTGCGGCTCGGGCGCGCATCCCGGAGGCGGCGTCACCGGCGCGCCGGGCCACAACGCGGCGCAAGCGATCATCGCGGACTTTCGGATGCGGCGCATAGCGTCCTAAACTGGGGCCATGCGCAGCAAACCGGACACCGGGTCAACGACCAACCGGGCCGTCGTCATCTCGCTCGGGATTGCGGCGTTCCTTTTTTTGTTTCGGCCGTTCGGCCTGTCGATCGACAATTTATCGGAAGCGCTCATTGTCAGCGGATTCGCGCCGCTGAATTTCATCGCCATGGCCGGCGCCCATCGCCTGAACATCGCCGATCGCAAGATGAAAGCCATCGTCGGTCTCGCACTCATCCTGAGCGCGAATTTCGCCTATGTTCTGTTCTGGCAATCGGGGCGCGCGATTTTTCCAACAGCGCTCAATGTCATGCTGATCGCTTCCCTGACCGTCGGCGCCGTCCTTTTCTGGAATCGTCAGCGCGCGCTGGCGGAGGAAATTCTCACCCTCAAAGCCTCAAAAAAAGCGACGAAGGATCTTATCGCGCTGCGCGGCGAGAGCGCGAATGAGATCCTTCGCATTCCTGCTGAAGCGCTTCGCTATTTGAAGGCGCAGGGAAATTACGTCGAGGTGCGTCATCGAAAGGCGGGCGCCGCAACATCTACGCTTATGCGCGGGACCTTGGCGGAATTGGCGGCTCAGGCGGGCGATAAATTCCTCACGCGCTGCCATCGCTCCTATTTCGTCAATCTCGACGCCGCGCAGCGCCTCGTCAGCAAGGCGGACGGGATGCGCGTCGAATTCGAGGATGGCGATTCCATACCAGTCTCCCGCGCCTACAGATCGGCGATCAGGAAGGCCGCGTCCGCCTAGGCGCCGTTCGTCCCGATATAGCGTCATCCGTCACAACTCGCTGGAACATCTCGCCTTTTCGGGCGCTAAGCGACGCATCGCTAAAAGGAGGCTGCGCGCGTCATGAAACTTGGTTTGAAACTCGCCGGGGCGGCGTTCGCGCTTGGCGGCGTTCTGTTTTTCGCCCGCATGGCGCCGATTTTCGCCGTGCTGCCCGACGACATGCCGTTTCCGCCGGCGACGACAGAGGAAATGGTGCGACTCGCTGAAATCGCCGGCGCGCGCTGGCAACTCTCCCACAGTCTCGGTCTGATCGGCGCGGCCTGTTTCATCGCCGGTTATTGGGGACATGCGCGGGCGCTGTCGGATAGGGCGCGCAATAACGCCGCCTTGGCCGCTGCGGCGATTGCAACGCTCGCCTTTGGATTGTTCGCGATCGCTCTCGTCATCGACGGCTTCGCCGTTCCCGCAACGGCGCTCGCCTATGCGGCGGGCGGCCCAGACGCGCCGAGCCTTGCGGCGGTGGAAGCGGCGCATGCGGGCGCGCTTTGGTTTTTCACGCCCGGCGTTTTCCTGAAGTTTCCCGCAATCGGACTGCTAGCGTCGCAAATGCTGCACGGCCGCCTTCACTCGCGCTGGCTCGGCGGCGTCGGGATGTTAATCGCCATCGCCGGACCTACGGCGTATCTGATCGGCGCCGCCGGCGAGAACTGGAGCAATTTGCGCATCGGCGGCTCGCTGATGATGCTCGCCTTTCTCTGGCATTTGCTGACCGGCCTTGCGGCGATGTTCGGGCGCGGCGTCCGCGATCGACCCTGACGGGCTAAAACCAGTACGACTTGCCGAGGCGCTGGATGAACAGCGGCATCGAGGATGGCCGCATCGTCACAGTCCAGTTGAGCGCCGTATTGACGG
>CALAZI010000166.1 GCA_937895955.1 uncultured Alphaproteobacteria bacterium | reverse complement strand
GTTCCGAGGGGCGTCCCGCCTGTCGCCAATGGACGACGGCTCGTGCGACGCGCAACCTCTCATGGTCCGCCTTTTTCAAGCCGGACGAAGAGAGCAATACGCGCCAGGGAGCAAGGGCGTAAGGGACTGAGATCGACCCTTTGAACCTGATCCGGGTCATGCCGGCGTTAGGGACGGAACAAGCGCCCGCTCAACGGCGAAAGCCTGAGACGGGAACATAAGAGTCGACTTTCTCGCCGCTGGGCCCCCAACGCATATGCGACGGCGAGAAAGGCGACTTGATCGGGCGACCAGCAGCGGCGGGGCGCAAAACCCCGTGACGGTTTTGCGCGTTGCGCGCGGTTCGCTGTTGCGCCATCCTTCTCCGAACAATTCGATCAATCCATATACGGTTTTCAAACGATGGCGGCGGCGTCCGGAAGGTTTGCATTGTTCTTCATCGCAGGATTGCTCGCCGCGCCTTTCGGCGCGGCGGCGCAGGAAGACGCGGCGGCGCGGGCCGCCGGCTGGATCAGGACGTTCGCGGCGGCGCCTGTCGATACGAGCGAGGCTTTCGAAGCGCCAGACTTTCACGGCACGCTGATCGAGGACGCGGCGCGGCGGATCATGATCGAGCGCCTCGAAGCGCGCGGATTTCAGCTGGCGCCGTCGGCGAACGACGCGCGCCTCACCTTCTCCGTCAGCGTCGAAACGCCCGGACCGAAAGGCCGCAAGCCCTTGCCGAAATCGCCGATCCAGATTTCGTCTTATGATCGCGATCCGACCGACACGATCAATGATCCGAAGCTCTACGCCGAATGGGTCGATCACCCCCGCACCCAGCCGAAGGACGCCCCGCAAATAAGGGTGACGGTCTACGCCCGCCGCGGCGGTGAGCGCGTCTGGTCCGGCTATGCCGGCGCGCCGGCGGGCGGCGCAAGCCGGGAGGAAATCGCCGGCGGGCTCGTCGCCGCGCTGATCGACTATTTCGGCGAAAGCGTTGATCTGACAGACGCCGTTTTCACGCTCGCCGAAACCGCGCCGGCCGTTCGCATTATCGAGCCGGTCGAAGAATAAACCGCAAAGCGCGCCGCAACGCGCATGAGGGGCAGGATAAACAGGATGAAAAAGCACATATTCGCCTTTGCGCTGCTTTTCTGGCCGCAGATCGCCGCCGCCGCGATCTCGCCTGAGGAGCAGAAAATTCGCGACGCCGTCGCCGCGCGCGAGACGGAAGCGGTCGACTTCCTCGAAACGGTCGTCAATATCGCCTCGGGCACGATGAGCCATGACGGCGTCCGGGCGGTCGGCGCGGAATTTTCCGCCGCGTTTGAAGAACTCGGCTTTGAAACACGCTGGGAAAGCTTTCCGGACGAGGTCAATCGCGCCGGGCATCTGATCGCAAAACGTGACGGCGGCCGCGGCCGCAAAATTCTGCTCATCGGCCATCTCGACACCGTTTATGAATCGGAAGACGGCGCGGCCGCTTTCCGCCGGGAAGGCGACACGGCCTACGGCCCCGGCGTTGAGGACATGAAAGGCGGCGACGTCGTCGTTCTCTATGCGCTGAAGGCGCTCGCCGACGCCGGCGCGCTTGACGGCGCGGCGATCGAGATCGTCTTCACGGGCGATGAGGAATTCACCGGCAAGCCGATCGATGTTACGCGCAAATCGCTCATCGAGGCGGCGATGCGCGCTGACGTCGCGCTCAATTTCGAGGCCGGCGAGGAAGGCGTCGCCGTCACCTCGCGGCGCGGCGCATCGGGCTGGCGGCTGACGACGAGCGGCAAGCGCAATCATTCAAGCGGCATTTTTCGCGACGATGTCGGCGCCGGCGCGATCTTTGAAGCGGCGCGGATCATGAATGATTTTTACGAGAAGCTCCACAAGCAAAAATACCTGACCTTCAATGTCGGCGCGATGGTCGGCGGCAGCGACGTTCAGTATGAATTTGACGCCAACAAGGGCTCGGCCTTCGGCAAGACGAATGTCGTCGCGCAGAAAGCGGTCGTCGACGGCGATTTGCGCTTCATTTCAGAAGAACAGAAAGAAAAGGCGCGCGCCGTCATGCGCAAGATCGTCGAGCGTCATTTGCCGCTGACGGACGCCGAAATCGAGTTCATCGATTCCTATCCCGCCATGTCGCCTTCGGCCGGCAACGACCGGCTGCTTTCGCTTTATTCGGCGGCGGCCGAAGATCTCGGCTACGGCCCATTCGTCGGCAACGACCCTGCCGAACGCGGCGCTGCGGATATTTCCTTCGCCGCACCCTATGTCGACGCGGCGCTCGACGGCCTCGGACCGATCGGCGAAGGCGGGCATACGCCAAACGAATCGTTGCGGCTTTCTTCAATCCGCGAGGCGACCGAACGCGCGGCGATTCTCATCTGGCGCCTGACCCGCGAAGACGCCCCGGAGTTATGAGAGTTGATGACAGGCCGATCGCTCGAAAACCCGGTCGCCAGGAATTTCGTGCGCCTCGGCGCCGTCCTGTTCATGCTCGGCCTCTTGACCGGCCTCGTTTCAAATTTCGCGGCGAACCCGCGCATGGGCCTTTCCGCCCATCTTGAAGGCGTGATGAACGGCGCTTTCCTGATAGCGCTCGGCGCCGCCTGGCCGCATGTCCGGCTCAGCGTCCGGCTCGATAGGGCGGCGTTCTGGCTTCTCGCCTACGGAACAACCGTCAACTGGCTGACCATTGTTCTTGCAGCGATCTGGAACACCGGTTCGCTGACGCCGATCGCCTCCCCGCAGCCGTCGGCCGCTCCATGGCAGGAAAATCTGGTGACCGTCGGCCTTCTTTCCATATCATTCGCAATGATCGCCGGCGTCGCGCTTGTCATCTGCGGCCTGTTCGCTAAACGCGATCAAAACGGATTGAGCGAATAGCCTTCGCTGTCGAGGATGGCGTGCGCGTGCATCGCCGAAAGCGACATCTTCACGCCTGGCGACAGATCCTCCTTCGTCACTTCATAGGCGGCCGCGCTCTGCCCGCAGAGATAGATGTCGACGCCTTTTTCAATGAGCGCGGCGATCAACGGCGCATTGGCGTTCGCCGCGTTCTTTTCCGCCTGATAGCGCGCATCGAGCATCAGATCTTTCGTCGCGCCGCCATGCACGACGACGGCGAGCCTGATCCGTTCCGGCGCGACGCCGTTTTCAACGCTCATATTGAGAAAGCGCGCGACAGCGACAAGGTTCTTGCTGAGTTCGCCCGGCATCGCGGCGTCCTTGACGTCATAGCGAATTTTGAACGCCGTTTTTTTCGGAATGGCGAGGTCGCTCTCGACGCTCGCGACCGGGCCGAATTCCGCAATATAGGTCCCGGCGTGAAAGGCCGCATTCTGGGCGAAAGCGGGCGAAGCGGCGATGACCGCGGCGGCGATAACGGCAAAGCGCATGACAATACCTTTCCCTAAGCCGCACGGATGATAGGCGCGCGCGCCGCGCGATCAACCTTTGCGACAGGCCTTATTGCGCATCCGGCGTCCGCTCAACCGGCGTTGGCGCGCCCGTCGGCGCGAACTCGGCGCCGAGGAAATAGGGCCACACGAGCAGCGCGAGAACGCCCTTCCAGAAACCCGTTTTGAGGTAACCAATCGTGAACAGCCAGCCGATGCACCATAAAACGCCGAGCCCGCCATGCTGTTCAATCTTCACCGACCTGTCCATGCGCCTCTCCTTCGCTCAATGCGACAGTTGATATTACACGCTTCGGAAAGACCCTCCATGATTGAGATCAACGGCGCCGACCATCGGGCGCGCAGGCCTCCCCATTTTCGCCACCAAACGACTTATAGTCGCGGCGATGCAATGAGGAAGCGTATGAGAAGAGTGGCGGCGGGACTGGCGGCGACAATGGCGCTTTGGAGCGCGGCTGAAGCCGCCTGCCGCGAGGACGCGCAAGGCGATGCGCGCTATGTCATCTGCGATTTCGATCCTGCGCGGCACGACATCCGTCTTTTTCTGAATGACGAAGCGGGAGAGCCTTACGGCGATTTCGGCCCCGTATCAGCGGCGCTGGAGGCGCAAGGCGAAAAGCTGCTCTTCGCGATGAACGCCGGCATGTATCACGAGGATCGCTCGCCGGTCGGACTTTATATTGAAAATGGCGAGGAGCGGAAAAAGATTTCGACGAAAGACGGCCCCGGCAATTTTCACCTGAAGCCGAACGGCGTTTTCTGGATGGATGACGCCGGCGGCGCGCATGTGACGAAGACGGAAGATTTTATCGCACAATTCACCTCTCCCGCTTGCGGGAGAGGGGTTAGGGGTGAGGGCGAGGAAGCAGAAACAACCAGATCAACCTGCGGGGCGAAGAATGATTCCCCCTCACCCCCGACCCCTCTCCCGCAAGCGGGAGAGGGGAGCCGCGTCATCTTCGCCACGCAATCAGGACCGATGCTTGTCATCGCCGGCGCGATCCATCCGCGATTTCTCGTCGACGCGACGTCGAGAAAACGACGCAACGGCGTCGGCGTCAGAAAGGACGGAAGCGTCGTCTTCGCGCTCAGCGACACGCCCGTGACATTCCATGAATTCGCGACCTATTTCCGCGATGCGCTGGATTGCCCGAACGCGCTCTATCTCGACGGAACGATCTCTCGCCTCTATGCGCCTGAACTCGATCGCAACGATCCCGGCGTCGCCATGGGTCCGATTGTCGGAATCGTCGGCGAGGCGGAGCGATGACTATTCCGCGTCGCTGCGAATGACGCCGGTGAGCGTCAGGACAAGAATTGAAAAAAACGTGAAGCCGACCAGCGAATAGCCGACCTCGGCGAGATCGCGCCATTGACAAAAGAGCTGCAAACTGAACAGCTCCGCGCAGCCGGGAACCGGCCGAAACGCCGACGCCTGACCGAAATCAACGATGGGAATAGTCAGATCGATCGCATAGGCGACCGGCTCCAGATGCAAATCGCCATGCGTCGACATGCCCTCATCGGCGATTTCAAATCCGTTATCGGTAAGCCGCTCACGTATGCGCCATGCGCCGAGAGCGACCCAGAGGGCATACCAGAGCGCCGCCCGAAATGGGGAATATCCGTAGTCGGATGTCCATTTCAAAACGCCGTTTAAAAACTGATCAAGCCCCCGATCAACGCATCGGCGATGCCATTCGCGACGTTCGACAGCGATCCGCGTCGCCGCATAGTCATGACCCGCGGCGCGCAGCGCCTTTTCCATCTGCTCGAACGGTTGCGGCGAAAATTTTCCGCGCGGCGGCGTTCCAAGCCCTGCCCGCCAACGCAGCCATGGGATGAGCCGATGAAATCGCTCCCTTAATCTGCCGGCGTTCGCCGGAGAATATTGCCGGCGCAGCCACGCGATACGCATTTTGGCGAGGTCTTTTTCGCTTTCGCCGTCGGAAGCCGCCCTGGCGCTGATCGCGCCATAGGTGAGATTGTCGAGGATCAGACGGCCGGCGGCAGGCCAACCCGTTTCCGGATCGTCATGGATGGCGGCGATCTCTGCGCCGGTAAGATCAAAGATTCCTTCGGGAAGGGAAGAAAAGCCCAGGCTTTCAAGCTCTCCTTCGATGCGCGCCCTGCGCAA
>CALAZI010000165.1 GCA_937895955.1 uncultured Alphaproteobacteria bacterium | reverse complement strand
CCTCCGGCGTGACAGGCCGGCACTCTAACCAACTGAGCTACACCCGCGCATCCCGAATTTCGGGAGCCCGGTGGATAGTCTGCGCCCGGTCTGAGGTCAAGCGCCGATTATGGGGTCACGGGCAGCTTTCAGGGTTCGCCAGAAGCCGGGCGATCGCGCCTTGCGAATAGGCGTTCGGCAGCTCGGTCGGGGCGGCGAAAAGCCCGGTTTTCACAGCCCATTCGAGCGCCCCTGTTCCATGCGCGTAAACGCAGCGGCCGGCGGCATGATAGGCGTCGATCGCAGCCTTCTCCGCCGCCGCCTCATTGACGCCCGGATAGGCGACCGCAAGACCGACCGCCGCCGCCTCGCCGTAGAGCGCCGGGCGCGAGGTGAACAAGAGCGCGTCGCCCGGCATGATCGCGCGGTAAAGGCGCGCCTGACCGGCGACATAATTGCGATAGGCCTGATCCTGGATGAAGTCGCTCGCGCCGATAGACGCCCCTGCCCCGATCGCCGCCGCGCCCAGCAAAGCCGCGATGCGCGCGCGCTGCGGCGAACGCCCGATTGCGTACAAACAGACGGCGCCGAAGAGGAACGCGGCGAGGACGAGCTGCGGATAAAGATCGATCGGCGTCCGCAGCGGCCCAGCCTCATTGTTTGAAAAGCGCAGAATGAAGAACGCCAGCGCCGCCGCCGAAGCCGCGATCAACATGGGCCGCGGCGCCAGTCCGGCCTCTTCAGCGAGCAAGCGCAGCTCCGCGGCGGCAAGGATCGCTATCGCCGGCAAGAGCGGCAACAGGAACCGCGCATTGAGCCCAAGACCTGAATCCGTTTCATTGAATGAATAGAGTGCGGCGACCGCGCCCGACAAGATGATCAAAAGCGCCTCGACGCGATGCGCGCCGCCGCGCAGCAGCCGGACGACAGACAGGATCGCCAGAACGGCGAAAGGCGCGCTCTGCAGCAGCGCCTTTTTGGAAAATCCATAAAAGGAAAGCCATCCCCATTCGTCGATGACGATGCCGTATTGACGGTCGAGATGGGCGTAGGCCTGCGCGTCGACTAGCGCGTACCAGAAGCCGTGAGCGATCAGGAGCGCAGGCTTCGCTGCGAGGAGTAGAATGATCGCGGCGCCGACGAGAAGGGCGAACAAGGATTTCGCTCCAAACGGAATAACGCGCTGAAAGTCAAACATGATGACGGCGATGAGCGTCGTTGCGGCGAGAATGGCGAGCGGGATGAAATCCGAAACGTCATTCGCTGCGACGCCGTTGTCGTAGGAAAAGAGCGCAAAGGCGCCGTCGCGAAGCCAGCTCAATCCGGCGGCGCAGGCAAGGCCGGCCATCGTCGCGCCGATGAAAATGAGCGCAAGCTTGCGCGTCTCGCCTTCGCAAAAAAGCCGCAACCAGACGATGATCGCCGGCGCAAGGACGATCATGTCGATCCGGACGCTTTCGCCGACGCCGATCAGACATCCGGCGGCGATAGCGGCGCGCCGATCCCCCGCGCCGGCCCGCAACGCAAGGTCAATCGCGCCGAGCGCTATCGCGAGCGCCAGCATATGCGGCCAGACGGCGTAGAGATAAGTCGACCAGTATGTCGCAAGCGCCAGAATGCCGACCGCGACGAGCGCGAACCTGTCGTCATCGAACAGGCGACGCGCCAGCCGGAATGTCAGGATGAGAACGACGAATCCCGCGACGGCGTTCACGAGCGTCAGGCCTTTGGCGCCGAACAAGGCGTAAAACGGCGCCGCGATCAGCGCATAGCCGGCGGGATATTGCGGGATGAGCCGCCCCGCTTCCCCCGCCTGCCTTGCGAACGTCATGTCGAGCGCGGCCGCGCCGGCGACATCGAACTGGCGAAACGACAAGGCGCCCTCGCCGGCCATCGCTTCCGCCATGCGGAGATAAAAATACTCATCGACCGTGAAGAGGCCCGTCGATGAAAGAAGCCAGCCGAAGATAAGGGCGAGCGCCGCCGACGCGGCGAAGGCGTTCGCCGAAAGCGATATGAATTTCCGCTCAGTCAGCGGCAGGATCCGTGCGCCGTCCATCGCGCGAACCTAGCGACGGCGCCGTTAAGAATGCGTCAACCAAACGCTTCTCAGAGGCGGTCCGGGCCGATGCGGATGACGGCCTTGCCGAAATTCTCGCCGTGAAAGAGGCCCAGAAAGGCGTTCGGCGCCTCTTCAAGGCCCTCATAGACCGACTCGCGGAACTTGATCTTGCCTTGCGCGAGCAGCGGCGCGACTTCGCCGGCGAATTGCTGCGCGAGATGCAGATAGATGGAAACGATGAAGCCTTGCATCTTGGCGCTGCGCGCGATCAACAGCGCGAGGTTCGGCGGACCCGGCTCGGGCTCTTTCGCGTTATAGACGGAAATCATGCCGCAAAGCGCGATGCGCGCGCCGAAGGCGATGCAGTTGAGCGCGGCTTCCAGATGCATGCCGCCGACATTCTCAAAATAGCAATTGATCCCGTCGGGCGCGGCTTGCTCCAGCGCTTTCGTCAATTCGGCGGCGCTCTTGTAATCGCGATAATTGAGCGCGACGTCCGCGCCGCCTTCCTTCAACAGCCAGTCGCATTTTTCTTTTGAGCCGGCGGAAGCGATGACCCGGCATCCCTTTATCTTGGCGAGTTGGCAGACAAGCGAACCGACCGCGCCAGCCGCGCCTGATACGAACACCGTATCGCCGGCTTTCGGTTCAAGAATTTGCGTAAGGCCCGCCCACGCGGTCAGCCCCGGCATGCCGAGCACGCCGAGATAGGCGGACAAGGGCGCGATCGAACCGTCAACCTTGGTCAGGCCGTCGCCGTTTGAAATCCAATAGTCTTTCCATCCGCCCTGAAAAGCGACGACATGATCGCCCGGCTTGAAGGCCGGATTATTCGATTCGACGACTTCGCTCACCGCGCCGCCGTCGAGCGGCTCATTGAGGGCGAAGGGCGGAATGTAGCTCTTGACGTCGGGGCGCATGCGGCCGCGCATATAGGGATCGACCGACATCCAGACCGTACGCATGAGGAGATCGCCGGGCTTCAACGCCGGAAGATCGCTTTCGCGCATGGCGAAACTTTCCGCTGACGGAAGACCTTTCGGATAAGCGGTAAGACATACCGCCTTTTGCTTGCGCGCGCTCATTTGATGCTCCGGCTCTTGCTCGCGGGCAATTTACCGCCTGCGAGCCCGCCGGCAACGCTTCGCCGCAGTCGCGCCTTATTTGACGGCTTTTTCGCCCAATTCTCGCCGTGAGGATGGCTGATAAGGGCGCATCAAGGGTTTCCGGGCGGGTCCGCCAGTAGCGTGTCGAAGGGCGACCGGACCTCTCATCGCAGGAGGGTTTGACATGAAAATGATGCTGGTTGGTTTGGGTGCGCTGAGCCTTGCGGCGGCGGGATGCCAATCGACGGGCGAAGGCGCCCTTTACGGCGCAGCGCTCGGCGCGGCCGGCGGCGCGGTCGCCGGCGAGATCTTCGCCGGCCGTCCCGGCAAGGGCGCCGCGTACGGCGCACTCATCGGCGCGGCGCTTGGCGCCTATGAAGGCTGCTCGCGTTCCGGCACATGCTGGGGCCGCGCGCGCGAACATGGACGGCGCGGCTATGACCGCTATTCCGATCGCTATTATTACGAAGATCCCTGCTACGGCGACAGCTATTGGGATGACGGCTCGTTCCGCCGTTACGGCCCGCGCGGCTATCGCGGCAGCGGCGATTACTGCGACTGACCGCATTTGGTTGCGTATGGTGTGACAAGGCCCCGCGCCGGCGACGGCGCGGGTTTTTTATCGCTGAATTTCCGTGGGCGCGGATTTCTTGCGCCCTTTGCCCATCTGGCTGAGCGCGATCAGCGTCATTGTAGGCACGAAAGCGTCAACGGGCTCAACGGGATTGAGCGCTTCCCAGAAGGCCAGAAGCCCGACCGGCCCCCACAGCACGAACGCGATCGCGCCCATGATGATGTCCGTAACGATCCCCGTTCCAGGCATCAGCGACAGGATTGAAAAATCGAGAATGTCGAGCAGAACGGCGATAGCGAGTTTTGCAACGTCCGATCTCATCTTTTTCCTCAGCCTTTTCGAATGAACTCGGCGACTGACTTCAGCGTGCGCATGCTTTCCGGCATCAGGGGGGCGAAGATCGGCCAAATATGCACGAGCCCTTTCTCGATTTGAAGTTCGACCGAAACGCCCGCCGCTTTCGCTTTCTCAGCCGTGCGAATCGCATCGTCGCGCAGGACTTCATCGCTGCTGGCGCAGATGAACAGGCGCGGCAGGTCTTCAAATCGGCCGTAGAGCGGCGAGGCGCGCGGGTCGTCGAGCGGCATGGCGCCGGCGTAATGGACGCCGCCGCGCCGGATCGTATCGGCGGTGAACATCGCGCATTTCTCGTCATTTTCATCGATTGAGGCGCCGCGCGCGGCGAGATCCGTCCAGGGCGAGAAGAGAAACGCGCCGCCCGGAAGCGGCGATCCGCGTTCTTTCTGCGCCTGCATCATCGCGAGCGCGAGGCCGCCGCCCGCCGAATCGCCGCCGACATAAATCTCATCCGGCCGAACGCCTTCGCGCAGCAGCCAGTCGAAAGCGGCGAGCGCATCCTCCGTTGCGGCGGGACACTTGTTTTCGGGACCAAGCCGATAGTCGAGCGAGAAGGCGGGCGCGCACGCCAGCATGGCGAGCCGGCTGCTGATCGTTCGCATCAGGCGCGGCGATCCGAAATAATATCCGCCGCCGTGAAAATAGAGGATCGTCCGTCCGGGTTCGATTTTCGCCGGTCGCTGCCATTCGCCAGGAATGGGCACGGTTGTCTTTTCAATCGAAACGCTTTTGGGCGAAAGCGGCAAAGCGCCCGCCTCCATGCGCGCGCGCAATTCCTTCGCTTCTATATCGGAAAGCGGGAGGGATTTCAGCTTCCTGCGCACATAACGATTGACAAGGCGGGCGCGAAGGCTGGGCATCGGCGATTCCTGTTGCGATTGGCGTTGCGGCGAGCCTAGCGGGCGATCTTCGGCCCCGCCAGCGTCCGGCGCAGGTGAACCGCGCCCGCAAGCGCCTCGTATCCTCTCTGAACGCCGTTTCGAACGGAAAGGCCGTCAGCCCATGCAAATCGTCATCGCTTATGTCGCCGCCGCGCTCGTTTTCTTTGCGCTCGATATGGTCTGGCTCGCCGGCGTCGCGAAAGATTTCTACTTCTCTCGCCTCGGCGATCTCATCCGCCCTACGCCTGACTATCTGGTCGCCGGCGTCTTTTACGCCGGCTATGTCGCGGGGATTGTCTATTTCGCCGTCGCGCCGGCGCTCGCCGGCGGCGGCATGACGCGCGCGCTCATCAACGGCGCGCTCATCGGCCTTCTCGCTTACGGCACCTATGACGCGACGAACCTCGCCACGCTGCGCGGTTATCCCGCCGAAGTGGCCATTGTCGACGTCATCTGGGGAACGTTCCTGACCGCGGCCGCCGCAAGCGCCGGCTATCTCGCCGCCGCGCGTTTTGCGGACTGATCAGCGTTCGTAGCGTTTCAGCGTCTGATCAATGCGGCCGAAGATCGACCTGCCCTTGGCGTCGCACATCTCGATTTCGACGCGGTCGCCGAATTTCATGAACGGCGTTTTCGCCGCGCCTGTCGCGATCGTTTCAATCATGCGGATTTCGGCGATGCAGGAATAGCCGGCGCCGCCCTCACCAACCGGCTTGCCGGGACCCCCGTCAAGCTTGTTCGAAACCGTGCCCGAACCGATGATCGTTCCCGCGGCGAGCGGGCGCGTTTTTGCGGCGTGCGCGATCAGCTGGCCGAAATGGAACGTCATGTCGACGCCGGCGTCGGCGCGACCGAACGGCTTGCCGTTGAGCGTGACGAGAAGCGGCAAATGCAGCTTGCCGTTTCGCCAGGACGTCCCAAGCG